>WRBI01000029.1 GCA_009784625.1 Oscillospiraceae bacterium | reverse complement strand
TTTTTGCTTGCCCAAAAAGAGTAACCAGAAAAAGGGCACTTAAGGGGGGCAGGGGGCTCGCCCCCAGCTGGCCCCCCTTAAGAATCCCCCGCACCCCCCGATAAAACTCGCTAACATTAGTCTTACCCGGTAGGTCGCGCACGATGCTTCGCATCGGTCGCGTGTCGTCGCAAGTCTATAGAGTCCGGGCTGCCCGCTCTCGCGGGATTGCCCTTTGGTGGTGGGTTGGGCGTCGCTCCGGCGTTGCCGTTGCTTGCGCTTCGCGCGGGGTTTTGTTCTTTTTTATCATCGCGTAGCGATACCATAACTGTCAATTGTCAATTGTCAATTGTCAATTGTCAATTGACATCAGCTTGTGTAATCTTCCAGTCTTGCTTCTAGTTCTTGTATTGTGTAGACTTTTATCCCTTCCCTCAGTTCCATCTGATCGTAGGCGGGCAGATGTCTTATCAGGGTTTCCAATACCATTGCCGGTTCGGTTGCGTTTGGACTGAAGACCGCAATCCGGCCTTCGTGTTCTCTAATTGTGTATAGATATTCCGGCTCCGGGTCTTCTTGCCTTGGCATCGTTCTTCTGGCCGGCCTCTCTTGGGTGATTGGTTCCCCAACCGGTATGGCTGCCTCTTCTCCCCGGTTTGGGAGTATGGCTGCCATCGCTGAGGCGGTTACGACCAACACAAGCGACACCCCGGTCACCAACAAGCGCTTATCAAACATATGGCCGGCCTCCTTCAAAATACTGTCGTCGTGCGCCCATACAGCTGCCGACAGCTCGGCAACAAATCGGTTACATTTCTTGCCATTATTCTTGGCAGTCGTCCGGTATCATATGCGCAGCCTTTACAAATGAGTAAAATTTTTGTGAAAGCTATCCCATTGTGCGGTCATCTATGGTACAATAACAGTGAGCGTTGTATCTGGCCGCGTCCGTTACTTCATTAATCCCTATTTTTCAGCTACAATTACGGAGGACTTATATGGATCACAATCCGCAACAACACGAGGAGGCCGGCCGGCCGGCGATGGGCGTTGGCCGGATGATCAAAGGCGTCTTTGTCATGATCGGCCGGGTGATTGCTACCTTTTTTATGGTTGGCGTCATCACCGGCTGTATTGTCGCCTGCGTGACCGCTGTTTATATTCTCCAATTGCTCAGCGCGGACAACCACATCGACCTTGAAGCCGTGCGCATGGGCTATACCTCCCTTATTCTCGCCCAGGACGCAAACGGTGAGGAAGTCGTTCTGGCCCGCTTGCACTTTGGCGGCGAAGACCGCACCTGGGTTGATTTTGAAGAGATCAGCCCATGGGTCATGTACGCGGCGGTCGCTGTTGAAGACCGGCGCTTTTGGGAGCACGGCGGGGTGGACTGGCGGCGGACGGTCGGCGCTTTTGTCGGAATGTTCGGCACCATTCAGGGGACAACCACCGGCGGCGGCTCGACCATTACCCAACAGGTGGTCAAGAATGTAACGGGGGACAGTGAAGCCCGGGTTGACCGCAAAGTGCAGGAGATTTTCCGCGCGCTTGACCTTTCTACCCGTTACTCGCGGGAGGATATCCTTGAAGCGTACCTCAACCTGATCCCGCTGGGCAACGGCACAAACGGGATTCAGGCGGCAGCCAACTTTTACTTTGGGATAGACGCGGTTGACCTTTCCATCGCCCAATCGGCCGCCCTGGTCGGGATTACCCAGTTCCCCGGGCGGTACAACCCCTACGTTAACCCCGAAGACCACCGCCTCCGCCAGCTTCATATCCTGTGGGAGATGCATGATCAGGGGATGATCACAACCGCACAGTACAACCAGGCGATCAGCGAAGAGCTTATCCTGCGCGACCACGAAGCCGAAACCGGCGCGATCATCCAGTCATCCAGTTACTTTGTCGACCGGGTCATCGAAGAAGTCATCGCCGACTTTCAGCGCTATTTCGGGATGACCCGCCAGGAGGCCAACAGGGAACTCATGTCCGGCGGCTTTCGGATTCACACAACAGTCGACCTTGAGATGCAGGCTTACCTTGAAGATTTCTTTTTGACCACCGAGCGCTTCCCGCCGGTCAACATTCGCGGCGGCGAATATCCGCAGAGCGCAACCGTGATCCTTGACCCGGAGGGCAGGATTCTCGCGACAGTCGGCGGCATCGGCGAAAAGATCGGCCACCGCACCTTTAACCGGGCGACCATGTCCCGCCGCCACCCCGGCTCGGCCCTCAAGCCGATCGGCCCCTTTGCCCTCGGGATTGACCGCGGCTTCTTCACCTGGTCGACCATCATCGAAGACAGTCCGCTGACCAACACGGTAGACGGCTGGTCGCCGGTCAACTGGTACAGCGGATTTATGGGCCCGATCACCATTGACCTCGCACTCCGCCGCTCGGTTAACACAGTGGCCGCCAAGATGGTGCAGGAGCTCGGCCCCGATCAGGTCTTCCACTTTTTGCGCAACGATTTGCAGTTTACCGGCCTGGTTGACCACGAAGTGCGGGGGGACCGCGTTTACACCGACATCGCGCTCAGCCCGATGTCGCTGGGCGCGCTCACCCACGGGGTATCCCCGCTTGAGATGGCGGCGGCTTACAACATCTTTAACAACGGCGGCTATTACATCCGGCCCTTCTCATATACCCGGATTGAAAACGCGGCCGGGGATATCATCCACGAGAACAGAAGCGACCCGATACCGGTCATCAGCCGCGAGACTTCGGTGGTCATGAACCGGCTGCTGCAGCACACGGTTACCGGCAGCATGGGTACGGGTTCCGACGCGCGCCTGCCCGGCGGAATGCCGGTGGCCGGCAAGACCGGCACTTCGCAGGACGACGTCAACCAGTGGTTTGTCGGGATGACGCCCTACTATGTGGCGCCGGCCTGGCTGGGCTTTGACCGCACAACCCGCGTGGTTGTGGACGCGAACGGGCGGCGGTTTGTCGTCCCGAACAGCGTGGGTTATCAGGGTTTGCGGTATCCGCCGCCTATCCTTTGGCGGAGCTTTATGGCCCCTTTGCATGAGGACAAAGAGGTCATCTCATTCCCGGACAGCCCAAATGTTCAGTCGATGACTTATTGTCTGGCCAGCGGCGGGCTCGCGACCGCTTTCTGCCCGGCCACCGGATCGGGGTGGTATACCAGCCGCTTGCCCAGCCAGTGTATCATCCACCGGTTTGGTTTTGTCGAAGCGCAGGAAGATACGTTTGACAGCAGCAGCGGCGATAATGATGGCAGTGACGGCACGCCTTTCAGCTTTGGAATGACACCCGAACAATGGCAGGCAGCGGGCGGAATGGGCACAGACATAGGCTCCCCCGGACTTTTTGGATAACCACCTCAGCGGATGGGCATAGCCTGTCCGCTTTACTTTTGTGTCGTCGGTGTGGTATACTGTATCTCGGCGTTCGCCAAATGGTGTTCGATTTATTTACTTACCGGAGGCTATTTTATGAAAAACTTTTTATCCGGTTCAAAAGGCAATACGGTTTTGGGCGTTATCCTGGCCATTCTCACTTTTGTCTTTTTGAACATAGCGTTTGGGCTGGGCGGTGCGATAGGCGGTGCGATTGCCGGCGGCGTTGGGTTTGGTGTGGCGGCCGTTATCAAAGCACGCTTGACGCCAAAAGAAAAAGAGGAAGAAAAAGATTAAGTGCGGCTTGGGGCGGTAAAACCGTCCTTCCATATGCTACTGTGGCTCAATGGCAGAGCAGTTCACTCGTAATGAACAGGTTGTCGGTTCGATTCCGACCAGTAGCTCCATCGGCGGGCCGCCGGAACCAATTCGCGTTCTCACATTTGTGAGGACGCGAATTGGTCTATGCTCGCGGCCATACTTGCGTTTAAAACAATCTAGTCACTCAAGCGAAAAGCTCATGATCATGCGGATTATGAGCTTTTCGCATTTTATTTTAGCGTCACAGAGATCGGTTTTGGCCGGGCTCGGCTTGGAGGCAGCATAATCCCGCCTCTGGCGCCCGCAAAAACAACAGGCCGGCAAAGTCAACATCGCAGCAGCCAAACCGCGCCCCATAAACCGGGGCGCGGTTTGCTTTACCGCCCCGCGAATTGCCCAATACTTTCATCCATTAACCAAAAAATAACGTTAAACAAGCCTGCGCTGACGTTGCAGGCCGCTGTGTTTTATGATACAATTATTGTATACGTTTATTGTTACACAGCGCCTGGAACAAGTGCCCCGGCTTATTTGCCGGTTTCTGCTGAACAATTGGGTTCATTTGTCATTCCCATAACTCTGGAGGTGGTGTGAAAATGATATTTCTCAAAAACATGAAGATCAGAACCAAACTGTTTTTGGGGTTTCTTTTGCTTTTGATAATCGCCGTGGCGATTGCCCTGTTTGGCGCCGCTAACCTGCGCTCGGTTGACAATCGTTACACTTACGCGCTCTCTTACCCCTTTGAGCGCTATTCGATCATCAAAGACTTAGGCACACACTTCATGGATGCCCGGCGGGCTATGAACCGCGCCGCTATGTATATCCACGACCCAATTGACCCGATCGCGGGGATCAACAGTCAGGAAGAGCTCATCATCGACCTGCGTAAGCAAATCGATGACCTGCTCACCCGCTACCGCGCAAATATTGCCGCCGACCCGGGGCTGAGCGACGAGTACCGCGACTATCTTTACGGCTTGGTTGACGCTTATGAGATAGAGGTGCACCGCTACTTTGACCATTACATAGCCGGTCTGATTGAAGCGGCCAGAGCTTACGATGAACTTGAAGCCATTCGCCTGGTGCGGGTGGGGATACTTACCGTCGACCGGGCGCTTGCCCACTACCGCCAGCTCGACGACGACGCCCGAACGTTCATGCACCACATAAGCGGCAATTTGAGCGCCCAAACCGACCGCACACTTCTGTTTTTGGTTATGCTCACCGTTGTGTTTATCTTTATTGGCGCCGCTGTTTCTGTATTTATTTCAGGCACTGTCACAGATCCGATTCAAAACGTGGAATCCATCCTGCGCGATATCAAAAATGGGAAGCTTAACATTGAGGTTGACCGGTCCAAGGTCAGTGTGGACGAACTCGGCCATTTAATCCGCGATATGATTGACCTCGCCGGAAGTGTACAGTCAATCAACGCAGAAATCAAGGGAATGATTGTCGCGGCCGCCGATAAGGGCGACATGCACTACGTCATCGACGCCGACAAGTACAGCGGCGAGTGGCGCGAGATTATGAACGGCCTTAACCGGATTGCCCAGTCTGTCGACGCGCCGATTACCGAGATCAGAGACGTCATGAACTACCTGGCCAAAGGGAACTTTGACCGAAAAGTAACCGGTGACTACAAAGGGGACTTCTTACAGATCAAAGAGGCGGTCAATTACACGGTCGATGACCTTTCGCGCTATGTCGAGACCGAACGCGAACGGGGGCGGGAAGTCGGCAAGCTGGCCATGATGTATATGGACGCCTGCCCTATGTTGATCGCGATGTGGGATGAGCAGTCAAACCTAGTTGACCTCAACGATCAGTTTGTGGAGTTTTTCGGTTTTTCCAGCAAAGGGGAATGTATACGGCGCTACCGGGAGCTTTGGACCGAGTATCAACCGTGCGGCACCCTTTCACTGGAAAAAACCAACGAGATTGCGGCCGAAATTTTGCGCGATGGGTGCGTTCGTTTTGAGTGGACTTATCAAACCCCGCGCGGTGAAGTGGTGCCGACTGAAGTAACCGGTGTGCGCATCGAAAGAAACGGCACCACATATGTCCTGGAATACATCCACGACCTGCGGCCCATTCAAGCGATCATGCAAAGGGAACACGCGCTCGAAATGCAGCTGCACGACCAGGAGATGAACAAGCGAATCCGGCTGGTTCTCGACTTTGCCCCAATGGCCGTAGCTATTTACGACGAGAACCACGTCATGATCGACTGCAACGAAGAAGCTGTCAAAATGTTCAGGCTAAGCGACAAGAGCCGGTTCGTCCAGGCGATGAATGAGCGGTTCTCTGACTTTTCGGCACCTGTTCAGCCCTGTGGCAGATCCGCTGCCGACAAGGGCGAGTGGATGTTCGAAGAGGCCACGGCCAACGGATGTGTCCAGCTTGAGTGGACACACCTGACTGCCGATGGCGAGCCTTTGCCAACTGCCATTACCTTTGCCCGGGTAGACTATCAAGACTCTCATATGTTTATCGCTTATATGCACGATCTGCGCACGACAAAGGCCAAAGAAGAAAAAGAGCGGGAAGACCGCGACTTTATCAACGCGCTTTACGAAGCTTCGCCCATGTTCATCGACATATGGGACGAAGACTGTGTCTGCATCGAGTGTAACGACAAAGTCTGTGACCTGCTCGGCGTCGCGGGCAAAGAAGATTTTCTGTGCGACATTGACCGGTACAGCCCGAAAAACCAGCCCTGTGGCACCGATTCGGACGAGCTGTGGGCCAGATACTTTAAAACCTGTCTGGAAGAGGGTTACGTAAGGTTTAATTGGACGCACATTGACGCAAATGGCAGCGAAGTACCCATCGAGGTGACTTATGTCCGGATGACCCGCCAAGGCCGGCAGATTATGGTCGGATACAGCTACGATCTTCGCCAAATCCGCGAGCTGGAAAAAGTACGGCTGGAAATCTCGGAGGAAAGCAACCGGGCCAAAACCCGATTTCTGGCCCAGATGAGCCACGAGATCAGGACACCGATCACCGCAGTCATGGGGATTTCTGAGATTCAGCTGCGAAACACCGACCTGCCCCCCGCCCTTGAAGAAGCTTTCGCAAAGATTCACGACTCCTCAAAGACGCTGCTCAGCATTGTCAGCGATATTTTAGACTTTTCGAAGATTGAGTCCGGCAAGATGACTTTGATTTTAGCCGAGTACGACATGGCCAGCTTGATCAGCAACGCCGCCCAGCTTCACGCGGTTTACACAGATAAAAACGACGTGGCCTTTCACATGGAAGTGGACGAAAACCTGCCCGCCAAACTGATCGGGGATGAATTGCGGCTGCGGCAGATCATGAACAATCTGCTTTCCAACGCGCTCAAGTACACGTCTGCCGGTCGGGTGGATTTTTCGATCAGCTGCCAGCCGGGCAAAGGTGACAGCGTGATCCTGGTTATCTCGATCAGAGACACCGGACTGGGAATGACCCGCGAGCAGGTGGATGCGATCAGCAGCGAATATATCCGGTTCCACGAGCGCGAAACCTTTGTCAGCGGGACCGGCCTTGGCGTTTCGATTGTTTACAGCCTGCTTCAGATGATGAACGCACACATCGAGTGGGAGAGCGAAGTCGGGGTGGGCACCCACGTAGTTGTGCGCGTACCTCAGACAACAATTGGAGATGAAGTATTGGGCAATGAATTGGCCGACAGCTTAGAGCGATTCGAAACCGGTACCTGGCTGGCCTCAAAGAAGACGGTATTCGAGCCAACCCCAATGCCCCACGGCAAGGTGTTGGTGGTGGACGATGTGCTCACCAACCTTTATGTGATGGAAGCGATGCTTGAGGCATATGAATTAAACATTGAGCTCTGTGAAGGCGGGCAGGAGGCCATCGACAAAATCAGCGAGGGCAACGAATACGACATCGTCTTTATGGATCACATGATGCCGGGGATGGACGGCATTGAGGCCGCGAAAATCCTGCGGGGGATGGGTTATGAGCGTCCGATCATCGCCTTTACCGCAAATACCTTAAAAGGCCAGGCCGAGCTGTTCATGAGCAGCGGGTTCAACGGGTTCATCTCAAAGCCGATCGACGCAACACGGCTGGACGCCTGCATCCACAAATTTATCCGCCAAGAGTAATTTTGGGGGAAGCTATTGACATCTTGCATCACATGGTCTAGAATGTATCTAATGTCGGTTAACAGAATACTTGTTGGATGAAAAATCCGGGAGAGATCGCCATTGCCACCGGGCAGGGGCGGCGCCGAAGGGGAGATCGCGTGAAATCTCTCAGGCAACCGGGACCGGATTTTGACAACGCTCCGGAGAGTCATTGCGGCATACAATACCGTCGATGAGCGCCCTACAGCCCCCATCGGCACAGCGCACTTGACGCCTAAGAAGGCAACTCCCGACGCGGGAGGAATCTTTCGGGAACAAAAACGGAGACGCACTATGTCAAATAGTGCGTCTTTTTTTGTTGTCATAAAAATATCAAAGGAGTTGATCGTAATGGAGCGCAAGACCCCACTCTATGATACCCATCTTGCTTTGGGCGGCAAGATCGTTTCGTTTGCCGGGTATCAGCTGCCCATTCAGTACAAGGGCATTACAGAAGAGCACATGGCCACCCGCGAAAAAGCGGGGCTGTTCGATGTCTCGCATATGGGCGAGTTTTTGCTGACCGGGCCGGGGGCGCTTGCCAGCCTCAACAACCTTTGTTGCAGTGACCTTAGTACCCTTGCTCCCGGGCGGGTCCGTTACACCCTGATGCTCAATTCAGACGGCGGAACCATTGACGACCTCCTGGTCTACTGTCTGGATAAGGAACGCTACTGGATGGTGGTCAACGCGGGCAATATGGCCAAAGATTACGAGCACATCAAAGTCAACCTGGCCGAACAAACCACCCTGGAAGACATTTCGGACACCGTCGGGCAGATCGCGCTGCAAGGCCCGGCCTCAGCTGAAATCATCGCCAAGCTGGCGTCGCCCGAACACATCCCGGAAAAGTATTACTCCTTTATTGAAAACGCGAATATAGGCGGGGTGGCCTGCCTGATCTCGCGAACCGGGTACACCGGGTCGTTCGGGTACGAGCTCTACTGCAAGGCCGAAGACGCACCCGCGCTCTGGCAAAAACTGACCGAGGCGGGCGCGGATTTGGGGGTCGTACCCTGCGGGCTGGGCGCGCGGAACACACTGCGTCTGGAGGCCGGTATGCCGCTGTACGGCCACGAGCTGACCGAAGAGGTCACCCCGCTCGAAGCCGGGCTTACATTCGCGGTTAAGATGGAAAAAACCAACTTTATCGGGAAATCCGCGCTGAGCGAAAAGGGTGAGCCCAAAACCATACGGGCCGGGCTGAAGATCACCGGCCAGGGAATCGCGCGGGAAAACTGCCCGGTACTGGCCGAAGACCGCGAGATCGGGGCGGTCACCTCCGGCACGCATCTGCCTTACATGAACGGCGCTTACGCGATGGCTCTGATCGAAAAAGAGTTCGCCGATATCGGTACCAAACTGATCGTCGACGTCCGGGGGCGCAAGGTCGAAGCCGTGGTCGTTGCGCTGCCATTTTACACGCTGCTGCCAATTAAAATCTATGAAATTACGAAAAGGGGCAAAAAGTAATGCGTTATCCTGAAGACATCAAGTACAACAAAGATCATGTGTGGGTAAAAGAGACCGGGGCGGGCACTGCCCTGATTGGAATTACCGACTATGCCCAAACACAGTTGAGCAGCCTTGTCTTTGTGAACCTGCCCGAGCCGGGTGACGAGATGGTTCTGGGTGACCGGTTTTGCGACGTCGAGAGCGTCAAAGCGGTTTCGGACGTTTACTCGCCGGTGAGCGGTGTGGTCAAAGCGATCAACGAAGACCTGCTGAACACGCCCGGCGCAATCAACGATGACCCTTACAGCGCCTGGCTTGCCGAAGCCGAAGAGGTCACCGAAACCGAAGAGCTTCTCACCGCCGGGGAATACAAAACTTACTGTGAAGAACTGGAAGGAGGCAGCTGATGGGCTATCTGCTGAACACGGACTTGCAGCAACAGGAAATGCTCGACGCGCTTGGGCTGAAATCGCTTGACGAGCTGTATAAGGGCTTGCCCGCATCACTCATCCGGCCAGACGGCCCGGATATCCCAAACGGCCTTGGCGAGCAAGGAATCGCCCAAGCGTTCGGCCGTATGGCAGACAAGAACGTGGTCTTCCCGACCATTTTTCGCGGGGCGGGCGCTTACCGGCACTACATACCCGCCGTCGTGCCCGCAATGGTGGGCAAAGAGCGGTTTCTGACCGGTTACACCCCTTATCAGGCCGAAGTGTCACAGGGGACATTGCAGTCAACTTTTGAGTTCCAGACCATGGTCTGTGAGCTGACCGGGATGGACGCCGCCAACGCATCCATGTATGATGGGGCGAGCGCGGCCGCTGAGGCGGTGACCATGTGTAAAGACCGAAAGCGCACAAAAGCGGTGGTTTTGGGCGGGGTAAACCCCCGGACAACAGATACGGTCAAGACGTATTGCCGGGCGGCGGGGTCACCCGTTGAAGTCCTGTCGGCCAAAGACGGGCTGACCGATCTGGATGCGCTTGCGGCCGCGCTGACCGATGACGCTGCCTGCGTCATCCTCCAACAGCCAAACTACTTTGGCCTGATAGAGGACGCGGCCGCCATTGCCGAATTGGCGCACAGCAAAGGCGCGAAAGTGATTATGAGCGTCAACCCGATATCGGCGGCTGTGCTGGCCACCCCCGGCGAGTGCGGCGCGGATATCGCGGTGGGTGAAGGTCAGCCGCTGGGCATCCCGCTTTCGTTCGGCGGGCCTTACCTCGGGTTTATGGCGGCCAAAAGCGCCATGACCCGCAAGCTCCCCGGCCGGATCGCGGGCGAGACGGTTGACAGCCAGGGGCGGCGGACATTTGTCCTCACCTTACAGGCCAGAGAGCAGCATATCCGGCGGGAGACCGCCAGCAGCAATGTTTGTTCCAACCAGGCGCTGATGGCTGTGGCGGCTTCGGTTTATATGGCGGCTATGGGCCCGCAGGGGTTGAAAGAGGTCGCGATGCAGTCTTACAGCAAGGCGCACTACTTGGCCGCAGAGCTTGACAAGGCCGGGTTTAAGCGCGCGCATGGCGGCGAATTTTTCCACGAGTTTGTCACCAGATCCCCGGTTGATCCGGCCAAGTTGATGGCGCATCTTGAAAAATCCGGGATTCTCGGCGGCCTGCCGCTGCCGGGCGGGGAAATCCTCTGGTGCGCGACTGAGATGAACAGCAAAGAAGAGATGGATGCCCTTGTGTCTCTCTGCAAGGAGGTGTTAAGCTGATGAAGCTGTTGTTTGAAAAGAGCGTGCCGGGCAGACGGTCGTACTATCTGTCTGACTTGGATGTGCCGATGGCCAGCCTGCCGGAAAACCTTTGCCGCAAAGCCCCGCCCGGTCTGCCCGAACTGGCTGAAACCGATGTCACCCGCCACTATTCGGCGCTTGAGTCGCGAACTTTCGGGATAAATGACGGGTTCTACCCGCTGGGCAGCTGCACCATGAAGTACAACCCCAAGATCAACGACAGCGTCGCTGGCCTGCCCGGCTTCGCCGGGCTTCACCCGCTTCAGCCGATCGAGGGGGTACAGGGCCTGCTTGAGGCGCTGGATATGGCCGACCGCTGCCTTTCTCAGATCACCGGGATGGACAAAATGACCTTTCAGCCGGCGGCCGGGGCACACGGTGAGTTTACCGGGCTGATGCTGTTTAAGGCGTATCACGAAAGCCGGGGGGATGCCGCGCGCAAGACAGTCGTTGTACCCGATTCTGCCCACGGGACAAACCCGGCCACCGCCAGCATGTGCGGGATGAAAGTCGTAAACCTGCCCTCCACCGCGGACGGGCGCGTTGATTTGGTCAAGCTGCAAGAGGTGGTTGGCCCGGACACCGCCGGGATTATGCTGACCAACCCGAATACGCTTGGCCTGTTTGAGCAGGAAATTTTAGAGATCACCGAGATTGTGCACAAGGCCGGCGGGCTGTGTTATTATGACGGCGCCAACTTAAACGCCATCGCCGGGGTTATGCGCCCGGGCGACATGGGCTTTGACTGTGTACACTTAAATTTGCACAAGACCTTTTCGACCCCTCACGGCGGGGGCGGCCCGGGGTGTGGCGCGGTTGGGTGCAAATCGTTCCTGCAAAAATATCTGCCCGGCCCACAGGTGCAAAAAGACGGCGGGCGCTTTACTTTTGACCAAAGCGATGAAAGCGTCGGGAACATCCTCGGCTTTTACG
This sequence comes from Oscillospiraceae bacterium, assembly GCA_009784625.1. GTDB lineage: Bacteria > Bacillota > Clostridia > Oscillospirales > Ruminococcaceae > WRAV01. Next base: position 21,533 of record WRBI01000029.1, on the reverse strand, counting down.
GGAACATCCTGATCGTTTTGCGCGCGCTTGCCTACATCATGGCCTACGGCAAAGACGGCCTGCCCCTGATTGCGAAACACGCTTTACTAAACGCGAATTACCTCAAACATCGGCTGGCTGAGCGGTTCGAGATCACGAACAAAGGCTTGTGTATGCACGAGTTTATCATCACGATGGAAAAAGAGGCGAAGGCATCCGGGGTGACCGCCATGGATATGGCAAAAGCAATTATCGATAACGGAATGATGACCCCGACCATGTACTTCCCGCTGATTGTCAAAGAGTGCCTGATGGTCGAGCCAACCGAAACTGAGGGCAAAGAAACGCTGGATGAAGTAGCCGACACCTACATCCGGATTTACGACGCCCTTATGGCCGACCCGCAGGCCGCAAAAGCTTTCCCAGTTAACACGGTTGTCGGCCGCCCGGACGAAGTCGCGGCGGCACGCAACCCGATTCTGCGCTATACATCAGTTGACAGTTGACAGTTATGGTGTCGCTTCGCGACATGATTTTTAATACATCGCGCAGCGATACATATACTATCAACTTTCAACTATATATCTGGTCAGGAGGCGAAATTTTGGCATCAAAGTATGATCTGATCGTCATCGGCGGCGGCCCGGGCGGGTATGTTTCGGCCATTCGCGGCGCACAAGAGGGATTTAAAGTCGCTTTGGTAGACGCGCGCGGACTGGGCGGCACCTGCCTGAACCGGGGCTGTATCCCAACCAAGTCGATTTTGCATATGGCCAATCTTTACCGCGCTATGCTCAATGCGGATGAGATGGGGATTATTGCAAACGATGTGGGTTATGACATGGCAAAAATCCATGCCCAAAAGGACGAAGTGGTCGGTAAATTGCGGGATGGTGTTGCCGGTCTGCTCAAGGCCAACGGGGTGGATGTATTCGTCGGCAAAGGCAGCATCCCTGCCCCCGGAAAAGTCAAGGTGACTTCGAATGAGGGCGAACAGGTGCTGGAGGGCGCGCGGATTTTGCTGGCTGTCGGGGCGGTGCCCATGATTCCGCCCATCCCCGGGATTGACCTGCCCGGCGTCATCACAAGTGACGCTCTGCTTGAGGGTACACCGCGGGAGATCAAACATCTGCTCATCATCGGCGGCGGGGTGATCGGGGTAGAGGTCGCGTCCATCTACGCGAGTTTGGGGGTTCGGGTGACCGTCATCGAGGCGGCCGACCGGCTGCTCCCTCTGCTGGACGTTGAGATTGGCCGCTCGATCGCCATGCTGCTTGAAAAGCGCGGGGCAACCGTTCACACCGGCACGGTGGTCAAAGAGATCACACAGGCCGGTGATCTGCTGGCCGTTGAGGGTTATTCCCAAAAGACAGGGGACGGCATCATTGAGGTGGACACCGTGTTGTTGGCCATCGGCCGCCTGCCTTATCTTGAGGGGATTATGCGGGAGGGGATGGAACTCAAAACCAACCGTGGGATTCTGGTTGATGAGCAGTTTCGGACCAATATCCCCGGTGTTTACGCGATCGGCGACTGTGTGAGCGGAACCCCACAGCTGGCACACGTAGCCCATGCCCAGGCGGTCAGCGCCGTCTGTATGATGGCGGGCAAGCAATCGGGCATTGACCTTTCGCTCATTCCCAGCTGTATTTATACTGAGCCGGAGATCGCCTCGGTCGGCCTTTCGGCTGACGCGGCTAAGAAAAAGGGCTATTCGGTCAAGACCAGCAAGTACGTCATGTCCAGTCACAGCAAGAGTATGCTTGAGGGGCTGGACCGCGGTTTTGTTAAGCTTGTGTTTGATGAGCAAACCGAGATGCTGTTGGGCGCGCAGCTGATGTGCGGGCGGGCTACCGACCTGATCGGTGAGCTTACGGCGGCCATTGTCACCGGGGCTACCGCTTCTCAGCTTGCACATCTCATTCATCCGCACCCCAGCTTTAGTGAGGGGATTGGCGAGGCGGTTGAGAACTTTTTTGGGCGGGCGATTCACATTGCTCCGCAGAAGTCGGCGCGCAGCCGGCGGGGAGAGGATATGCCGCGGCATTAATGCATTTACAGCTACAGCCCCAATCCGCGGTTTGGATCGGGGCTGGTTGGTTTTTGGTTTACTGGTTGGACATCCTTGCCTTTCAGACTTAAGGGATTTTATCGGGATTTTCGATATCCTTGCCTTTCGGGCATTAAGGACTTATCGGAATCTCCGATGGAATAAGAATGGGGCGCTTCGCCCCCAAGCCCCCGAGTTACTCTTTTTGCTTGCCCAAAAAGAGTAACCAGAAAAAAGGCACTCAAGGGGGTGCAGGGGGCACGCCCCCAGCAGGCACCCCCTTGAGAATCCCCCCGCACCCCCCGATGAGATTCGTTACGCAAAGTCTCACCCGGTAGGTCGCGCGCGGTACTTCGTACCGGTCGCGTAACGTCGCAAGTCTATAGAGTCCGGGCTGCCCGCTCTCGCGGGATTGCCCTTTGGTGGTGGGTGAGGCATCGGTCCGGCTTTGCCGTTGCTTGCGCTTCGCGCGGGGTTTTGTTCTTTTTTAATTCATCGCGAAGCGATACCGTCACTGTCAACTGTCCATTGTCAACTGTCAACTGACTACAGCTCATTCGGCCTCAGGATATGGTCGCAGTATTCACAGCGGTACATCCCGCTGTCGTTGACTTTATGGAAGATGTGCGGCACCGCTTCAATGGATGTGACACACCGCGGGTTTTTACACTTGACGATGTTTTTAACCCGCTTGGGGAGGTCATGGTGGGTCTTGCTGATCTTTTGGTGGTTTTGAATGACACTCACTGTTGCGCCGGGTGCGATCAGACCCAGCGCCTTGACGTCAATGTCCAGGTCGGTGACGTTTTCGAGTTTTACAATGTCTTTGCGGCCCAGTTTTTTGCTGGCCGCGTTCATGATGACGGCCACGGTCTGGTTGTCGGTATCAATGTTCAAATAATCGACCACTTTCAGCCCAAACCCCGCCCGGATGTGATCGATGACGATTCCGCTGTCAATGCTGTCTATTTGCATGATTCACCCTCCTTTGTAACACCCAGTAAAGCCATAATCAGCGCCATTCGCACGAACATCCCATTCTTTGCCTGTTTGAAATAAAAGGCGCGGGGGTCGGCGTCTACTTCGGGGGAAATCTCATTCACCCTGGGCAGCGGGTGCAGGATCATAAGCTCTTTCTTCGCGTTTTTGATTTTTGCAAGGTCAATGATATAGCTGTCTTTGAGCCGGATGTAATCCTCTTCGTTAAAGAAGCGCTCGCGCTGAACCCTTGTGACATAGAGGACATCCAAGCCGGGCATGACTTCCTGGATATTTGTTGTCTCGACAAATTCCATCCCCGCGCTGACCATATCCGCGCGGACATATTCGGGTACCCGCAATTCGTCCGGCGAGACGAGAATGATCTTAACGCCCTTGTAGCGCAGGAGCGCGCGGATAAACGAGTGGACGGTGCGGCCGAATTTTAAGTCGCCGCAAAAACCGACGGTCAAGTTCTCAAACCCGCCTTTTTCCAGCCGGATGGTCAGCAGGTCGGTGAGTGTCTGGGTGGGGTGGTGGTGGCCGCCGTCCCCCGCGTTGATGACCGGCATTTCGACATTGCGGGCGGCCACGGTGGCCGAACCCTCCTTTGGGTGGCGGATGACTGCCAGGTCGGCGTAACACTCGACCGTTCGGATGGTGTCCGCGATGCTCTCGCCTTTGGACACTGAACTTGAGCCCGGCTCTGAGAACCCGATGATCTGGCCGCCCAGCCTGAGCATGGCCGCCTCAAATGAAAACCGAGTGCGGGTACTCGGTTCATAAAAAAGGGTGGCCAGCAGTTTGCCTTTGCAGGCGTCCGCGTAGTCATCCGGGTTTTGGATGATCTGCCCGGCCAGGTCAAACAGCATGTCCATCTCCTCCGGACTGAAATCCAGCGGCTCGATCAGGCTCCTGCCTTTGAGTTCCATACATCTATCCCCTTTCCTGCTTTAAAAATCGCATAAAAAAATCTCCTTAAAAAATAAGGAGATCAAATAACAAAAACAAAATCAGAGGGCAAGAGTTCCGGCCCTTTTGGCTTGGCGCACAAATGCAAGAACACCTGACATCCCCCACTTTCAACTGCGTTTTCGAGATTGTACCACAAGTTACAAATCTTGTCAAGATTTTTTTGTCCGGGACTTTTCGCGGAAACCCCGGCTCTTGCGCCGCCAGCCAAGCTGTGTTACAATAAAATTCTAATATTGAACCGGGTACAAGGGAATCGAGTGAAAGTCTCGAGCAGTCCTGCTGCCGTATTGACCGAGGGCCGCTTCACTTCCGCCAAGCGGAAAGCCATTGGATAATATTCCGAGAAGGCGAAGCGGTTCGCGATTCGGTCTGAGCCGGAAAACCTTGCCCTGTTCGCGCGGCTAACGGCCGCCGCCGTAGCGATTCCACAGGGTATGGATTGGTATGGTCAGCGAGTGCACACCGGACATGGCCGGCTTGCACTGTGATTGCGTGACAATTCCACCCGCGGCGGTTTCGCAAGCAGGTGGGATTTTTTTGCCGCCATAAAGGAGAAGTGATCCATGAAATACGCCCAGCTTGCCCTGTCCGGCGCTGCGGCCGCGCTTGTTGGATGAGGGGCAAAGTCGCACTCGCCGCGCTGCTGGGGTTGGCCGTCGTTGTGGCCGGGGTCGCCGTGGGCAGCGTTTATATCCCGCCGGCTGACGTTTTGCGGATTATATCCCACCGCGCGCTGGGAACCGCTTTGCCCGCCGGTCTGGACAGCGCACACATCTCAATCGTCTGGGAACTTCGCCTCCCGCGGGTTTTGCTTGCTTTTGTGGTGGGCGCGGCCCTGTCGGTCAGCGGTGCGGTCATGCAGTCAGTACTCCGCAACCCGCTGGCGTCCTCTTATACACTTGGGGTCTCGTCGGGGGCTTCACTGGCCGCGGCCATTGTCATCCTTTACGGGTTTGTTATCCCGCTGGCCGGGGTGATGACCCTGCCACTGGTCGGGTTTATGTTCGGGTTGGGGACCATCGTACTCGCCCTCGCTTTTGCCGCCCGGGTGGATGGCCAGATGCAGAACAACACGGTCATTCTGGCCGGCATGGTCTTTTCACTGTTTGTGAACGCGGTGACCACCCTTTTGATTTCCCTTTCCCGCGAGCACGCCGCCCGGCTGATCTTTTGGCAGATGGGCAGTTTCGCCATGCGCGGCTGGCAGGCTGTGGCTATCCTCACCCCGGTTTTGCTGGTGATCGGCCTGTTTGTGCTCGGCAAAAGCCGCGAGCTGGACATTATGACCTTTGGGGAAGACCAGGCGCGGACGATGGGGGTCCGCCTTGGCCGGGTCAAGTGGTCGCTGTTGATTGCCGCGGCCGGGCTGACCGGCAGCGCGATCCCGTTTGTCGGGGTGATCGGGTTTATCGACCTGGTCGCGCCCCATCTGGTGCGGCGGGTGTTTGGGTCTTCCCACCGGCTGGTCATCCCGCTGTCCGCTTTGACCGGCGGCGCGTTTATGGTGCTCTGTGATTTGGCGGCCAGAACCGTCATCTCGCCGTCTGAACTGCCGGTGGGCGCGGTGACCGCCATGATCGGCGCACCCTTCTTTGTCTACATCTATTTAAGTGGGAGGAAAGCCGGTGTTAACCGTTAACAACCTGTCCGCCGGGTATGGCGGGCTAGATGTAATCCATGAGGTCACATTCAATCTTGCCGCGGGTGAGTGCCTTTCGATTGTCGGGCCAAACGGCTGTGGAAAATCCACCCTGCTCAAGGCTTTGTCCGGGCTTCTCCCTTTTAAAGGGGAGGCGGAAATCGGCGGTATGCCTATCCGCACAATGAACGCAAGTCAGCTGGCAAGACAGCTGGCCATGCTCGGGCAGTCTTCCGGCGTTTATTTTTCTTACACCGTCTTTGATACGGTGATGATGGGCCGCTACCCGCACAAAAAAGGCGGTCTGCTCGGCCTGCCCACAAAAAAGGATGAAGCGGTCGCGCTTGACTGCATTCAATCGGTCGGCCTGCTCGATGAGCGGGACCGCGAGATCACCAAGCTTTCGGGCGGACAGCTTCAACGGGTGTTTCTTGCCCGAACCCTCGCGCAGCAGCCGCGAATCCTTTTGCTGGACGAGCCGGCCAATCATCTGGATTTGCGGTATCAGACCGAGCTGGTCGATCACCTCAAAAACTGGGCGGGTCAGAAAAGCGGGGCGGCCGCCGGCGTCTTTCACGATTTGAACCTGGCCATTCGCTTTAGCGGGCGGCTGATGGTGATGGAGGACGGCCGGGTGCGCGCGTTGGGCGCCGCTTCTGAAATCATTCAGAGCGGCCTGCTCGAAGAAGTTTACAAAATGGATGTGGCCGGGTATATGCGGGCCTGTTCGGCGTTTTGGGAATGTGAGCAGTCATCATAGTTACAGACCAAAGCCGGTTCCCAATCGAGAACCGGCTTTGGTCGGCGGGAGAGTATAATAAGGAGAAAGCTAGTGTTTCTATACGGCGGCTGTCAGCGAACCGGCCGCCTTTTCCAGCGTTTTCGCGCACTCGATGTTGAAAGTTGCGAACGCGCGGTTGTTCTTTTTGGCCAGGGTAGAGGCCGTCTTCCCCGCGCCAAACTCGATGCAGGTGTCGATTCCGGCGGCAGCCAGGGCCGCCATCTCTTCGGCAAAGCGCACCGGGCCAAGCATGTGGTTGACAAAGTAGTCGGTGTAGTCGGATACTTCGAGCAAGCCGCCGGTTGTGTTTGAGTAAAAATCACAGCGCAGGCCGTTGTACGAAATCCCCTTGATCAGGTCGCGGAATCGGTCGGCCGCCGGCTGCATGAGCGGGGTGTGGAACGCGCTGTCCACATTCAGGCGGGTGGTTTTCGCACCCAAGCTGTTCATCTCTTCGGCGGCGGCGAGACATGCGTCCACTTTGCCCGAGATGACGGTCTGGCTGGGCAAATTAAAGTTGACCGCCCAGGCATCCCCGTGTTTTGCGCAGACTTCTTTAATTGCGTCCGGTTCCATCCCGGCCACGGCAACCATTGTGCCGGGGACTGCTCTGGCCGCGGTTTCCATCACTTTGGCCCGCGCGCCGATCAGTTTAAAGCCGTCCTCCATCGAGAAAGCGCCCGCGCAATACAGGGCGGCGTACTCGCCGACCGAATGACCGGCCACCGCTTCAGGCGCAGGCAGCTGGTCGCGCGCGGCCTCCCACGCGGCCAGCGAAACGGCAAAGAGCGCCGGCTGACAGATCGCGGTTTGGGTAATCTCTTCGGCACTGCCCTCAAAGCTGATTTTTGCCAGATCAAAACCGAGGATGTCCCCGGCACATTCATAAACGGCACGGGCGGCGCCATACTCGTCAAAAAGGCTCTTGCCCATCCCCGGCTGCTGACTGCCCTGCCCCGCACACAACGCGACTATACGCATCAACAAATTCCCCCAAAAAATCATAAGGTTCGCTCTTGACAAAACTTGTCTGAGCGGGTATGCTAGAAAAATAACATCCGTTACATTTATAACGACTGTTACAAATATAACATTCGTTACAGTTTTTGTCAAGATCGAAGCCTTGTCCCTTTATGAATTTATTGTGAACAATAAAACCGGTTGACAGTTATGGTGTCCACATTCGCGAACGTTATTTAAATAAATCGCACAGCGATATAATCATTGACAATTGTCAGCTGTCAATTGTCAACTATAATTGGGGGTCGAAAACATTGTCAGTGATCATAGCCGGAACAGGGAGCTACCTGCCTGAACATGTGATAACCAACGCGGACTTCGAGTCTTTTTTGGACACAAGTGACGAGTGGATTGTCGGGCGGACCGGGATGAAAGAGCGCCGCTACTCAGACGTTGAACCCACATGGAAACTGGGTGAGCACGCCTCCCGCAAGGCGCTTGAGGCCGCGGGGATCGACCCGATGGATCTGGACATGATTATCTGCACCACCGTCACCAACGACTATGCTTTTCCCTCCTGTGCGTGTATGGTGCAGGGTGCGCTGGGCGCAAAAAACGCGTTTGCGCTCGACTGTGTGGCCGCGTGTGCCGGGTCGGTTTACGGGTTCGACATGGCCAGGCGATACCTGCAGTTCGACGACGTAAAGACCGTTTTACTGGTTGCCTGCGAATCGCTCAGCCAGGTCGCCAACTTTGAGGACCGCAACAGCTGCATCCTCTTTTCAGACGGGGCGGGGGCGGCGGTTTTGCGCAAAGGGGACGGCTACTACGGCGCGAGCATCCACAGTGACCCGGACGGTGCGCAACATCTTTATTACAAACACCCGCGCCGCGGCACACCTTTCTATCCGGCCGACGCGGTCTTTGAGGGTGAGCCATTTATAGCGGACCCGCTCGGCGCGCTGGTCATGAACGGCAAAGAAGTCTACAAGTTCGCTACCGCCGCCATGCCCGAAGCGGTTGAGGAGGCGTGCGTGCGCGCAGGGGTCGCGCCGGACAAACTGGATATGGTGCTCCCCCATCAGGCAAACCAGCGGATACTGGAGACCGCCGCCAAGCGGCTGGGCCTGCCGATGGAGAAAATTTGCCTGACCATCGAGCGCTACGGCAACAACTCGAGCGCCAGCGTGATGATCTGCCTGGACGAGTGCGTGCGGGAGGGCAAAATCAAAACCGGCGACGCGATCTGCCTGGTCGGCTTTGGGGCCGGGCTTACATACGGCGCGGTGACGCTGGAATATAAGGACAGTTGAGAGTTGACAATTGACAGTTGACAGTAAAGGTATCGCTTCGCGATCATTTTAATATCGTCCGCGAGCGGACACCATAGCTGTCAACTATCCACTATCAACTGTCAACTGTCAACTGAAAGGGGTGTTGCGCATGAGTAAAACAGCGTGGGTTACCGGGGCGTCTTCCGGAATTGGGGCGGCCACCGCCCTGGCTTTGGCCGAAAAGGGGTATGATATCGCGGTCGGCTGCCACAGTGAGGACTCCATCACGCGCGGGGGCGGCAAAGTTGCCGAAGATTGCCGCGCTTTTGGGGTCAAGGCCGAGTGCTTTGTCGGAAGCGTCGAAGACTTTGATGATTGCGCGGGACTGGTCGGCCGAATCGTCGAGCAGATGGGCGGGATTGACCTGCTTGTCAACTGCGCGGGGATCACACGCGACGGCCTGATTGCCCGGATGAGCGAAGAGCAGTTTGACCAAGTGATTGACGTCAACCTCAAGGGGGCGTTCTGTGCCATCCGGCATGTCAGCCCGCTCATGATGAAAAAGCGGGCGGGCAAAATCATCAACATCGCGTCGGTCATCGGCCTTGGCGGAAATGCCGGTCAGGCCAACTACGCCGCCTCAAAAGGCGGGGTGATCGCCATGACCAAGTCGGTGGCCAAAGAGCTGGGCGGTCGGGGGATCACCTGCAACGCGATTGCGCCCGGGTTTATCGAGACCAAAATGACGGCTGTCCTGCCCGAAAAAGCAATGGACGCCGTACTTTCCGCCACCGCCCTCGGCCGCCCGGGCAAGCCGGAAGAAGTCGCCCACGCCGTTTTATTCCTGGCCGAAAACGACTTTGTAACCGGCCAGGTAATCGTGGTGGACGGCGGGCTGCATATATAGCGAATGAACAATTAATAATTATCAATTAACAGTGAATGTATCGCTTCGCGATGATTTAAAATAACGTCCGCGTAGCGGACACCATCATTGTCAATTGTCAATTGTCAATTGTTAATTGAACAGTTGGAGGTATAAGTCTTGAGAAGAGTAGTAATCACGGGGATTGGCGCGGTAACGGCTCTGGGGCTGAGCGCCGAGTCCACTTGGGAACGAGTTAAGGAAGGCAAACACGGCTTTACGCGCATTTCCGCATTTGACCCAACCGATTTTCCGGTCACCTATGCCGCCGAGATCAAAGACTGGGATCCCGTTGCCCTTGGGCTGAACAAAAAAGAGGCCAGGCGGATGGACCGCTTTACCCAGTTTGCCTGTGTGGCCGCCAATCAGGCCATCGCCGATGCCGGCGACTTTGCGCAGGGGCTTGACCCGTTTAAAATTGGTGTCCTCTCGGCCAGCGGGGTGGGTGGGTTCAACACGTTCGAAGAAGAGCACGACAAGTTCCGCGACAAGGGGCCCGGCCGGGTTTCGCCTTTCTTTATCCCCATGCTGATCGCCAATATGGCCTCGGGGATGATCGCGATCGAACACGGTTTCAAAGGCGAGAATTACTGCACGGTCTCTGCCTGCGCGGCGGGGGCGCACGCGATTGGCGAAGCGTTTCGAAAGATCAAACACGGCTATCTGGACGCCTGTGTGGCCGGAGGTTCTGAGGCGGCGCTCACACACTTCGGCATGGCGGGATTCAACAACATGGGCGCGCTGTGCACCGGTGATGACCCCGACCGGATATCCATTCCTTTTGACGCCGGGCGCGGCGGTTTTGTGATGGGCGAGGGCGGTGCGCTCCTCGTTTTAGAGGAGCTTGAAAACGCAAAAAAGCGGGGCGCGAAAATTTACGCCGAGATCGTCGGCTACGGCGCAACCGATGACGCTTTTCACATCACCGGCCCTGATCCTGAGGGGCAGGGCGGAGCAAAGGCGATGGCTTTCGCGATTGAGGAAGCCGGGCTTAAACCCGGGCAGATTGACTACATCAACGCCCACGGTACAAGCACCGACCTCAACGACAAAATCGAGACCGCGGCCATCAAGTCGGTCTTTGGCGATCACGCGGCCAAGCTGCCGGTCTCCTCAACCAAATCGGTGACCGGGCATCTGCTGGGCGCGGCCGGCGCGATTGAGGCCATCATCAGCATCAAAGCCTTGCAGGAAGGGGTTATCCCGCCGACCGCCGGTTATCGGGACGCCGACCCTGAATGTGATCTCGATTATGTAACCGAGGGCGCGCGCAAAGCGCCGATTAAACACGCGCTTTCCAACTCGCTCGGATTTGGCGGCCACAACGCCAGCCTTGCGTTCACAAAGTACGAGGGATAAATTCAGGCATGACCTGCGCGGATCTCGCATATTCTACCAATGTACAGGAGGTCTCTCGAATGGTGCTGCTGAATAGGGAGCAGATCAAAACCATCATCCCCCACCGCGAACCCTTTCTCTTGATTGACGAGGTGGTCGCGCTGGAGCCGGGGAAAAAGTGCATCGCCCGCAGACATCTTACGCCGGACGATTTTTGGGTATCCGGCCACTTCCCCGGAATGCCGGTAACCCCGGCGGTCATGACCATCGAAATGCTCGCGCAAACGGGTGCGGTCTGTATCGGCACAATGGATCAGTACAAGGGCAAAGTCGCGCTGTTCGCCAAGATCGACAAAGCAAAGTTCCGACGCCAGCTTGTTCCCGGCGATGTGGTCACTCTGGAAATGGAGATGGTCAAGCTGCGCAGCAGCGTGGGCGTGGGCAAAGCCAAAGCCAGCGTGGGCGACGAGCTCGCCGTCACTGCCGAGCTTACATTTGCCTTTGCCCCTGACAAGGGCAGATAGCGGGCAGACGTAAAAAAACTGTCCGCGCGCAAAAAAATTATCGCAAAACCTATTGATAATTTTTCCGGAACAAGGTATATTAAGTTTTGTAGCGTCAAAAAGGCAAAACGCCTTGAGATCATAACATTATAACAATTGCTGTAAAGGGGTGCGTGTAAAGTGGTTTTAGACAAGGTAAAAAAGATTCTCATAGAACAGTTGGATGTTGATGAGGGTGCAATTTCGATGGAAAGCTCGATCATCGACGATCTGGGCGCCGATTCGCTGGACGTAGTCGATATGGTCATGAGCCTGGAGGAGGAGTTTGACGTTGAGATTCCCGACGACGAAATCGAGGGGATGAAGACGGTCGGCGACATCGTCAAGTTCATCGAAGCTAAAAGCGAATAAGCGGCGAGCCGCTGTCATGGGCCGCGTTTCCACGTTTGTTTGGGGACGCGGCTTTTTGCCTGCTACCCAGCGCAGGCTACCAGCTGGCGATCCGTCAAAGTTATTTTTCACAAGCCCAAAACAAAGCTGCTCCGCTGTGTAAGGATGTTTTCAGTTGATATGGCTGCCAGATGCTCAATTCTCACATGTTTGTGTTATTCATTGAACGTTTGAAGAATCACACAAGCATGTGACTTTTTTTACCCGCGGCCCCGCGTGACTGCCGGCCGGCGCTCTGCTGAAGTTATTTTTCGCAATCCTCAAAAAAGCTGTTGACAAAGGCACTCCGCTGTGCTAGAATGTAAAAAAAGCTGTGTAAGGATGTTTTCAGTTGATATGGTTGCCAGATGCTCAATTCTCACATGTTTGTGTTACTCATTGAACGTTTGATGGTTAACACAAGTATGTGATTTTTTTGCGGCACGCGCTCGGGAAACTCACATGCGGCAATTTAAGGAGGTTCTAAGATGAACAACGGTACAGTAAAATGGTTTAACGCGGACAAGGGCTATGGATTTATTTCCAACGACAATGGCGGCGAAGACGTATTCGTGCATTTTTCCGCCATCATGACAGACGGGTACAAATCCCTGAACGAAGGCCAAAAAGTGACCTTCGAAACAGAAGTTGACCCCAAGAACAGCGCCAAGCTGCGCGCGGTCAATGTAGTCCCCGCTTAAGTGAGATAAGCCGCAAAAAACCCCTTCCGGTTGCCGGGAGGGGTTTAATGTTTGCTGTGTCAGCTTCCGGTATTAAACCGCAGGTACGGGATTTTTTGGCCGTCCATCTCTGCGATTAGCAGATCCGGCTCCTGATTGTGGCGCAAAAGCTGTGTGCCTTCAGGCAGGGCGGTTGCGTCCCAGCTTTGAAAGTCCTCGGTTACCCCGCTTCTCTTTACCGCGCCGAACGGACCCGCGTCGGCCAAATCCAGCCGCTCTTCAATCCAGGACACGTGGGAGGCTTGCGCATAAAACGCGCCCTCTTCGCCAATGATGATGTCGGCGGGGTGGTTGACCGCGATGTAGTCTTCCGGCGTGCGCACCGGCCCGGCCTGTTCCGCTACAGCCGGCGGGTTCTCACTCTCCTGCCCGTAGCCATATTCGGTATCGTTTTCTTCTGCCGCCGGAGTGACCGGCGCAATCGGCGCGACCGGTGTTTGTTCACTGCCGCAGGCCGCTAAGCTGAGCAGGGCGGTCAAGCACAGGGCAATCATAATTTTCTTTTTCATGCGCGTGGTCTCCTTTGATAAGAGATATGCACATAGTTTGTCGAAAACGCGGGGAATTATTCGATCTCGTCCAGCCTGTACAACCCGGTGACCGGGTCGCGGTGCTCGCTGTCCACAAATATCCCTTTGCCGCCGGGCAGGATTGCGACCTCCCCACGGCGCACAGCGCGGCCCAGCCGCTTGTTTGCCCTGGCGGTCATCTCTCGCGAATTCTTCCCCTCTATCTTGAGAAATCCGGGCATGTTCACACCTTTGACCATGGCCATATAATCGCGGATCATGGCAGATTTGAGCTCTTCCGGCTGAACGCCGGGCAGGTGAACCGCCACCGAATACAGCTGGCCGGCGTAGTCCTCCAATCTTACGTGGTGGCCCTGTGTTTCCCGGCCCAGCGTCTCAAACAGGCTGAATGGCCGCAGCCCGCTCGCCGTCAACAAATACGCAAGCGTCCCAAGAAACCGTCCCTTGTTATAGGTCTGTCGCAATGCGCGCTCGGTAAACGTCAAAATCTCGAGGTCGCCGGCCGACAGCCATCGGCTGCTTGTGATCCGGTAGGGCGGATTCTTTTCCGCACAAATCTCCCAGCCGCCCGCCCGCAATTCGCTGCCCGGCAGCAGCTTTAAAAATCCGAGCTGCAAGGTGTGCGCTTTCAGCGCAAAGGCGGCGTCAAAGCTATCCATAAAGTCGGACAGCGTTTCGTAAGGCAATCCGGCGATCAAATCTAAATGCAGGTGGATGTTCCCGCAGGCCAGGATGGTCTTGATGTTCTCAGCCGCGGCAGTCAGGTCGGTCGTGCGGGAGGCGGCGGCCAGCGCGGGCGGGAAAAAGCTCTGCAGCCCGGCTTCCATCTGGATCCGGCCGGGGGGTGCTGTGGCCAACAGCTCCAGTGTGGCCGCGTCAAACAGGTCAGGTGCGACCTCAAAGTGAAAGCAAACATCGCAGTCCAACCGGATGACCTGCTCGAAAAGTTCGAACGACCGCGCCCGGTCGCAGTTGAACGTGCGGTCAACCAGCTTGACCGTTCGCGCCCCCGACTTTGAGAGAGCCAAGAGTTGCGCCTTAGCCGTTTCCAGCGGGAAAAACCGCACCCCGCCGCTCCCCGAAAGACAGAAGGCACAGCTGAACGGACAGCCCCGCGAGGTCTCGATATAGGCGATGCGGCCATCGAGCGCTTTCATGAACGCCTGGCTGTATGGGTCGATCAGGCGGGCCGGCGGCTCCGGCAGCGGGTTCGCAACCATCCGGCCGCCCCGTTTAAAGCAAAGGCCGGAAAGGTTCGAGACTTCACCGCCCGCGGCCAAAAGCGCGAGCAGTGCCGGAAAAGTCTCCTCCCCTTCACCGCGCAGGATGTAGTCGGCACAGTCGATCAGCCGCTGTGGGTTATGTGTGGCCTCCGGCCCGCCGAGAATCACCACGACACCCGGCAAAAGTTCCCGCAGCCGGGTGAGCAGGCCGGGCATCATCCCGCTATTCCAAATATAAGTTGAGGCGCCGACCACATCCGGGCGAGCGGCAACAACCCGCTCCGCGATCTCCTCTTCGCCCAAACCGATGTGGGTTTCGAGCACATCGACCTCAATATCTCTCAGTTTTTGGTCGGCAACCGCCCCGGCCAACAGCCAGGCGGCCAGGGATGTGTGGGTGTATTTGGCGTTGACCGCCAAAATCAAAACTTTGCGCATACACTCATGATAACACCGCCGGACAGGATTGACAACCCATGCCCGCGGCTATATTGACATTTCTTCCCTGCGGCGTATAATTAAGGGGGCGGTACGGTCATAAGTTTTAGATTGACGACAACAAAGGGGGCGGGGCTGATGACAAAAAGAGAGAGGCGGTACGCGCTGACCGCCTTTGCCGGAATGATTCTGGTCATCGCTCTGATCACCGGGTTCTTGGCCTTTTACGCCGGCGCCGACTGCTGTCTGGTAGTGGCTGACTGTGAGCGCTGCCTGAGTTTGCTGCTGGCGGCAACCATCTGCAAGCAATTTGCGCTTGCCTTGCTGGCCGCGGTCACCCTGTCTCTGGCCATGGCTGGTCTAATTTTTGCGATGCGCAAGGCCGCGTCCGTAAACATATATACTCCAATCTCCTTAAAGGTTCAGATGAACAACTGAGCCGTCTGTTGCTGTTTTCAGCCGCACAAGGACGGCAAAGCCGGCTGGCCGCCGTCAACCATTTAAGGAGGACTTTAACATTGAAGCGAATTTTATCACTGTTGCTGGCAGCCGCGCTGGCCGCCATGATCTTTGCCGGATGTGCCCAAACAAACGTACAGGAGGTGCAAACTCCGGTTGCCCTCATCGACAATGTTGCTCGGCTAAACGTTGTCTCGACCATTTTTCCCGGTTTTGATTTTGTCCGCGAGATCGCGGGGGACCGGGTCAACCTGATCATGCTGATCTCGCCGGGCGCAGAGTCCCATTCATTTGAGCCATCGCCACAGGATATCCTCACCATTCAGGCGGCAGACGTCTTTATCTACATCGGCGGCCACTCGGATGTTTGGGTAGATCGAATCCTCGACTCCATGGACACTTCTCAGATGACCATTCTCTCCATGATGAGCTTGGTCGACCTGGTTGAAAGTGAGTTGGTCGAGGGAATGGAAGACCATGATCACGACCACGGACATGGCGAGGATGATCACGATGATCATGGGCATGGACACGAGGATGAGCACCACGACGACGATCACGATGATCATGGACACGGGCATGATGACCACGACGATGATGACCACGACGATCATGAGGGCGGCCACGGCATCGCCGAGTACGATGAGCATGTCTGGACTTCACCGGTCAACGCGGTGCGGATTGTCAACGCGATCGCGTCCACCCTGGCCGAACTGGACAGCGGGAACGCCGACTACTTCCTGACTCGGGCAAGCGCGTACACCGCACAGCTTCAAGCGCTGGACGCGGATTTCCGGGCGCTGGTGGACGGCGCCAGCCGCCACACCCTGATCTTTGGCGACCGGTTCCCCTTCCGCTACTTTGTGGATGAGTACGGGCTGAGCTATTATGCTGCCTTTACCGGCTGTTCTACCCAGACCGACGCCAGCCCGCGCACCATCGCCTTTTTGATCGACAAAGTGAATGGAGAAGATATCCCCGCAGTCTTTCACATTGAGCTTTCCAACCAGTTGATCGCCAGGGCGATCGGCGAAAGCACAGGCGCGCAATTGCTTGAGTTGCACTCCAAACACAACCTGAGCCGAGAGGAGTTCGACGCCGGGGTCACTTTCATTGATCTTTTGCGCAGAAACCTGGCCACACTTGAGGAGGCGCTAAACTGAGATGGCATTCATCACTTGCAGCGGGGCGTCTTTCGGGTACGAGACCGGCGTCGCGGTCAGCGACCTTGACTTTGCCGTAAACCGCGGCGATTATTTGTGCATTGTCGGCGAGAACGGCTCGGGCAAGAGTACGCTGATCCGCGGAATTTTGCGGCTGAAAGAGCCGGTCACCGGCCGGATGCAAACCGGGGATGACCTAAAGCCGGACGAGATCGGGTACCTGCCGCAGCAAACGGTCGTACAAAAAGACTTCCCGGCCGGCGTGTTCGAGGTCGCGCTGTCCGGCCGGCAAAACCGGCGGGGGTTTATCCCTTTTTACGGGAAACGCGACAAGCAGGCCGCCCTTCAAAACTTAGAGCGGCTGGGCGTGGCCGAACTCAAAAACCGGTGTTACCGCGAACTTTCGGGCGGCCAGCAGCAGCGGGTATTGCTCGCGCGCGCGCTTTGCGCCACCGAAAAGCTTCTGCTGCTCGACGAGCCGGTCTCCGGGCTTGACCCGCTGGCAACATCCGAGCTTTACGGGCTGATCGAAACCCTCAACCGCAAAGAGGGGCTGACCATCGTCATGGTGTCCCACGACATCAGAAGTGCGGTCGAATACGCCAGCCACATTCTGCATCTGGGCAACAAGCAGCTCTTTTTCGGCAAGACGGCCGACTATTTAGAAACCCCGCTTTGCAAGCGCTTTTTGGGAGGTGAGAAATCGTGATCGCGATTATTACCGAAATGCTCAGCTATACTTTTTTGGTCCGCGCGCTCATTGTCGGGCTGCTGGTCTCACTTTGCGCGTCACTTCTGGGGGCCAGCCTTGTACTCAAACGCTACTCCATGATCGGGGACGGGCTTTCTCATGTCGGGTTTGGCGCACTGGCCATCTCGCTGGCCACCGGCACTGCGCCCTTGACCCTCTCCATCCCGATTGTCGGGGTCTCGGCCGTCTTCCTTTTGCGGATCAGCGAGAGCAGCAAGATCAAAGGGGACGCGGCCATCGCGCTGATTTCGACCAGCTCACTGGCTTTGGGCGCCATCATCATCGCGCTGACCACCGGGATGAACATGGATGTGTGCAACTTTATGTTCGGCAGTATCCTGGCCATGAGCGTGGCCGATGTCCGGCTGAGCGTTGCCCTTTCCAGTGTGGTCATCGTGCTTTACATTGTCTTTTACAATAAGATTTTCGCCGTCACTTTTGATGAGACCTTTAGCCGGGCGGTTGGCACAAAGGCCGGGGTCTACAACATGCTGCTGGCCATCCTGACTGCGATCACCATTGTTCTGGGTATGCGGATGATGGGTGCCCTGCTTATTTCGGCGCTGATCATCTTCCCCTCACTGGCCTCCATGCGGATCTGCAAGCGGTTTAAGTCTGTGATTATCTGCTCGGCGATTGTAGCGCTCAGCGCTTTCTGTGTCGGGATTGTGCTCTCTTACTGGTACTCGCTGCCCACCGGGGCCAGTGTTGTGGTGGTTAACTTGATCATCTTTATCGCGTTTAGCTGTATTAATTTGATTAGAGGAGGTTTGAGAAAATCATGAAAAAATTGATTGTGTTCGGCTTGGTGCTGGCCGTTTTGTTGGCCGGGTGCTCACCCGGAAACACAGGCGCCGACCCGATGGTCGGGGCTGAGCCGGACGATGGTGTGATCACTTTAAACGATCGCGTGTTTATCGCCCAGGTCAACGACATATTCACGAACTTAGAAGATTACTTAGGCAGGACAGTTCGATATGAAGGGCGGTTTAAAACAGGAGTTATGCCGCTGACCGGCCAGGATTTTTATTATGTTGTCCGCTACGGCCCGGGCTGCTGCGGCCCGGAGGACGGGATGGTCGGGTTTGAGGTCGCCTGGCCAAACGGCTGGCCGGAAGGCCAGGAACTCCCACAGCCGGACGATTGGATTGAAGTGGTCGGTGTGTTCGAACTCTACGATGAGTGGGGGTTCGACCAGTTGCGGGTCACACTCACTTCGTTCACCATCCTGGAAGAAGAGGGTACTTTGTTCGTCAATATGTAGACCGCGCATTGGACGGCCGCTTTGCCGCGGTTACGGCAAAGCGGCCGTTTTGCGTTTATCAAAACTGTGTACTCACACAATGCAGGTCACCGATTTTATGAAAATTAGATAGAAATTCAAATATTTACAGAATGTTAAAAAATTTTTACAAAAGTATGTTATAATAGAATTTACCAGTTAACGAATATGCAAGCAGATTCATTTAAGCAATTTTAACCAACCGACAAATACGAAAAATGTATTGGGGGCGCTAACCCGATTTATGACAATTGAGCGGTTAATCACAGTCGAGCGGCTTGAGCATGCGGCCGAGCTGTTCGGCAGTTTTGATGAGAATATTGACATCCTGCGGGATGCGCTGGGGGTGGCTGTTGTCACCCGGGACGGCGAGATTCGGGTAAGCGGGGATGAAGAAAAAGTATGGGAGGCCACCCGAGCCATACACGGGTTGTTGCAGCTGATTGAAAAAGGCGAGACACTGACCGAACAGACTGTCCGTTATATGCTTACCCTGGTGGCTGAGGGCGCCGAAAGCCAGATTCAGACCATCCAGAAAGACGTGGTCTGCATAACGGCCAAGGGCAAGCCGATCAAGGCAAAGACCCTTGGGCAAAAGCGGTATCTGGACGCTATGCGCGAGAACACAATCACAGTCGGAATCGGCCCGGCCGGCACCGGAAAGACCTATCTGGGCGTGGCCATGGCTGTGCAGGCGTTCCGTGCGCAGGAAGTTAACCGGATTATCCTCACACGCCCTGCGGTAGAGGCCGGCGAAAAGCTGGGGTTTTTACCCGGCGATTTGCAGAACAAGGTGGATCCATATCTCCGCCCGCTTTACGACGCACTCTTTGAGATGCTTGGGGTTGAGAACTTCCACAAGTTTCTTGAGCGGGGCAGCATTGAGATCGCGCCGCTGGCCTATATGCGGGGGCGGACGCTGGATGAAAGCTATATTATCTTAGATGAAGCGCAAAACACCACACAAGAGCAGATGAAGATGTTCTTGACCCGGATGGGCAGCAGTTCGCGGGTGGTGATTACCGGGGACATCACCCAGATTGACCTGCCCGACCCAAAGAAGAGCGGGCTGGTACAGGCGGCAAAAGTGCTCAAGTCGATCAAAGACATCGGGATTGTCCGCTTTACCGAAAAGGATGTTGTCCGCCACAAGCTGGTACAAGAAATTATTAAAGCCTACGAAAAATATTATGATGAAAGCCGAAGGGGACGGTGACGAGATGGCCGACAAGCTGAAAGTATCGATTACCAACGCGCAAAAAGAACTCAAGATACCAACAGGCATACGCCTGCTTATCCGCAAGTGCTGTCACGCGGTTTTGCAGACCGAAGAGATGCAGGGGAACTACGAAGTGAGTGTCAGCTTTGTGGACGAAGAGCAAATCCATAAACTGAACAAAGAGCACAGGGGGAAAGACATGCCCACCGACGTCCTCAGTTTTCCCACCGGACAGGACGGGAATTTTGACATTGACCCGGACACCGGAATCACCCTGCTCGGCGACATTGCGCTGTCCATCCCGGCGGTCTACCGCCAGGCTGAGCAATACGGCCATTCAAATCGCCGCGAGTTCGCCTATCTGACCGTACACTCGATGCTGCACCTGCTTGGCTACGACCACGAAGAGAGCGGGATCGCCCGGGTGCGGATGCGTGAAAAAGAAGAAGATGTCCTGTCCCGATTAGGGCTTCAGCGGGACGCGAGTTATGTACATGAGTAAAGACAACTGACAATAAAGGGATCGCTTCGCGATGATTTTAAATACCATCGCGAAGCGATTCCATCATTGTCCACTGTCCATTGTCCATTGTCAACTATTTTTATCCGGAGGTTAAACTTTGACAAGCGAACAGAATATTACCCGCAGTGCGTTTGTATCCATCATCGGGCGGCCGAATGTGGGTAAATCCACCCTGCTCAACGCTTTGGTCGGCGAGCATGTGGCCATTGTTTCACCCAAACCGCAGACCACCCGCAACCGAATCACCGGCATCCTGACAAGCGGGGCTGATCAGCTGGTCTTCATCGACACACCGGGGATGCATCAGCCGCGCACCAAGTTGGGCGAATATATGGCCGGTGAGATCAACCAGGGGATGGCCGATGTCGACGCCACCCTTTTGGTCAGCGAACCGCTGGGCGAAATTCACCCGATGGAGTCCCTGCTCATCGAGCGGCTTTCCGGGCGGAAATCGCCGGTTTTCCTTGTCCTGAACAAAGTGGATGCGCTCTCGCGCAAGGAGCTTATGATGGAGAAAATGGCGGCGTTTTCCGCTGCTTTTGATTTTGCTGAAATCATACCCATCAGCGCGATGCAGGGAGATGGGGTGCCGCTTTTGCTGGAGCGGGTTGCGCGGTGCGCAAAGCCCGGGCCGCACTTTTTTGACGAGGATGCTTATACCGAACAGCCTGAGCGGGTAATTGTCTCCGAGCTTTTCCGTGAGGCGATTTTGCGCAATCTTCGCGAGGAGATTCCGCATGGGGTTGCGGTTGTCGTTGAAAAGATGCGCGAGCGGGAGGATTCTTCTGATCTTGTTGACGTTGATGTGGTTGTCTACTGTGAACGGGATGGACATAAGGGGATTATTGTCGGCAAAGGCGGCGGTTCTTTGAAGAAGATTTCGACGCAGGCGCGCGCCTCGGTCGAGCGGTTTTTGGGGTGCCGGGTTAATTTGCAGTGTTGGGTTAAGGTTAAGAAGGATTGGCGGAACCGGGCCGGGGCTTTACGGGAGATGGGGTTTCGGTAGGTAGGTTCTGCTTTGTTTTGCCTTTCGGGCGGGATGGTTTCCGTGTGTCTGTGATGTCCTTGCCTTTCGGACGTGTAGGACTTCAATGAATCTCCGATCTCCTTGCGTTTCGGACTTACGGACTTTTATTGGAATCTCCGGTTTCCTTGCCTTTTGGGCTATGGAGTTTTATCGGAATCTCCGATGTACTTCACTTTGGCCGTGCGGGGCTTGGATGTGTCTTCGATACCCTTGCCTTTCGGACTTTAAGGACTTTTATCGGAATCTCCGATGGAATAAGAATGGGCGCTACCCGCCCCATACCCCGGGGTTACTTTGGCCTCGGCCCCAAAGTAACCAAAACGCCGCTTAAGGGGGGCGGCACCCTG
>WRBI01000028.1 GCA_009784625.1 Oscillospiraceae bacterium | reverse complement strand
TCCGCAGAATAAAGCGCTTCCGTCGCATTTTTACTCGCTACGACAAGCTGGACATCATGTTCATTACCTTTATTTTCTTCGCTTTCATCGTTGATACATTCGCTTAATGTCAACAGACCCTAGGACGCAGCGCAGATAGAAAACCTTGTGACAATGAGAAAAGAGCTGTCCGCACTGAGCGGACAGCTCTTTATGTGATTGCTCGTATCTTTACACTTTTTGCAATTATAATCTATCTGTAATTGCAAAAAATGCGAGAATATCGGTGTTCCGCGCTGTGGCGGACGTATTTCTCTCGATCATAGCCAATTTTGCGTCAAAGCCTTCGTACTTTGTCATTACTTCCTCGTGTTTTTTGTCAGCCTTTATGGTTTTTACACAGCTTTCCCAAGAGTCGACTTCGCCGTCTTCTATGTATTCACAAAACGCGAATAAGTCAGCCGCACGCCTAAATTTTTCCGGTATAAAGCCAAGGTGCGGAAATACCTTTGCGCCAAAATACTCGTAGGTCTGATCGCAAACCGCAACGACCTGCGGCGTTATGTGAGAAGATTTTTTCTCTGCATTCTTCCTTGCACTCCCACCATAGGTAGCCAGGTCACTTAGCAGGCCGCCACTCCTTTGTGCCATAGCTTCGACGTACTCACCCTGAGCAAAAAGAATCTCGGACAAATCCTCAATTTGATTTTCAAACTGCCCCATAACCGTTGCCGCAGCCTTTAACAACGTATATAAGTCTGAGGCCGGCAGTTCCCGCAGCCCTATGGCGTTTTTGATTTCATTGCCCTTAAGTATTTGCATTGGCGCTTCAATCGCCGCAGGTATCTGCTTAAGATTGTTTTCGGCGCCCGTTATGCTGCCTTCCATGTCCTTTGTGCTTGAACTTGTGCCATAATACGAATCGACAATGTTTCCGGCCCCCTTTTTGAAAACGTCATCCAGTTTTTGAAACCAACCCATCTGCGCTCCTCCTTAGCTTTTTGTGGGCATAGAGCGGTCGGTCCCCTACATACTCGCTCCTACTTCACCCCATAATTTCAAGTTAAATTATACCATGAGGTACACAGAACTTTCAATAAAAATATTTATCGTCGTATTTTTATGTCGATCATGATGGTTTTAGCCGCCGCCTTGATATCGCTGTGTTGAAACACAAAGAAGTAACCGCTCCTCGTCCAGAGCAGCGGTTACTTCTTTGCAGGTACCTGTATTCGCGCGTCAGCTTTCGCTTGCCTCCGACACGACCTTCTCACCCGGAAGATATTGGAGCAGACACCGGGCCAGGGCAACTTCGGTAATCGGCTTTGGCAAAACCGCGTTAAAGCCGCTTTGCAGGAAGGTCTGCTCCGCGCTGTTGACGGCGTTGGCAGTCAAGGCGACCACCGGTGTCTTTCCGGCTTTTCCGGGTAAGCCCCGGATGATCTGCGTCGCTTCAATACCGTCCATTTCCGGCATCATGTGGTCCATAAAGATGATATCGTAATCGGCTGCTTTCACCTTTTCAATCGCCTCTTTCCCACTGTAGGCCAGGTCGGAACACACGCCAAAACCCTCGAGCATATAGGCGGCGATTTGCAGATTGATCTCGATGTCGTCCACCAACAAAACCCTTGCGCCGGGCGCGGTGAAGCCCACCGACTCCTCCCAGTATTTTGCCGGCAGATTCTCGATCTCCCCCGCCCGCAGGGGGATGATCGCGGCAAAGGTAGAACCTACGCCATATACACTGTCCACCGTGATTTCGCCCTTCATCATCTCGCACAAACGCTTGGTAATGGCAAGGCCAAGGCCGGTGCCGGTGATGTTTTTGTTCTTGACCAGGTCAAACTGTTCAAACGCGGTAAAGAGCATGGGGATCGCTTCTTTACGCAGGCCGGGGCCGGTGTCGGTTACCCCGAACCGAATGGAGCTGCCCTCATACACCCCAACCGAAAAGGTTACCTTGCCCTTTTGTGTATACTTGAGCGCATTGCTGAGTATATTGGCCAAAATTTGACTCAGACGAATCTCGTCCGCCAAGATCACCTGGGGCAGGTCGGGCGCGAAGTTGCAGACAAACTCCAGCTCTTTTTCTTCGAACAAAAACTCAAACATCAGCCGCAGATTTGAGAGAAAGACAGAAAGGTCAAAGTAGCCTTCGATTAACTCTAGCTTATTGGCCTCGATCTTTGAAAAATCTAAGATGTCATTGATCAGCCCCAGCAGAACGTTGGAGGATGAGTGAATGATGTTGACATGCTCAGATTGACCCTCGCTTAGCTCGGTGTCTTTGAGCATGGCCAGCACCCCGATGATCGCGTTGAGCGGGGTGCGTATTTCGTGGGAGATGGTGGCCAAAAAGTCTGACTTGGCGGCGTTGGCCCGCTCGGCTTCCCGCTGGGCGGCGGTGATTTCGGTTGTGTCGTGAAAGAAGGCCATCGAACCCTCGACCTTGTCATTCTCGCCCATCATGGGGGTGATCTGCACATTGTAGTTGCGCGGGATTCCACAGCGCTGAAAGTCGACCTCTTCGCCGAACTCGGTGGCCTGTTTGTTTGTGAACGCGTGGCTGATGGCAGCCTCCCACCGCTCGACAAACCGCGGGGTAGCATAACCGGACAGCAGCTCGTCATAGTGTTTGCCCGCGATCATCCCAAGGGCGGGCAGGTTACACAGCTGCAAAAAAGATTGCGTACAGTAAACAATGCGCGAGTCGCGGTCAAAAATCAGGATGATGTCCGGGCAGTTGTCGAGCAGCAGGTTCATATACCGCTCAAGCTGCGAGCGCTTGTTGGCAATCACCTTGCTAAAGTTGTCTTTCGCGACGTCTAGCTCCCGGCTGCGCTGAATCTGCCGGTTTAAGTTGTCCAGCACCCGCCCCTGCTTTTTGAACTGCGCGTTTAGCTCTTTGTGTTCTTGTGTGAGCTTTGCCAGTTTTTCTTGTAAGCCTAAGAATTCTTTCTCCCGCGCTTGCATTCACTCGTCTCGCTTTCCTGTAGTCCGCCTATGTAAGTTTTTGGACTAATAAGGTATTATATCAAAGCAGCGTATCAGCCCGGTCACATCTGATGCTAAGTTGATCTAAATTCACTCAAAATGCGCAGGCAGTAAATGTTTGATTATGGCCGCGGTTGGCCAGTGCGCCATCCTGGCCGGAAACCGGACAAATCTCCCCCCCGGAATAGGCCAGGAAGTAGGGCACACCGCACTCGTTCATTTTTTCGGTGATCGCCTCCATTTCGACGGTGGCGTCAAAATTTTGGACAAAATAGCGCCCAAGGCAGGAGACCGTGAGCACCACGCTCGGCTTGGGCCCGGCCAATATCCGGTCGAGTGTTCCCTTTGTAGAGGCGACCACCTCGTCGGCGTTTAGAGTAACCAGCGAAAGCGTTGTACCCACCGGCACATCCCCGGCGCAAACGGCGTAAGTCTTGTCGGTGGTCACGGTAAATGTGAGCATCACCCGCACAATCGGCGCGGTTCCGTCGTTGTAATCCATCAAGAAACAGAAGTTGTTCAGCCCGATGATTGCGCCCTCTTCGTTTTGGGTAAGGCCCAAAGACGCCAGCCAGTCGGCGACCGGCTTGTCGTTCACTGTCTCGAGCAGGCTGCCCTGCGAGGCGGTAACCACACCTTTTTCGGGGAAAATCTTCTCGTCCTTAATGTGCGAGAGATAAAAGGTCGGCTTAATATCACCGTGTATGAGTATGAATGCGCAGCGGTTTTTGTAGGCCTTGCCGCCGGCGATTACCTGCACGCTCTGAAAGCCCGCGGTATGATCGGTTGCAATCATCCCATAGTTCGGAACGCCGCCGGATATATCATCCATAGCGTCGGCGTAAAAGTCTACAGCTACGCTGACCACCATCGGCGCAAAGCTGAGGATGAGCGCGGGCTTGTCGGTGCGCGCGCCCATTGCCCGGCCGTAAGCGGCACGCAGCGGCGCTTCTTCCCTGCCGGCAATCTCGTCGGTGAGCACGGGGGTGAATGTGACTGTGTCGCTTGTCAGCACAAGCAGGGTCAGGGCAGATTCACCGATCTGGCCGTTTGCCCCGTTTGCGTTTGTGGTTACGCCCACAATCTCAAAGGGCAGGCGCTCTCTGAGCACGGCTGTCACTCCTGTATCAATGAATTCAGAATAACAGGTGAGTATCCCCACCGTACTGTCGAGCAGCTTGCCTTCCAGTTCAAGCTGATCCAGAATTTCCTGAACCGCCAGCTCGGCGTCGTCAATCTCTTCGGTAAAAGCAGAAAACGATCGAATCACAGTGCATACCTCCTAATTTTAGAGCCTGTATTCATAACGAAAAGTTTCGGGTTGGCGTATCTTGTTTCTCCACGCAAAGAAGTTTTTCTTGGAATACTCTGTGCGCCCTAAGAAAAATTGACGCGGCAGGGCGGAAAAAAGACCCGCCAAAACGGCGCTTTGCGCTATGGATACAGGTTCTTATTGTGTTTCGCTTACTCGTGTCGCAATCGGCGGGCCCTCTCCCTCCAAGGTGAGCAAAACCGCGTGCGGCTGTCCTTTTAAACCGAGCATCAGCTGTGCGGCGGCTGCCCCGCCCTCCATCGGCAGGGTAACCAGAGCCAGGGTCGGGCTCAATTCATCGCCGGCCAAAGCCGGCGCAAGCACATCGCCGCCCACCGCCCTTACCTGCTCCAGCGGCAGACTTTGCAGACGGCATATCTGCGCCTCCCCGACCGCCAGCGGCTGCGCCAGGTCGGGAACCCCACCGCCTTGCGGGCTTAAATACAGGGTGGCTTCCCGCCGTTTGGCCTCAATCATCCCGCCGGCTTGTGCGTAAAAGTCGGTTAGCTTTGCCGCGTAAATCCCACGGTCGTCAATAAACATCACCTCGCTGCGCCAAAGATTTTCCATCAGCTCAGCCCGGCGGGCATTGTTTGCCCGCTCAGGCGCCTTTTCAAGCTCGGCCAGCTCTTCCTGCCAGGCGCGGGTCTGCCCGGCCTCCGCGATGCTGGGCGGGGTGCGCCTGCGCACAATCTGCTTATAACGGGCAAGAAAGTTTTCAAGGTAAAACGCGAGCTGCCCCAGCACTTGATACAGACGGATGTCCAGCGGTTTTCCCCGCTTTTCCAGCTCAAGATAGCCGTGAACCATCACTTTTAACCGGGCGAGCAGGGCGGTGCACGGGCTGCGCTCCCCCAGCACGCTCTCGGGGATTCTCGCGTTCTCAAGCACACCGGCCATCTCGGCGAACGCACCGGTCAGGCCGGTCACCGCTTCTTCCAGCCCTATGCCGGGGGTGGCGCTGATCTTGCGTATAACCGCCATCTGCGCGCGCATTTTGTCCCAGTTCATACACTTCTTCAAAACGGGCGAAGCTCCGCGGGTGTATGCTGATTTGATCAAATCATCCATCTCGCGCTCAAAGGCAGCGATCTCCCGTTGTGTTTCGCGGGCATTTAACAGCCATCCAACCGACTCCCCGCCCTCGGCGAACGGGTTGATGCGAATCGGCCCGCCGGTCAGCTGGACACCCAGGTCACACGGTATCTCTTTCCCCCAAAGGCTGAGGGTGACCGGCTCGGCCGTCCGGTAGCCGTAAAAAACCCAGGACGCGTCCTCCCACCACTCCTGATCGGCGACCATCGGGGTCATTTCGCCCAAAAAGTAATAGACCCTGCCGGGTGCGGGATAAGCTTCGTCCTCTGTGCCTTTTGGCCCAAGAAGAGTGGTCAGGGCCGCGCGGGTCGCGTTGACGTCCCCAATCTTTCCCGTTTCGGTCAAAAAGAAGATTGCGATCATCCCGCGCCGGATATGCGCCGGCATCCCGCCTGTCTGACGGGTGATCAGATACCGCGATTTCTGAAGCGTTTCCTGCTCGTCCATCTGCCGGACAGGCGCAGCGCCCTGGCCGGTAATTTTTCCGGCGTTTACCATTGCCTGCCATGCTTTAGAGCCCGCGTCCACGCATACCTTGCCCTCCCATTCAGGAAAACCGCCGGCCTGGCCGCGGCAGATGTAAAGACCGCCGTTCGTGTACCCTTCTTTGCGGGGCAGGTCAATGTCGTAATATCTCCGGTTTTCGGCGTAGTCCCACATATCCTGTTTGTCAAACACAAAAGTGTACTGACACTGTGTTGTCTCTTTTAGCGTTCGGGCGTTGGTAAAGCCGGTATCCCCTTTGCTCTCAAGGTTAAACAGCGTGTGAATCAGGTTGCGCTTCTCGCTGGCCGGCAGCCCGGAATCGGCAGCCGCGCACACCGCCGCCCCTACAAAAGCCTCTATCTCATGCACAGCTACACCTCCTTTACAGTTGACAGTTGACAATGGACAGTTGCGGTGTCCGCTGCGCGGACGTTTTTAAAATCATCACAAACGATTCTTTCACTGTCAACTGTCAACTGTTAATTCGCCCGCCTTGGCAGCAGATGTTTTATGTTTTTTAGAATAAACAATACATTCCGGCCGTTTGTGATTAGTATCAGGACAAAGGCAAGGCTGCTCCAAAGCGGCCAGTAATCGGGCTGGATGAGCGTGACCGCGGTCTGGCCAAGCAGGAGGGCCAAGGTGACCGCGATCCGCGGGGATTGCATGGCGATTTTCATATACCGCCTGGTATCTGCCGCCCGAATGAGAAAGACCAGGAAAAAGCTGATAAAAGTCGCAATCGCCGCACCGTTCGCGCCTATGCGCGGGATGAGCAGGATGTTGAGCAAAACGTTCACTCCGGCGCCGATGAATGTGGTCAGTGTGATCATGACGTTGCGCTTGTGGGCGTTGTAAACCGTTCCCAAAAAAGTTACAAGACAGGAAAACCCGACCGCCAGCACCAAAAAGGGCACATACCGCCAGCTCTCATAAAAAGCGGGGGAAACCAGCACCATCATGATCGGCTTGACCAGCAGGATAATCCCCGAGGCGGCCAGAAAGATCAGGGTATAGTAGCTGCGAAAAACGGTTGAATAAAACTTCTCGCCCTCTTCGGATTTGTACTCGGTGAACGCCGAAATCTGCCAGGCCTGAATGAAGATGGTCGAGACCAGGGTGATCATCCGCGGAATCGCACCCGCCGCCGAGTAGAGCCCGGTCGCCTCCAGCCCGACCATAAAGGTGACAAAATATCGGCTGGAAAGATTGGTCACCCACCAGAACACAGCGGTCGGCATAAGCGGCACACTGTAAGCGATCATCTCTTTGAGGGTGGCGCGATTGAGCCCGCGCAGGGACAAAAACCGGTAAAGCTTGAGGAAGAAAACCAGAAAGAGCACCGAAGCCGCGTCCGCAAGCACGGTGGCCAGCAGGTAACCGTGTACACCCAGCCGCATGGGCACCAGGAAGACCACATTGAGCACGACGGTCAGCAGTGTGGTCATCACGCCGTCCAGCGCAAAGAGCTTTACAAACCCGGAGGCGCGGACAAAATGGGTGACCGACGAGCGCAAGGCCGCCGTGAGCGTGTAGGCGTAGAGCAGGTACATATAGCCCTGATGGTGCTCAACCCGGCCGATCAAGGGGTAGAACAGCCAAAGCAATGCGTACCCGGATAGGATTACCACAATGGATGTGGTAAAAACATCCCGGCGGCGGGTTTCTTTTTCCATCCCAAAGCGGATGACCGCCTCGTGAATACAAAGGGTGATGATCGGCACCATCAAATTACAGCTGGCAATCAACAAATCCCGCAGGCCGTACTCATCGGTCGAAAAGACCCGGGTGTAAAGCGGCAGCATAAGAAAGGGCAAAAGCTTGGAGCCAAAGGTCGAAAGCCCAAAGAGCAGTGTATTGTTGACAAGGCTTCGGTAACGGCCCGCGCCCTTGCTTTCTCCGCTCATCCCTTTGCTCATCCCTTTGCTCATCCGGTTAGTCGCTGGAAAACAGCAATGCGAAGGGCTTGAGTGCCACTCCCGCTAATGCCTGTTTTCTAACTATATAGTCTACCACATTCGTAGGCTGGTTTACAAGCTTGCCTGTCAAGTTCGGTTTACTTGATGTATATTCTTCAACGCTTTCCACAAAGTTTTCAACGCCGCCCCGCGCCTGTCACCGCGCTGTTTGATTGATCAGCCAAGAATTACCTGTCAGAAATTGTCAAAGCACTTGACCTGCACTTTCCCTTTTGCTGCGCGGTAAATCACATGCCTATACAGTGGGTAATACGTCATCTATATCCGGCGCTTGGGCCGGTAGCCGCCCCTGCGCCTTTTGTTGCGGGCAACCATGAGAATCACGTACAAAACAATTAATAAAAGGACAAAGATAACCGAAAACCGAAACCAGAACGAGCCGAGGATGGCGGTGATCTGCTCAAGCAGGAGTAAAAAACGGGATGCGGAAACCGTTTCGGCGGCCAGAAGTTCAACCCGGCCAACCTCCCGCCCGTCCAAAACCAGGCGCATATAGCCGATCACCTCGCCGCGTTCGATTGGCGCGTCGATCGAATCGGGCAGCTCAAACATTTGGGTGAGAGCGGCCTCAAGGTCAATATCCCGGGGGACCAGTGCGGTCACCTGCTCGCCGGTCTCAAGCGGCAGAAAATCCTGCCCGGCCGAAAGCCTGAGCGGAATTTCGTGTACCCGCATACTGCGCCCGATCAGCGGCAGCACCTGAAAAGTCCGAAACGCCCACTCATAGATGTTTTGGGCGTCTACAAACGTGTAGATTTCGCCCAGCACCTCGCCGGTTTCGGGGTGCAAAAAAGGCGCGTTCATGAGTACGAGCAGGTATGTGAACCCGTCCCGGGTGGCGGTTGAGATAAAACACCGCCCGGCCTGACCGGTCGAGCCGGTTTTGACCCCGCGTATAGCCGGGTTAAAAAACCGTGAGCCGGGAATTTGCATGGCGTTGGTGGTGTTCCACTCAAGGCGGGTGCTCATGTTGGTCGGCCCGGCCACATACTGATGGGTGGTGACCACATCCATAAACCCGGGCAGACCCATCGCGTGCTTCGTTAATATGGCCATATCCCGGGCGGTGGTGACCATATCCGGGTGGTGCAGACCGGTTGCGTTTTCAAAGTTTGTGTTTGCCGCGCCAAGCTCCGCGGCCCGGCGGTTCATCATTTCGACAAAGCCTTCCTGGCTGCCGCCTACATGGTCGGCGATGGTCATGGCGATCTCGTTCCCCGAGCGCAGCATCAGCCCGTAAAGAAGGTCGCCCATCGGCATTTCTTCCCCTGCGCGCATCCCGGCCAGGCTGACCGAATAGCCCATCCGCACCTGATAGTTAAACAGATAGTTTTGCACATAAGCGGGGTAGGTAACAATCTCACGCATGTCCGGGGTGTTTTCAATGGCGAGGATGGCGGTCATAATCTTGGTCAATGAGGCGGGGTACATGGGCTGGTCGGCCCCCCGCTGGTATATGACCATATCTTCGTCCATATTAAATAGATATACAACCTCGCTGTGAATCGTCCCGGGCGGCGAAATACCAAGGCCGCTTTCGGCCGCCAGAGCAGATGCGGGCAGTATATAAAGCAAAGCAAGCGCCAAAATCATCGATGTTACTTTTTTCATTTTGACATTCTTTCTACCTTGCGGTATAAATTACAATTGACAATTGACAGTGGACAATTTACAATTGACTGTGAGTGGATTCGATATGCGCCGCAACAAAAGATTTATCGCGCAACGATACCATAATTGTACATTGTCAATTGTCAATTGTCAATTGGAGGTAAGGCTTTGATTTATATAACCGGGGATATGCACGGCGATATCGGCCGCTTTAAAAGCAAAGAGGTCCGCCGGCTGAAAAAGGGCGATACCTTAATCGTTTGCGGCGATTTCGGCTTTGTTTGGGACGGCTCTGAGCGCGAGGCAAAAACACTCAAGTGGATCGGCAAGCGCCGGTTCAACACCCTGTTTGTCGAGGGCAACCACGACAACATATCCCTGCTTTGCTCTTACCCGATCACCGAGTGGCAGGGCGGCAAAACCCGCGAGATCAGCGGCAAGCTCCGCCTGCTTTGCCGGGGTGAGGTGGTAACGGTCGAGGACAAAAAGATTTTTGCTTTCGGCGGGGGCGGCTACGAAGACGAGGGGGCGCTGGCCATCAACCCGGAAGGTCAGGACCTGCCCACCCCCGAAGAAATTGAAAATGGCCGGCAAAACCTGATTAAGCATGACTACAAAGTCGATTACATAATCACCCACCGCCCCAGCCGAAAGATCATGCAGTTCCTGCTCATGGGCCTGAATACCGCCAACGTACTGGACGCATTCTTTGACGAAGTGCGCGAGAAATGTGCCCACAGGCGCTGGTTTTTCGGCTGTATCCACAAGAACAAACCGGTACCGCCCGGCGAGATGGCCCTGTTCACCGCGGTGGTCAGCGCGGACGGGGAACTTTAGCCGCCCGCGCGCCCATATCTGCACATTTCCAGCTTTCGCTTTGCGTTCCAACAATTTTCGAAAAACTAGTTGACAAGCCCTTAGCCTTATAGTATAATGTGATTCGTCGCCAGCGGGGTTTCCCACAGCGGTAAAAGAGGACTGGGAGCATAGCTCAGCTGGGAGAGCACCTGCCTTACAAGCAGGGGGTCACAGGTTCAAGCCCTGTTGTTCCCACCAAAGTTTCACCCGTCGTCGTGCATTTACGCATTGATGACATTAAGGCATAGCGACAATTGTCAATTGTCAACTGTTGTTGTACGGCCCGGTAGTTCAGATGGTTAGAACGCTAGCCTGTCACGCTAGAGGTCGAGGGTTCGAGTCCCTTCCGGGTCGCCATTCGCTGTACCGTCGTTGAGCGCTCATACAGTTCCCAACGACACGGCATGCCTTTGTAGCTCAGTTGGTAGAGCAACGGACTGAAAATCCGTGTGTCGCCAGTTCGACTCTGGCCGAAGGCACCAATATTCGCGGGTTTAGCTCATCTGGTAGAGCGCCACCTTGCCAAGGTGGAGGTAGCGAGTTCGAGCCTCGTAACCCGCTCCAGCCCCGAGCCGGGGCAGCCAATATCGCGTCCTCACATTGTGGGGACGCGATATGTTTTGCGCTCGCGGCCATACCTGCACCTAAAAACGTCCTAATCGCCAGTACAAAGAGGGTAGCTAAGCGCTGCCCTCTTGTTCGTTGTTGTGCCCTTGCGGCTACATCGCATCCATCTTGCTCAAAACTTGTCTCTTGTAAAACCCCATGCTTTTTGCTATAGTTGTAGCTATCTGAGGTCGTGAAATGGGGGCAAGGCTAATGGATATCAGTAAAATCTTCAACAGCAGCGACGACGAACAACGGGATCGAGATTTATGCAGAAACTTTACGACCCGCGCCGAGCTTCGGGATTTTATGGAAAAAGCAGCTGATTATGGAGGAGTGCTGTCTACCACGATGGGGGATCTATTGGTTTCACTTGGTCGCATCGTGCGTTTGAGCACAACAAGCTTGCGGAGATCACACAGGTTTACACAAGAAGAGATAGACTCTCTTACTGATGATGGCTACGAGTGCTATCAAAAAATAATAAATGATGACTGGTTTTACGATGAAGAGTACGGCAAACGCGGTCTTACAGAGGAGCTTAGAATATACGACCGCGTGGCGAAAAAGCTTGAGACACTTGTTAACAGTGCTGCCGGCGAGGCATATTTTTCTATTCCGTTTGCTTATGCTGTCCCGTCATTGGTGCGCCGCTTCTATGAAGACCTTTACAACGCTTATGCCTACGACTGGGAGCATGTGTGTGATAACTACAAAAAAGCTTTGGCCAAAGGCGGGAAAGCTGATACCCATGAAGATTGGGAAGATTTTCGGATTGAAGTAAACGTATCAAACAAACTGTACGATGCGTTGAGCTTGATAGATGTGTTTGAAAGAAGAAAGGAGCGAAAACGCGAAGAGATAAGACAAAGAGTTCAAAACATGGGCGAGCCGGAGCGGGCCTCTTATGATGAATACATGGATCACAAAAATGGCCTTATAGAAAAATCCCGAGACTATTTTAAGTGCAAGAAAACATGCACTGACGCTTACTTTGAATATTTGAAAATTTTTACAGGCAAAAAAATGCCGGACGATTACGCCATACATATTACAGCTGAAGACAATTTGTACGAATACAACCAGGTGCGTTCAATAGCGTATTACTGGAATGTGGAAGAATGGAAAGAGGAATACGATAGGCTACTTGACTTTGATGAATACAAGTTTGAGCTGGTTGAAGTTAAAAACGCACTTGATGACGTCAATAGCGAAATAATGAGTAACAGAACTTATTTTGATAATTTAGAATCGGAAGGCGCAAAAATAGCGGAAGAAGTGAAGAAAGAAAAATCCCGCAGAGACTGGCAAACGTTTGCGAAAGTTGCTCTTGGCGCGGTATCCCTGATAGGTGGGTTTTCAGCGTTAGCTTCTGGGGGCGGCATGTTTTCGACGCCAAACCCGTCATCCGGCGAGCAGTGGATCAGCAAAGAAACCGGCGAGATTTTCGACTACGACCCGAGATTATAGCTCTGATACAACTTGCAGCTATGGGGATAGACTTGGGAAAGAACGCCATACAACAAATCGAAAGTGGCGAGCGCTTTGTCACAGATATTGAGTTGCGGGCCTTTTCACGCTGCTTTGGGGTTCAATCCGATGATTTGATTCTATGACTGAAAGCACGGCAAGTTGCCGAAAATATATTCATTAACAGCGATGATCTGCCGGAAGAAGACTGAGCATTAGAGTCCCGCTTGTAACCCGCTCCAAAAAACACTTAGCTCAAGTGAGCTAAGTGTTTTTTCGCAATTTTTTAGCTGAACATCTGCGGGAACTGGCGAATCATCCCGGAGGAGAAAGCATCCGCCATCATAATCGCCTCTCTCTCAACCAGATCAAACGCTTTGATATCCGCGGGATAGTCACCCGAAAGCCGTTTGGCCACCTCCTGTTTGGTGAGGTCAAGATGCCGGTAAAGCATCTCCCGCATTTCCTCTTCCCGGTAATATGGGCTGATGCCGCTAAACGCTCCGGCCATTTTATCCGCGTTTAAATACCACCGCTCGTTTAGCTCTTCTGCCTGGCCGGCCTTTCCGTCGCGCAGGGCCGTAATCAGCTCGGCACCGATCTGAAGGTGCTCGGTCAACAGCTGTTCGATGGCCTTTGCAGTGTCAGGGCCATAATAATCCTCAAAAATCTTTGCTATGTCGCCCGGGTTTTGCATAAGCCGCGCCGTCACCGCGTCCAAATCCTTTAACCGCTCGGCAATACTGATCAGCAGCATCCGCGTCCAGTAGACATGCTGGCTCCATACCAGCCGCATATGGCTGATCAAATCCATCTGCTTCGCGCTGTCCGGGCAGGCGGGCGGGCTCTGGGGCCTGTCTTGCGCTTGAGGTCTTTTCCTTGAGCAAATCGTTATTTCCGACCCAATTTGCAGATTGTGCGGGTCGAGCCCCGGGTTAAGCGCGAGAATTCGCGGTACAGTTGTCCCAAAATGCTTTGCGAGCCGATAAAGGTTATCCCCTTGTCCGATGACATATGTAAGCTTAGATGGGCAATGCATTGGCTTCACTCCTAAATCGTTTTAAGCCAGTTTATGCGCAAAAAAGAATCAGGTGCATCCAAATACCCAAATAAGACATGACAAAATCCCCGCAGCCAAACGATTGTGAAGATTTTGTTTTTGGCTCGACAGCAATCAGATTCCAGCGAAAACCATCTACATATCGTCATCGCGGCTTACAATTTCAAAACCACAACGCGGCTGCCGCTCCTGTTTAGTACCTTGTACAAGTCTTGGTACGAAATCCAGACGGTTGCGGTGTTTTCGTTGGGGTGGACACCCAGACAGGGCTGGCCGACAATGTCCGCGTCCAGCACAACCTCAGCCTGCGCCCGCTCGTCGTTTAACACACCAAGCGGGGTCACCTCGCCCTGGGTAAGGCCAAGAATCCGCATCAGCCGGTCAGCCGACGCAAAACTTAAGCGGGTGCTGTCCAGCAGCTCTTTGAGCCGGTTTAGGTCGGCCTGCTTATCCTTGTGCAGCACCACCAGAAAATGCCGCTTTCCCTTGGCGTCGCGCAGGAACAGGTTTTTGCAGACCAGCCCCTGCTGAGTAATCCCCAGGTTGTCCATCTCTTCGATTGTGTAGACGGCCGGATGTTCGGTCATGGTGTATTCAACACCGATTTCATCCAGCTTTGCGAGGGTCTTTGCCCGGCGGGACAGGTTGTCGGTTGTCATATCTTTGCCTCCTGTGTCTGTAACATCTCGCTACCTTGCATGATAATGCAAGAGTCAAAAAGAGTCAACAAAAAAAACATCCCGCCCCCCGCCGTATAGGGTCAAAGATTTTACAGCAGCCACACGGGCTGCTTTCAGTTTTTCTTTTATCTCCACCCCGTATGTGCTATAATCATTAAAGCGCGAACGCCCTGCATCTTCGCATTATACAGGCAGGGCAATATTTCAGTTTAACTTGAGATGAGGGATTCGGTGGGCAAAACAAAGAAACGGCAGAGCATTAGAAAAGCCATCATCATTGGGATGTTTCTCTTGTTCCCAATAACAATTACCTGGCTTTCGCCGGCCTTGCCTGTGATATATGCCGCGTTTGGCGGCATTCTTACGGGTGCGGTTATCATATTTTTGCTGCAATTTCTAACCTCGCTCTTTTTGGGCAGAGCGTTTTGCGGGTATCTTTGTTCGGCCGGGGGGCTGCAGGAATGTATGATGCTCGTAAGTGAAAAAAGAATAGAAAACACGAAAGTCAACGCAGTCAAGTGGCTGATCTGGGTGCCGTGGGTGCTCGTGACTATCGCTTTATTTATACGGGCGGGGGGCGTGAATGAAGTAGACTTTTTCGCCGGCACAGTTGACAACTGGATTTTCTTGATTGCGCCATATAGATATATGATTTATTTCGGCGTAATTTTGCTTATAGTCACATCACATCTGATTGTGGGCAAGCGCGCGACCTGCCACTGCGTGTGCTGGATGGCGCCTTTCATGATTATCGGAACCAAGGTGTCGGACCGGCTTAAATTGCCCAGGCTGCGCTTAAAGTCAGATCGGGAAAGCTGCACAGGCTGTAATTTATGTACAAAAAAATGCCCCATGAGCCTGGATGTAAAAGCGATGGTTAAAGCCGCAAACATGAAAAACCCCGAATGTATATTGTGTGGGGAATGTATCGATATTTGCCCTAAAAAATCCATTGCATATACTTTCAAAAACAAATCATCTTAGGGCGTGCTGACCTGTTTGTCTTATTGACATGAAGATACACCTTGTAATTTCCCCGGTCTGTTTGCTGTACATATTCAACAAACAAACGCGCAAAAATACGTCTATAAGTATCGTTGACTTGTATTTTCAGCCGTGATACACTGTGAACTACAGATTGTCAACAATCGACAATCTGTAGTTCACTCACCAGATTACCACAGAGGTGTGGAAAAATGACGACGCGAAATTCACTTTCGGCCAGCATTATGCAAAGGGAGAACCTTTCGACAATGGTGGAGGAATATATTAAAGACAACATCCTGCGCGGGGTGTACAAGGGCGGCGACCATCTGCTTGAGACCGACATTGCCGAAACGCTGGGGATCAGCCGCGGGCCGGTGCGCGAGGCCATCAAAGCCGTTGAACAGACCGGCATCATCACGGTAGAGCCGCGCCGGGGCGCTTATGTGACCACTTTTGACCGCGAAAGCATCAACGAAGTCTTTGAGATCCGCCTGCTCATCGAAACTTCTATCCTGGAGGATTTGATCACCCAAAACAAACTTGAAGCGCCCGACTTTGACGACCTTGACCGGATTGTGGAAGAAATGGTCGAGATCGCAGGCGGGCAATCCGACCCGGACGAAGCGCTGCTTGCCATAAACAAAAAGGATATCGAATTTCACCAGTACATCTGGCGCAAATCCCGCAGCAAACGCAAAGAAAAAATCTTGGATGACTATTTCTTCCAGCTGCGGATCGCCATGCTGCACGACACCAAAATGACCCAAGACTTGATGAAAACCGCGACCGACCACTACGCCATCCTGCAATGCCTGCGCGCCGGCGACATAAAAAACTGCAAACAGTCGCTGATTGACCACATCATTTGCGATTTTCCACACTAAATGCAATTGACAATGGACAATGGACAGTTGACAGTGAATGTATCGCTTTGCGATTTATTTAAATAATGTCCGCGTGGCGGACTCAATAATTGTCCATTGTCAACTGTCAATTATGATTCATATTGTCAACAATCAACAGTTAACAATCGGCTGTCAGCAATCGACAGTCGACAATTATAGGGAGGTTAAGTGATGAAAGAGCTCCATTTCGCTGTTGAAGAGTACAAAAGCCGTTTGGCGAAAACAAAAACCGCCATGCAAGAAAAGGGGGTCGACGTTTTACTCATCGAAGACCCGGCCAACATGAACTGGCTGACCGGCTTTGACGGATGGTCGTTCTATGTCCATCAGGGGCTGGTCGTCGCCTTAGACCTCGATGAGCCAATCTGGTGGGGAAGAGGCCAGGATTCAAACGCCGCCCGCCTGACCAGCTGGCTGAGTGAAGAAAACATCCGCCCCTATGACGATACATATGTGCAGAACCCGGTCAAACATCCTTACAGCTTTGTGGCCGACATTGTGCGCGAAAAGAACCTGCAAACCAAGCGGATCGGCACCGAGATGGACCACTACTACTACACCGCCAAATGTCAGGAAGTCATCGAGCGCGAGCTGCCGGACGCCAAGTTTCTCGACGCGACCGTTTTGGTCAACTGGGTCAAGATCGTCAAAAGCGACAACGAAATCGAGTACATGAAGCGGGCGGCCAAGATCGCCGAGCGAGTGATGGAAGTCGCTTACGACGCGGTCGCGGTCGGGGTTCGCCAGTGTGACGCGGCGGCCAAAGTTGCCCACGCGCAGTATGCCGGTACCCCCGAATTCGGCGGGGATTACTCTTCCATCATTCCGCTGATGCCGGCCGGCGAGCGGACTTCCACCCCCCACCTGAGCTGGACCGATCAGCCTTACAAAGACGGCGAGACGATCATCCTCGAACTTTCGGGGAACTACCGCCGCTACCACTGCCCGCTGGCCAGAACCATGATTTTGGGCAAGGTAGAGCAAAGGATTCTGGATTTGGCCGACACGGTTGTCGAGGGGCTGACCACCGCGCTCGAAGCCATCCGCCCCGGTATGACCTGTGAGGACATCGAGCGAACATGGGCAAAGTCGATCGCCAAAAGCGGCTTTATCAAAGACTCCCGGTGCGGCTACCCAATCGGTCTCGGCTATCCCCCCGATTGGGGCGAGCACACCGCCAGCCTGCGCCCGGGCGATAAGACCGTCCTTGTACCCGGCATGTGCTTCCACCTGATGCCCGGCATCTGGCTGGATGACTGCGGCGTTGAGATCAGCGAGCCCTTCTACATGACCGACAAAGGCGCGGTCTGCTTCTCGACTTACCCGCGCAAACTCCTGAGCAAGTAAGGGAGGCATGAAAATGGACTGTAAGCAACTGAGCAAAGACCATTTTGATGAACTGGTCGAGCTAAGGCGGCACTTCCACGCAAACCCCGAAATCGGGTATCAGGAATTTGAAACCTCCAAGAAAATTCAGCAGTACCTGAAAGGCTTGGGGCTGGAACCCGAAGTGGTCACAACCACCGGGGTGGTCGCCACCATCAAAGGCGGGAAGCCGGGGCCGACCATCCTGCTGCGGGCGGATATGGACGCGCTTCACCAAAACGAGGATACCGGCCTGCCTTTCGCCAGTAAGAACCCCGGGGTTATGCACGCCTGCGGCCACGACGCCCACATGGCTGTCCTGCTGGTCACCGCCAAGATTCTCTGCGAGATGCGCGACCGGCTTTGCGGGAACGTAAAGCTGGTCTTTCAGCCCAACGAGGAGGAGGCCGGGGCGCTTGCCATGATTGAGGCTGGAATCCTCGACAACCCAAAAGTGGATATGGCTTTTGCCCAGCACATCTGGTCGGATCTGCCTACCGGCAAGGCTGGGGTCGCGCCCGGCGCGGTGATGGCCGCGCTTGAACACTTCGACATTGTTGTGCGGGGAAAAAGCGGGCACACCGCCGCCCCCCAGCACGCCATCGACCCCATCCCCGCCGCCTGTAAGATTGTCGAGATGGCGCAGCACCTCCAAACCCGCAGCATGGATCCGCTCGACTCAGCCGTCATCCTGTTCGGCGAGATCAAGGGCGGAACCGCCTGCAACGTCATCGCAAGCGAAGTCACCCTCTCGGGAACCATGCGCTATCTGCTGGCCGACGAGCCGGTCAGCAAGCCGCGCCTAAAGGGCGGGTTCGAGAATATCCTCAAAGGGGTCGAACAGATTTACGGCGTTGCCTGCGAACTCAAATGGACGCCCTCAAACCCGTCCATGTCCAACAGCCCCGCAGTCTGCGACCTTGTCCGGGCGGCGGCCGGTGCGGCACTCGGCGGCGAGAACATCACCTCTTACTATTGTATGGGCGGCGAGGATTTCGCCGAGTTCTCACACCGCGTGCCCAGCTGTTTCTTCTTTGTGGGGACAGGCAACCCCGAAAAGGGTACGGACACCCCGCATCACCACCCAAAATTTGACATTGACGAAGACAGTCTGACACATGGGGTCGAGATTTTCCTGCGGATTGTGGCCGCAAAGCTGACCCCATAACGCAACGCAAAGGAGTTGACTGCGATTGTTTGAAAATCCGAGAGACATTGACAACCTGCTCAAAAAACACTTGAGTTACCGCGAAAGCTGTCTCAACCTGATCGCTTCCGAAAACTACGCCTCTGAGTTTGTGCGCGGGCATCAGACCTCCGACCTTAGCAACCGGTACGGCTGTTACGAGACCGGCAACCCCCAAAACCGCGAGTACACCGGCAACCGATATATCCACGAGTTTGAAATGCAAACACAGGCGCTGGTCTGCGATATCTTTCACGCCAAGTACGCCGACCTGCGCCCGATTAGCGGGCATCTGGCCGGGATGGCGGTCGCGCTGGCCCTGCTCGAAGTGGACGACCTGGTCATCGAGGTCTCACTTGCGGATTGGGGGCACGGGATGGTCGGGCCGATGTGCGACATTTCTCAGCTTGGCAAAACCATCCGGATCGATTATATGCCTTTTGACAAAAACGGCGGGGTCGACTTTGACGGGCTGGTGGCGCAGGTGCGGGAACTTAAGCCCAAACTGGTCATCTTTGGCGGATCGGGGACATTGTTCGCCGAGCCGGTCAAAGCTTTCCGCCCGGTGGCTGATGAGTTGAATATTCTGGTCGGCTACGACGCCGCCCACGTCACCGGCCTGATTGCCGGCGGCGCTATGCCCAACCCGCTGGATGAGGGCGCGGACGTTATGTTCGGCTCGACCCACAAATCATTCCCCGGCCCACAAGGCGGCTTTGTGGTCTCTAACCGGGCGGATCTGATGGACAAAATCGGCAAGACTATTTCACCCTCCCTGGTCACCTCTCACCACATTCACCGCCTGCCCGCACTGGCCGCCGCCATTCTGGAAATGAAAGCGTTTGGCGCAGACTATGCCGCTCAGATTGTCAAGAACACAAAAGCACTCAGCAAAGCGCTGGACGCCCACGGCTTTAAAATCCGTGGGAAAGAGCGGGGGTACAGCGACACCCATATCATCCTGCTTGAGACAGACGGGGGCGGCCAGTCGGTTGCCAAACGGCTGGAAATGGCCGATATCCTCCTTTCCGACGACTTTTCGGGGAGCTCATCCGATGTGCGGCTGGGTACGCAGGAAGCCACCCGGCGCGGGATGAAAGAAAAAGAGATGGAAGAAATCGCCTTGCTGATCAAGCGCGTCATGTTAGATGGCGAGAGCCCCGAAGCCGTCCGCGGGGATGTGGGTGAACTCAGCCGGCGTTTTAACGGGCTTGAATACTGCTTTTAAAGGAGGTGGATGCCTTGAAAAAATTCGACGCGATCATGTCAAAAATCGAGGAGGCCATCCTGGCGACCGCCATCCTTTTGATGGCGTTTATCCTGATCGGCGGTGTAATCAGCCGCATTGTCTTTAACGCCAGCTGGGGGTTTACCGAAGAAGTCGGGATCGCTTTGACCGTGCTTGTCACATTCTTTGCGCTCGGCTACTGTGCCCGCAAGGCTCGGCATATCAGCATGTCCATCATCTTTGACGTTGTAAACCTCAAGGTCAAAAAGATCATGATGATCATCATCTGTCTGGGTACTTGTATCATGATGGGCTTTCTGACTTATATGGCCATCGAGTATGTTTTGACCGTGCAAAACCTTGGCCGGGTAACGCCGTCTTTGCGGATTCCGGTCTGGCTGACCGTTCTGCCCCTGCCCATCGGTTTTGCGCTGGCCGCTTTCGAGTATGGCCGCAGTTTTATCCTGAACATTACCAAAAAAGAGATCTACATCTCAAGCAACTATAAGCTGGGCGAAAACACCGATGAAGCAATGGGCGTTGAAGATTCTTCATCCGGGGAGGTGAAGTAGTTGATCGGTTTACTCTTATTTTTGATGTTCCTCTTTTTGCTGCTTAACTTCCCTATGA
Source organism: Oscillospiraceae bacterium (assembly GCA_009784625.1). Taxonomy (GTDB): domain Bacteria; phylum Bacillota; class Clostridia; order Oscillospirales; family Ruminococcaceae; genus WRAV01. The sequence continues at coordinate 16,016 of WRBI01000028.1, read as the reverse complement.
AAGTCGCGATGATTGTCGCTCCGATGGTGATCATGATCATCTACTTCCCCGAAATGCCGCTGATGATGTCTATCCAGCAGCTGATCGCGGGCATCTCTTCGGTGGTTTTGCTCTCAGTGCCTATGTTTATTTTTGCCGCCGACATCATGTGTACCGGCAAGACGACCACCCGCCTGCTTGATCTGGTTGAGTCTTTTGTCGGGCATGTGCGCGGCGGGATGGCCATCACGGCCGCCGCCACCTGTGTTCTGTTCAGCACAGTTTCGGGTTCGACACAGGCCACCTTTGTCGCGGTCGGCAAGCCGATGCGCACCCGGCTGGTTGATCTGGGCTACAAAGATTCGAGCGCGATCGGCCTGCTTATGTATTCAGCCATTGTCGCGCTGGTTATCCCGCCGAGTATTTCGATGATCATGTACGCGGTGGTTACCGGAACATCGGTCGGCCAGCTGTTTATCGCCGGGGTCGGCCCGGGGCTGCTGATGTTTTTTGCCATTGCGGTCTACTGCTATTTCTTTGCCCGCAAAACTCAAATCCCGCTATTGCCCAAAGGGACTTGGGCGCGCAGGAGCCAGGCGTTTCTCAAGGCGCTGCCGTCTATGGGCTTCCCGGTTGTTATTTTCGCCGGTATCTACTCGGGAACTTTCAGCCCGGTTGAAGCGGCCGCCATCTCGGTTTTGTACGCTTTGATTTTAGAGATGCTCATCTTCCGGTCGGTCAATCTCAAGGCGCTGTACAAGATCGCGGTCAGCACAGCGGTTGTCACCTGTGTGGTATTTGTTCTGGTCGCGGCCGGCCAGCTCTTCTCGTGGGTCATCTCTTTCGCGCGGATTCCACAGATGCTGATTGCGGCTACCTTGGGTTCCGACCCGACCGCGCTGGCTGTTTTGATTATGGTCACCATCTTCTTTTTCGTCGGCTGTATATTTGTCGATTCACTGGTGGTTATCATCATCCTGGGGCCGATCTTCTACCCGGTGGCAATGGGTGCCGGCGTCGACCCGATTCACTTAGGTATCGTCGTTGTCCTGCAAGCGGCCATCGGCGCGGTATCCCCGCCATTGGGGGCGAATATCTTTACCGCCTGCGCCATCTTTAACCGTCCTCTGCTCACCGTTTTGCGGGGCACACCGCCCTATTTGATCATCATGATCATCATCTCCGCAATCGTCATTCTCATCCCCGAACTGTCCTTGTTCCTTTTGGACAGATAAGCGAAACACAACATTAGGAGGAAAAAACTTATGATGCATAAAAAGAAAATTCTACTTAGCCTGCTGCTCACACTCGCGCTTGTATTGAGCGCCTGCAGCGGTGGCGGCACAGCCCCGGCGGCTGCACCCGGCGGCGAAAGCGACCCTGAACAGACGTTCCACTGGCGGTTTGCCCACGAAGAATTTGTGGGCAGTATCCAGGACGTTTATGTACACGAGCTGGCCGAGCTAATCACCGAAATGTCGGGCGGGCGGATCACTTTTGACATCTTCCCGGTCGGGCAGATCGGAGACGCCACCCAACAGGCCGAACTGCTGCAAGTCGGCGGGATCGAGTTCGCGATGGTCTCCCCCGGCAACACCGGAACAATCGTTCCCGAAAACCAGCTTTTTTCGCTCCACTTCCTGTTTGATGAAGACCTTGAGCGGACCACACAGCTGATGTGGGAAAGTTACGCCCTCAACACTATGCTCTCAGACCTTTATCTGGAACGGAACATCAAAGTCCTCTCTTACTGGACATACGGCCCGATGAACTGGACAGCCAACATCCCCCTGCGCACCCCTGACGACTTTACCGGCCTGCGTTTTCGCACCATGCCCTCGCCCATGATTGTGGCGGCCTACGCCGCATACGGCGCAAACCCGACCCCGCTGCCTTTCCTCGAAGTCTACTCGGCCCTCCAGCTCGGGATGGTTGACGCGCAGGAAAACCCCTTCGGCGGGATCTACGAAGCCAAATTCCACGAAGTACAAAACTACTTAATCGAATCCCACTCGAATATGTATTTCACCACAACCGCCACCAACCCCGACTTCTTTAACGGGCTGCCCGCCGACATCCAGCAGATCATACTGGACGCGATCGAGATCATGCACTGGCGCTCGCTTGAAATCGCGATGGAAGACGACCTGGCCAACCGCCGCAGAATTGAAGATTCCGGCCTGATCACCTTTATCCAACTCACCCCCGAAGAACGGGCGGCCTTTGTGCCTTTCGCCGAAACCGCTTGGGATGTTTACCGGGATATGGTCGGCCAAACCGGCTCGGATATCCTGGACCGCCTCAAAGAAGAAATCGCGGCCATGCGTTAACCCGGTCGCCGCGCAAAAACCCCTCCGTTTACCGGTTACCGGTGACGGAGGGGTTTTCTGTGCCGGGTGAGCGCTACTTTACCATATAGCTCACGCTGTTAATAAAGTCGCCCGCCTGCCGAAGTGCGCGTCCGGTGCTTTTGCGAAACTTTTTGCTTCTGCTTTTCAGGCTCTTGCCACTGCGGCCGGTGGCCATATAGGCGGCCGCTCCGATTGCCACCCCAATGCAGGCCGAAGTGATCGCGCTGGACTTTCGATTCATCATCATTACAAACCTCCCGGTATAAAAATATGAGTTGTGTTCAGATGTAGTATAACCGACAGCGCGCGCAATGAATCGCGGCAATCGCTTGGCGGCGACAGGAAAAATTTTCATCAGCCAGCTGCGGGCAAAAAATCGCGCGCCCAGTTTGCTGGGCGCGCGATATCTATTCTAGCGGACGGCCGTCAATCAAATGAAGCCAGAATTTGTTCAAGCGCAATATCCCCAAACAGGGACGCGATCAGGATGATCATATGGTTCCCCTGACGGCGGACAAGGTAATGCTGGCTGGTGTATACTTCATCCACCACCAAGTGGGCGGTCAAAACGTCAAAGGTGTGGCCGCCCAGCTCAATTTGGCGGTCTTCTTCAAATGTGTAGTCGTGCCGCGCAATGGCCGTTAGCTGTTGCCTGAGCTGCTCAACATAGACCGAAGCCGGGAACTGCTCAGCCCCCGGGATATGCGTCTGGTTTTCGATCATCACCAAAAGGCTTGAGCCGGTCATTGTGTTTTGCGCCACCATATCGTATAGGTTTGAAAGGTCGAGGTCCTCGTGGTCAAAACCCTCGTCAGCCATGATTTCGACCCCGACCCCCATCGCGTCGGCAATCTCCTGGTCGGTCAAAAATCGCCAGCTCTCGCCCGGCAAAGTAAAGCGGAGGCCGGCAAACTCACTGGTGAACACATCCCCCTCAATCACCCCGCGCGCGGCCGGTTCGGCTTCTTCCTCCATTTCGGGCTGTAGCTCATCGTCTTCTTCTTGATCGGTCTCTTCTTCCGGCAGGCCGGCGGCCCCGCCGCTTTCGGCTTCCTCCTCTATCGGCAGCGACACCGGCTCCTGCGCGGTTTCACCATTCCCGCAAGCAGCCAGCAAAAAAATTAGCGCAAGGGCAAGGGCAAACCGCTTAGCTTTTATTGTCATCTTTACGTACACTCCAATCATCCAACTGTTACAATTTTACCTTCCCGGGACGCAAAAGTCCAGCATAACCGCTAAAGTTGTAAAAAATAACCAAAAAACAAGTGATCGTAAGGGATGTCGCCTTGCGCAAAAAATTGCCGTTTGCCGACTGTGCGATTGACATTCGCCAGCCATCAGTGATAGTATTAACATAAATATAAATTCACGTAAGGAGCAAGAAAAATGGACCCGGATGGCAGTATGCTCTGGCAGGTGATCGCGCTTTTCGCGCTGGTCTGCCTGAATGTTATGTTTGTGGCGGGCAGAGCGGCGATTCCCGCGCTGGGTGAAAGCAAGCTTAAAAAAATATCCGAAACCGAAGAAAAGAAAGCCGCGGCCATCTCCCGGATGCTTGCCCATCCCCGGCGGTTCGCGGCGGCCACACAGTTTGGGATTGTCCTGAGCGGATTCTTTGCGGTGGCGATCGGGGTGAGTGTCCTTGCGCCCAAGCTGGAAGCCGCGCTTGGCGGGCTTTACGCCGGCCGGGTCATCTCACTGGTAGTTGTGGTCGGTGTTTTAGCGGCGATTATCTTGATCGCGGGCGGGGTCTTTCGGCGGGTCTGTGCCCGAAGCCCCGAAAAATCATCCCTTGCCGTGGTCGGCTTCCTTTCGCTGTTTATAGCGCTGAGCCGGCCGTTTGCCGGGCTGATTACCCTCTCTGTCAACGGCATCCTTCGCCTGATTGGAATTGACCCGAAATCGAGTGACGAGGCGGTCACCGCCGAAGAAATCCGCCTTTTGCTGGACGAGGGGAACGAGCACGGCGACATCGAAGAGGACGACAAAGACATGATCAACAACATCTTTGACTTTGGCGACATGACCGCCGAAGATTTGATGATTCACCGCACCGACGTGCTCGCGCTCGACCGCTCGGCCACACTCGCCCAAGTGGTTCAGGCGGCCGTTGAAGAGAACTACACGCGAATCCCGGTTTATGACGGCGACCTGGATAAAATTTTGGGTATACTAAACGTCAAAGACCTGCTTGCGCTGATCGTGACCGGCTCGCCCGAACACTTTGACGTAACCGCTTATCTGCGCGACCCCTTTTACGCAACCGAGTCAATGAGCGCAAAACATCTCTTCTCAGCCCTGCGGGAAGCGCGGCTTCAAATCGCGGTTGTCGTCGACGAACACGGCGGCACAGCCGGGATCCTGACCATGGAAGACTTGGTCGAAGGGATTGTCGGCAGCATCCAGGACGAATACGATTTCGACGAAGAAGATGAGATCATCCAAACCGGCGAGGGGCAATACCTGATTGACGGGATCGCCGGGCTGGAGGAAGTCTGCGACATGTTGGGTCTTGCGCTGGAAGAAGACGAGCTGTACGAGTACGAGACAATCGGCGGCTACATCGTCCAAAAATTGGGATACATCCCCGAGGAGGGCGGCCAACCGACCGTAACCCTGGACAATATCCACTTTACCGTTCTTCAAGTTGAAGATCACCGTATCCTCAAGCTGAAAGCTGAATGGACAGTTGACAGTTAACAGTGCGTGTATCGCTCTGCGATTATTATAATACATCCGCGGGGCGAATACCATAACTGTCAACTGTACACTATCAACTGTCAACTGAAAAGATGGTGAAACCATGCACGCTGTATTGGGCGCCCACGCCCGCCTGCTCTGGGTTTGGCGGATTCTCTTAACGCTTGCCGCTTTGCCGCTTGCCTTTTTGACCTCCTTCTTCCTGACCCCGCTCAGCACACTTTGGTGGGTGTTGACCGGGGCTTTGGCGGCGGTCTATTTGTTTTTTTTCCTGATCTACCTGCCAATACGCCGGCGGGCCATCTTCCTGCTGTTAAACGACCAAAACCTTGTGCTCAGCGAGGGCGTGTTCAATGTGGTCGAACGCAGCCTGCCGATTGCCGGCATCCAGTATATCCGCGTCCGGGCAACCCCCATCCATCGGCGGCTGGGGCTGTCCACCTTCGTTGTGGTCTGCGCGGGCGGAAAACTCGAAATGCCCGGCCTTGGCCACAAAGAAGTGGATAAGCTGATCAAAGCGATCTTCGGCCAGATGCGCAAGGACAGAGGGGTCACCGGCCATGAAGCGTAAGCGCACGGGCATAAGCTATCCGGGCCCGCCGCCGGCCGGGCATATCCGCGCGCACCCGGTCACCGTTGTCCGCAATCTCTGGCGGGTGATGTTTTTGATCGTGATTCCCGTCTTGCGCGGGTTTTTTTTGGCCTTGGGCGGAAATTTGGTTGACTGGGCGAGCGGCGCCTGGCTGGATATCCTGATCCTCGCGGTCATGGTGGGGATCGCGGTCTGGCGATGGCGCCGGGTATTGCTTTGGTGGGATAAACACCGGATGTACATTCGCACCGGGGTTCTGATCGAAACGCTGATCATTCTCCCCTGGGAAAAAGTCGTGACTGTGTCGGCGGTTGAGCCCTTATACCTGCGGCCGTTCGGGGCGGTTCGCCTGCGGGTGGACGCGATGGGCGGCAGTGCGCGCGGCCCGGATTTTGCCCTGTATTTATCCCATAAAAACGCAAGGGCGCTCATCGAGCGCCAAAGCGGCGGCCCGGCCGAAGACGATGCGTCCTTTACGCCGACCGGCCGCTCGATTCTGGCTTTCAGCCTTCTTGGGTCCAACTCTTTCGGCGGAATTTTGTTCGCGGCCACCCTGATATCTCAGAGCGGGCGTCTGATTGGGCGGCGGTTGTCCGACGACGTGTTCGGCGCGGTCGAACAGCTCTCCCGCGATTTTGCCTTTGGCCTGCCGCCCGCCGCCGCCGCCATCGGTTATATTCTGCTGGGCGGCTGGCTGATTGGGGCGTACCTGCATATGGTCCGTCACCGCAGAATGCAGGTCGGGCTGGCCGGCCGGACACTGACCCTGACTGGCGGGCAGTTTACCACCCGCAAGTACAGCCTGCGACTGGCGGGAATCAGCCACCTCGACATCCGCCAGAGCTTGACCGCGAAGATTTTGGGGCTGCGCTCCCTATACCTGGCGGCGGTGGGCTATGGGCGGCGGCGGGACGACCTTTCCTGCCTGATCCCGGCCGAGAAAGCGGATGCGTTTGAAGCCGCGCGCAGACAGCTCTTCCCACAGATCACACCGGCAGACAGGCATATCTCGCCCGCGCCAAAGGGATGGTTTAAGTTTATCGCCGCCCCGGCCCTGGCTTTTCTGGGGGTTGGGGCGCTGACCTGGGCCGCGCTGGCTGCCGGCGGCTGGGGCGACGTCACCCTCTTTGTGGGCGGTATGGCCGCGCTGCCCGCGCTTTATATCCTGGTCTTACAGGTGATCGACTACCGCACCGGCGGCCTGGGCTGGTCAGGGGACGCCTACACCCTGCGCTACTGCCGGGGGTTTAATTTGCACACAATTGTTTTGCCCATCAACCGGGTTGTGGGGATTGAAGTGCGCCAAAGCATCTTTCAGCGAAAAAAAGGGCAGTGTGACCTGATCTTTCTCGCCAGAGCCGAGCGGCGGTCAGCCCACCGCCTGCGCAGCTTGCCCATCGCCCAAGCCAGACAGTGGCTGGCCGGCGGCGCGCGGTAAACTTTTCGCGCAAAGCAATTGCCCTGACCTGCTTTGTGTGGTATGATGAAAAGGCAAGGCGAGTGTATATTTTCTCGTCGACTTCCAAAAAAGCGAGGATAAAAAGCGTATGGAGAACCTTGAGATTCTTACTGACAAGGCACTGGTGGACGCCGACCTGCTTTTGTTGAGCGAGCCGTCTTTGCCTGAAGCAATGCGCCAGCTGGATATGAGCGAAGCGCTGGTCGGGATGGTGAGCGGAAAAGCGGTGGCGGTCTGCCTCTTTGTCAAGCGCAAGCACCACTACGATGTAATTAATCTGTCCATCGCCCCCGAATACGGGGAGAGCGACGCGGCCAAAGAGATGCTGCTCTACGCTTTTGATTATATCCGGGCCAAGGGCGAGAACCTGATCGAAATCGGGGCAGGCAACGCCGAGCTTTTCCGGCACAAGGCCCTGATGAGCATGGGCTTTCGGGTGATCGGTGTTTGGCGGGACCATTTTTTGAGAAAATCCCGGCCGATCAATGATATTGACGGAATCCCAAACTGTGACCTGCTGCGCTATCAGATCGACTTGCGGTACGCTTGATGTTTGAAATCCTGCCAATGAATTTAGGCAGTGCGCATCAGGTCGCGGCCCTGGAGGCAGTCTGCTTTTCAGACCCGTGGAGCCTCAACTCAATTCTGGGGGAATTGTTTAACCCGGGCGCTTATTACCTGACCGCGCAAAAATCCGGTCAAGTTCTCGGCTATGTCGGAATGCACAAAATTTTGGACGAGGGCTATATCACCAATATGGCTGTCTCGCCCGGCGCCCGCCGGCAGGGGATTGCCCGGGCGTTGCTGTGCGCACTGATCGAATACGCCAGGGCACAGGCGATGGCCTTTTTGACCCTCGAAGTGCGTGAGGGCAACCAGGGCGCGATCTCCCTTTACAGCGGGGAGGGGTTTGTGAGGGCCGGCCTGCGCAAAGGGTATTACAACAGCCCGCCCGAAGACGCGCTGTTGATGACCTTAACCCTGCGCTGAGTACACAGGTTTGTAAACGCGGCCAATATCAGCGGCGTGATCCAGCCATTTGTATCGAGCTGGCACACATACAGCATTAAGAAATAATCGCGCCCCAAAGCTGGGGCGTGATTTTATTTACATCCGCGCCCGGCCCCGGTCAGACAAAAATAACCGGAGGGCTTTTTGGCTGCGCGCAGATTCCCTTGTTTGCGCTCTCTTTCCGTGTTATAATCAACGTACAATGCCGCGGCAGATGCGGTGTCATTGCGGCGAGGTAATCGCTGAAACAGACGGGAATGGAAACATCATAAACGCACTGCCGTCTTTTACAAGAAGAAGACCAGGATGCCCAATGTTGAAAATGTGAACATAACAATACCCGGCCCGCTAGACACAGCGCCTAATGACCAAGCTGCTGAAAAGTTCCTTAACACGCCGCGGCGGCGGTTAGAGGGCAAGGAGGACAGCCAATGAAAGTCTACACAATAATCGGCGGAGTGAACGGCGCGGGCAAATCGAGCCTGACCGGTGTACTCAAGAGCCGAATGAGTGATCTTGGCGTGATCGTAGACGTGGACAAAATCACCGCCAGGCTGGGCAAAGGTGCGATCGAGGGCGGCAAGTCCGCGATCGCTGTCATTGATGACTGTTTGGCTAAGGGCGTGAGTTTCACACAGGAGTCAACCCTGTCCGGAATGCGCGTTGAGCGCACCGCAAAGATCGCCCGCGGGCAGGACTATTATGTCCGGCTCTTTTACGTGGGATTAAACACACCGGATGAAAGCATCAAGCGGATAAAAAATCGGGTAGAAAAGGGTGGCCACGATATCCCGTCAGATGATGTCACCCGGCGGTTTAACGAGCGCTTTGAAGCGTTGCGCCGGGTTTTGCCATACTGCGATGAAGCCGCTCTATTTGACAATGAAAACGGATTTATACAAGTTGCAGAGTACCGCAACGGGGAGATCGTTCCGCTGGTTGATACACGGCCGGCGTGGCTGATTTCGCTTGTGGGGGAAGCGTAAGCCGTTCTCACCGCGACGCGGCAGCGGTTGATATATTATTGATACATCTGTCCGTGAATAGCCTATTCAGCTTCAAGCCTATTGGGGGGAGCAGGTAACAAGGGGCGATCAGGTACCACATTTATCTGGAGGTGTCGGCATGAGTGATGTTATCCTGCGGGTAATCCCCATAGCTATCTCTTTAGTTGCTCTTATAGTCAGTGCGGGGACGAGCTTTTTTACACGCAAAATGAAATATCAGGACGCCGTTAAAAATTACTTTCAAACGGGAGATTCACCCGAGCATAAAGGGTATCGCTGCCTTATTTACGAGCTTTGTGAAAACAATGATGATACAATCGAAGCTTTTAAGACAAACGAAAGGGCTAAAGAAGCGGCTGCGCATATTGTATCTTTTTATGAGCTATGGTATTTATTGCATGTAAAAGGATATTTGCCGATATGGGCGTTTAGCGGCATACCCGGACAACGGGCTGTCAGAATGTATAAGCTGTTAACACCTTATATTTCATGGCGGCTTAAAGATACCAAAGGGTATGGGGTTCGATTTGAAAAGCTTGTGCAAAGAATTCAAAGGAAGTATGGAGATGGCATGGACAGTTTGATTTGATCCATTGCCGAAGCGCCGATTCCCTTATAGTGATCGTTCCCAAAGTCCCGCAATAAGTCGGTTGACACAGTGCGGAATAACATCCACAGGAACGGCGGCTTTTATGATTTTCATAGGGGCCGTGTTGTCCTTTTGTTGTCTTTTCGCTTTTTTGTAATTTTCCAAGCAAAGAAAAATCCCGGCAATCAAGCGGTATCGTCCGCTTAATTATCGGGAATTTTACATGGAGCTGATATCCGGGATCGAACCGGAGACCTCATCCTTACCAAGGATGTGCTCTGCCTACTGAGCTATATCAGCATCATTGTTTTGATACACATCTTTTGTCAACGCTAATCATTATACAACTTTGTGCGAGTTCTGTCAACAACCTTCGTCATTTTCTTTTTGAAGTTATGAGCGCGCGGTTTTTGCCCATAAAGCCGAAACCATTTGCAAATGAAAACAAAATACGATATAATATCCTATATGTACGCGCAGGCGCGCCTGTGTTTTTACGCGCTTGTGTTTTTCGGCCATTTGGCCCAATAAGTGAAATTTTTTACCGGTTGCAGTATTGTGTACCCATTTTTACACTATATAAGTGACCGGCGTGTTTACGATAGTAGGTGAACCGGTGGTAATTGACATAAGCAAAGTCGAAGCCGCCCGGCAGGGCGACAAGGACTGCTTTGCTCAGGTGTATGCGTGTATTGCATCTGATCTATATAAGGTCGCCCTATATACCCTGGGCAACAGCTATGACGCCGAAGATGCCGTCAGCGAAACTTTCATCGAAGCTTACCGGGGAATCACAAATCTGCGGGACGCGTCCAGCTTTAAGCCGTGGATGATGAAGATTCTGTCCATTCGCTGTAAGCGCAAGGTCAGCGACTATGTAAAGCACAAAAACACCTTTGACATCGACAACTTTATGACCACCCTGACCGACCAGGCCGATGTGAGCAGCGAGGTGACCGAACAGGTGACCGTGCTCTCAGCTTTGGGGCGGTTAAACAGACAAGAGCGCGAGATTATCGCCCTCTCGGTACTACAGGGGTACACAACCAAAGAGATCGCCACCATCTTGGGCAGCCCCCAGGGCACGATCTCATCCAAGCTCCACCGCTCTCTGGCAAAGCTGAGAAAAATGCTGGAAACTGATGACAATTGACAGCCGGAAGTTGATCGCTGACAGTTAAGAGACCCGCTTGTGCGGATCGATACATTCACTGTCAATTGTCAACGGTACACTGTCAACTGAAATGGGGTAGTTATAATTGGCGGGATATTCCGACCAAAGGGATCAAAACTTAGATATTAAGTATTTGCGCAAGGCGCTGGGCGGGCTGGATGCATCCATCCAAACGCCCGAGCGATTGTCGCCGTCTGCCCTGCTCTCAAAGCTGGACGGGATCGAGCAGGAAGTCCCCACCGAAAAAAAGGTGCGGGAGCTCGTCTTGCCTCGCCGTCCCGGCCTGCGTTCCTGGATCACATACGCGGCAGCCTTTGCACTGATTGTCGGGTTGTTTTACGGCCTTGGCCACAATCAACAGGGAAATATAGCCATCGGTGAGCTCTCACTGGCCGAACAGGCCGATCTGGGTGAGCTGAGCGAAGGGGGCGGTTCCCGCACAGCCGGCGCCGATAACCCGCCCGCCAATCCGATACCTGCAAGCGGGGAAGGCGTGATTGCGATCGAAGCGCCGCCCGCTGATGGAGAAACACCCTTTGCGGGCGGTGAAACAGATGTCTTTGTCGGATTCGAAGGCGCGCTCGACGCGGTGGGCGGGACAGGGATGGGGCAGGTGCTCGGCGGGTTCGGCGAGTTTATCCTCTCTTACCGGCCGAACGACAACGCGGACCCCGACCATCACAGCGACGCGCCTAATGTGCTCTTTTTGCTCTCATCCGACGGGTCTGAGATTCTCTCCCAGATTGATCTGCCCCTGATGCGCGAGGTCGCGGCATTTCATGGCCACGGTGACATCCTGGCACTGGTCGGCCGCGGGGAGGAATCCACTTACATCTACACGGTTGATTACACCGACGTCGAAAATCCAGTCGCCCTGCTTCTGTTAAGCCAACCGGGCAGCCTGGCTGACGAAATTTACTTTGACGGCTTTTTGTATGTAGCTTCTCACTCGCCTTACGAGCACGAGTATGAAGTCGATCAGGTCGTCTATCTCGAAGACAGTATCTCGCAGGGAACGGCCACCTTTACCCTGGTCAACCTGTCGGATGGCAGCGCCAGCCGCACCAGCGCTTTGGGCGCCAGTGAGCAGGTGCAGCTTTACCGAACCGAGGCCCGCATCTTCTTTGCGGCCCAAAGCGAAGAGGACGAAGAGCCGGCCGAGTGGATGGCGCGGGTAGATATCATCAGCGCAACCATGCAAATGTTGTTCGCCGGGGCTGAGCCGCTTAATTGATCACAAAACTTTCTAAAGCCGTGAGCTTGTTCGCTCACGGCCTTTTGTTGCGCACCTTTCCCTGTGGTTTTCCATACACTGTAGAAAACCGCAGGGAAGGAGGATTTGTATGCATATCGCGTTTTGGATATTGCTTTGCCTGCTCTGCTCGATCGGGTTCGTACACGGACTAAGCTGGCTGGCCGGTAACTTCTTTCGCCCAAAACACGCGGGAAGTGCGCTCACGGTCATCCCCCTTTCCCGCGACCCCGAGGCAGTCGAACAACAGCTGCGGTACGAGTTTCACCTTCTGCGCTGGTCAAACAGCGCCCGCCCCGAGATGTTGGTGCTGGTCGACACCGGCTTGTGTGACGAAGCCAAAGCGATCTGCCAGAAATTAACCCGGCCGCTCGGCGGCGTGATCGTCTGCACCCCCGACGAGCTGCCCGGGCTGATCTGCCAAAAAGAGATGCTCTCGGCCGCAAGTACATATAGCCAGCGAACTTAAACGCCCTGTTTTTGCGATCTTTTCCGCCGCACCGTCAGCGGCTGCAAGGGCTTAAGAAGCCCGCCTGCCCGCGTCGCCGTCTTTGCGGTCTTTTTTTCACCCTGCCGCGTCCTCCCCCTCGACGGGTGTCAGCGCGTCGACTATAACCACGGTCAATAGAAAGTATCAAGGCCGCGGGCTTGTCTGCCCGCGGCCTTTGTGCGCTATTTCTTAGCCGGGATCGGCTTGCCGGTGCTGGCCGGCTTTTTGCCTTTGCCTTTCTTGTCATCGGGTTCCGGCTCTTCCTCGCCCTCTTCGCTCGGCCCGGCCTTGTTGAGGGTGAGCGGTAAGAGGAACGCAACTATCAATGCAAATAGCAGCAGGTGCGCGCCGCTAAAAATCAGGTGGGGCAGCTGAATCTCCCAGGGCATCAGCGCGGTCGGCAGCGCAAAGTACAGCCCCTGTAACAGGAAGAACAACAGGTTGAGGATGATATACATCAGCTTTTTGCCGGGCAAGCGCAGAAGCAGCAACAGGCTGAACCCGGCCAACAGCAACCCGCGCAAAAGTACCAGCCCGGCCTGCATCGGCCGCTCAAGCAGGGTCGAGATCAGCATAAAGAAAAATCCCGAGTCGGCCGCGCCGCCGTAAAACGCCCGCAGTGCGTCATTTTGCCAGGCTAAGAAATACCAGCCGACAAAGTAAAACACAAAAAACGCAAACGGAAAGGCAAGCAGCATAAAGAGAAGCAGCCGGACAATCATAAACTTTTTCGGGCCGCCCTTGACTTTCTCTTTCTTTTTGGGCGGCGCTTCTTCGCCCTCAGCCGGCGGCGCCGGCTTCTTGGTGTAAAGGAACATTGAGAGCAAGAGAGTCAGGATGGTGGCCGCTGCCCCTTGTCCAAAATGCATGATCAGATCCCACCGGTCAATCCGGGTGGCGGAACCCAGCAGGAAAGGCTCAAGCATGGGCATCAGCCACAAGAAGCCCAAAAAGATCGGCAGCAGCGCCAAAAAAGCGGACCGCCCGGTCTTGTCAATCACCGCGTAAGCCACCGCGATCAACAAGGTAACAATCAACGCATATCCGACCAGGTATAAGTTTTCCAGCCAGCCCATGTGCCAGGCGAATTCATGCCGCATCTCCCGGTAATAAGGGGTAAATGGCAAAAAGACCGCGATAAAGTAAAGCAAGGACGCATAGAGCACCGCCACCAGTGGGGCTTTGGCTAAGTTGCCGCGCATATGTATAATCCTCCCGCGAGAAATGTTTGTCCGTTATATATATCGACAGATACCCGTAAAAGTTGACAGTTGAAAATTGACAGTTGTGGAATCCGCTCTGCGGATCGCGCTTTAAGTTTTGTCCGCACAGCGGACTCCAAAATTGTCAATTGTCAACTGTACATTGTCAGTTATCTAATGGATGCTCTGCCTCATCTGATCGAGTGCGGCCAGCCGCCGGTCGTTTTTTGCCTGAAGCCGGGCCTTGAGCTTTTTATCGTCGGTTTGCGCAATACAGTTGTTTGTGTGCACCATGTTTTCCATAGTCAGGGCTATCCCCCGCTCGATCCGCTTTTGATGGTGCTGGGTTTGTTCATTCATTCACACAACATCTCCTTTCCCCATGATTATAGGCAAAAGAGAGGCAATTATTCGCCAGCGCCACCACATGAATACACGGGCGAAAAACACAGTGCCACTCTGTAAATCAACCGCGTGGCCGCGGCGGCTCACCGATGTCGAATTGCGCGAAGATTTCCTTTTACAAATTATAGAAGGTTTCGTTATGCTTTATTTACATTAACTTAACAAATGTTCTCACGCTTGCTGTATAATAAAGACATACCGATAAACGAGCCGCAACGTTTCTTGGTTATTGTTCTACCCTCCTCAAAAACACACCTCAAACAAATCGACAACGCCGCTTTCTGCCGCTGGCAGAAAGCGGCGTTGTCGATTGTTGAGCCGCCAGAACCCATGTCGCGTTCCCACTTCGTTGGACGCGATTTGTTTTTGCTCGCGGCTTTATACAAGTTCTGTTTTGCCAGGCGCTGTGGACATGAGGTTGTTTGTCGGGTTTTCAAGTGAGTTATCGATATACTTTTTGTGAGGAGGACGCAAGCGGGCCGGCGCCCGGTAAGGACGGACGAGCATAAAAGGCGCGAGACGACAAATCGTTCCGGTTTCCACAGCGCCTAAACCACCAGCCCTACCTTTTTATAGACCTTTTGCATTGTGCGTTTACTAATCGTGAGCGCACGCTCCGCGCCCTGCTTATAGATTTCGGTCAAATATGCCTTGTCGGCGAAGATTTTCGCGTACTGCTCCTGCATTGGGCGCAGGTGTTCGGCCACCGCCTCACCGACCGCCAGCTTAAAGTCGCCGTAGCCTTTGCCCGCGAACGCTTGCTCGGCCTGCCCGATACTCTGGCCGGTCACCGCCGCGTAGATGGTCAACAGATTGTTTACCCCGTCTTTGCCTTCGCGGTAGACAATCTCGGTTTCTGAGTCGGTCACCGCGCTCTTAAATTTTTTGACGATGGTTTCAGGTTTATCCAGAATGGAGATATACGACTTGGGGTTTGAATCCGACTTCGACATTTTTTTAGTCGGGGTTTGCAGGCTCATTACTTTGCCGACATCCTTGGAGATGTACGGCTCGGGTACTGTAAACACATTGCCGTGTACATTGTTGAACCGGATCGCCGTGTTTCTGCTCAGTTCCAAATGCTGTTTCTGATCCGCGCCGACCGGAACAAGATCCGCGCCGTAAAGCAGGATGTCGGCGGCCATCAATGCCGGGTAGTTGAACAGGCCGGCGTTGATGTTGTCGGCGTGTACCGCGCTTTTGTCCTTGAATTGGGTCATTCTTCCGAGCTCACCGTATGGGATGTAGCAGTCAAGCACCCAGCAGAGTTCGGCGTGGGTGTGTACGTGGCTTTGGATAAACGGGATGCTTTTATTTGGGTCTATCCCCACCGCCAACAGCAGGGCTAAGGCGCTTAGGGTGTTTTCTCTGAGTTCTTTTGGCTCTTGTCTGATGGTCAGCGAGTGGAGGTCTACCACGCAGTAGAGGGCGTTGTAATCTTCTTGCAGCTGGACCCAGTTTTTCAGGGCGCCGAGGTAGTTGCCCAGTGTGAAAGTTCCGGTTGGCTGGATGCCGGAGAAGATGATCTTCTTTTTTTCGCCGCCGGGTGTTGCCGGCGTGGGGTTTTCGGTGGTCATGGGTATCATTCCTTTATTGTTGGGTTTGATCTTTGGGTTAGCTTTCGGACATTAAGACTTCAATGAATCTCCGATGGAATAAGAATGGGGCGCTTCGCCCCCAAGCCCCCGAGTTACTCTTTTTGCTTGCCCAAAAAGAGTAACCAGAAAAAGGGCACTTAAGGGGGGCAGGGGGCTCGCCCCCAGCTGGCCCCCCTTAAGAATCCCCCGCACCCCCCGATAAAACTC
>WRBI01000027.1 GCA_009784625.1 Oscillospiraceae bacterium | reverse complement strand
GTTGACACAAAGCTGAACGCCCGTATTTTGGTGAATTTTGAGTCTTTCTTCGTTGTCGTTACAAAGTACTGACGATGAGCGCCCATACAGCGAAGAGTCTCAGCGGAATACATATAGTATTCCCGCGGAAAACTTCCTTGTCCAGCGAAAAGATCGCTGTCACATCGACACACTTCGTTTGTGAATACAGGTTTTAACAGCCCAAAAGTCGAGCCACCACCGGCCTAAGCCGATGGTGGCTCTTAAATTTATTCTCTGTACGGACTGAGCGCTGTGTCTGTAAGGCCTATTCTGGCCAGACCAAACCGGCTCTTGGTTGTGAAGGTGGCGCCGCCCTGCGCTAAAACCACCGCTTGGCTGCTTTTAGTCGCCAATGGCAAGGTCAGGCGCACGGTTGTGCCTTCCCCCTCTTTTGAGCGAATGCGCAAACTTCCATCATGCGTCTGCGCGGCCAGCTTGGCAATGGTCAATCCCAGCCCAACCCCCTGAATCCCCCGGCGATGTGCGTGGGCGTAGTAAGGTGTGGTCACTTGTGAAAGCACAGCCCGCGGGATACCCAGCCCCTTGTCGGTCACCGTTATGGTCGCCGTCTCCCGTGTTTTACCGGCCCGAAGGCTGACCGTAACGTGATTGCCCGGCTTTGTATAGTAAAGCGCGTTGTGCAGGATGTTGAAGAACGCGTGCTCGAACCGCTCTAAATCGACCCGCACAAACAGGCTCCCTCTGCTTATGCTGATCTTTAGCAGGACACCGGCCGCCTGGGCCAGCCGGCTAATTGTCTCCTCCCCTTCCCTGAGGAAAGCCGACAGGCAAATCAGCTCGGGCCGGAAGTTTAGCAATTCACTTTGATACCGCGCGTATTCGTCGATATTGGTGGCTACCCGCAAGATTCGATAGCCGTTCCCGGCCAATTCGCCCAGTCTCGGCGCAAGCCAATCGGTGTCTTTCCGGCCGGATTTCGCCGCGGCCGAGTCGAGAATGGCAAACATGTCGCCGACCACCTCGCGGATACTCTCTGAAATCGCGCCGGATGCCCGGGTGTTTTTGTAGCTGGCACACGAATCCAGCTGATTGCCCTCGCGCATCAGAATCAAGGCGACGCCGGCCAGCTCGCCCTCTTCCATGATCGGTGTGATCTTCATGCTTAGGTCGGTGAAAGGGATCACTTCACGCAGAATACAGCTGCCCTGATCGACTGCCTCTTCGAGCAGGGCAGGGATGTCAAACTCCAAGAGTGTGCGCCGAACCCCTTCTGTCTCGGTCAAATGTAGAAACTGCGCCCGGGCTTGCCCATTGGCCCACTTAACGCCCAGGTTTTTGTCACAAAGAACAATCGGCAGCGGAATTTCCTTATAGACAAGAATCCGCTCTCTGTAGCGTTTTAAGCTATCATACTCATACATGGCGTCTTCCTTCCACAGCAGGGTACTCCTCCAGAGTATGCGCAATCTGGGCGCCGGTGACGCCTGCTGACTGGTAGTTGTCCAACTGAAAGATTTTTCAGCCGCCGGCCGATGATGTTCAAATGCCGTTTTATACATTGACCAATACTTTTGTTTCGACATTATACTACAAATTTCGACAAATTCAAAGAGGCAAAACAAACTCAAAATTACCTGTATTTTTTGGGCAAGATAAAGAAAGTACCCAAATTAGCAGTCTTGTCCTTGTAGTTTTGCCGGTTATGGTATAAAATAGTATAGAAACAAAAATTAGGAGGTAAGATTTTTATGGCAATTAAAATTGGCATCAACGGTTTTGGGCGTATCGGCAGACTTGTTTTCCGCGCAGCGGCCGCGCAGCCTGACATGTACGAGATTGTCGGCGTAAACGACCCTTTTATGACCCCGGACTACATGACTTATATGCTCAAATACGACACTGTGCATGGCCGATTTGGCGGCACTGTCACCAATGATGACAGCTCAATCACCGTTAACGGCAAAAAAGTCAGCTTCTTTGCTGAGAAAAGCCCGGCCGATATCCCCTGGGGCAAAGTTGGTGCAGATTATGTGGTGGATTCCACCGGTGTTTTCCATTCCGCTGAGCTCTCACAAGGCCACATTGACGCCGGCGCGAAAAAAGTGGTCTTCTCCGGCCCCTCCAAAGATTCTACCCCCATGTTTGTCTGCGGCGTAAACCTGGACAAGTACACCAAGGACATGAAGTTTGTTTCCAATGCTTCCTGCACCACCAACTGCCTGGCGCCCCTTGCCAAGGTTATCAATGACAACTTCGGGATTGTTGACGGCCTTATGACCACCGTCCACTCCGCAACCAACACCCAGATGGTCGTTGACGCCCCCTCCCGCAAAGATTGGCGTGGCGGCCGCGCAGCCAGCGGCAACATCATCCCCTCCTCCACCGGTGCGGCAAAGGCTGTTGGCGTGGTTATTCCCGAACTGAAAGGCAAGCTGACCGGCATGGCTTTCCGTGTGCCTACCCTCAACGTTTCGGTCGTTGACCTGACCGTTAACCTCGGCAAAGCCGCCAGCTACGAAGAGATCTGCAAGACCATCAAAGCAGCCAGCGAAGGCCCGATGAAAGGCATCCTCGGCTACACAGACGAGATGGTCGTTTCCTCCGACTTTATCGGCGAGTCGATGACTTCCGTCTTCGACGCCAAGGCCGGGATTGCCCTGACCGACAAGTTTGTCAAGCTCGTATCTTGGTATGACAACGAGTGGGGCTACAGCTGCAAAGTACTTGATTTGATTAGCCATATGAGCAAGGTCGATAACGCTTAAGCTCGCACAGCCAATACGGCAAAATTCCGATAAAACGAAAAACCACCACTGCAGTGAATGAATTGCAGTGGTGGTTTTGTCTGTGATCTGCGCTTATGACCAAAAACCGATCATATAAAGGACAACCGAAGTCAAAGTCATCATCCCGCCGACAATCGCTTCGAGCGGCACAACTTTGATCCGCTCGGCCATCGTGCACTTCATCCCCTGCTGGCTGGCCAGAAAGATGTTGTTGTGCGGCATTGTGTCGATAAACCCTCCGCCTGTGTGAAGCATAACCGCGCCCGCCATCGCGGGAACACCCGCGTGCAGGATGGTCTCGGCGAAGGCCCCGCCGCCCACAATAACGCCGGCCGAGTGGGATCCCGCCGCGCTTGAGAAGATTGTACTGGAAAGCGGCGCCAGAAACGCGACCGGGATGCCCAGCTGGTAGAGTGTGTTCTCCATCATACTTGGGAAGGCGGAAGTCGTGATCAGGCCGCCAATCGCGCCGGCCCCAAACAGCATGAGCACAACAGGGGCCATCCGGATCGCGCCTTTTTGGGCGATTTCCGCGATCTGTCTGCCTTTGCCCATAACCAGCAGGCCGATAACCGAACCGATGGGCAGGACATAAAACGGGTCCATCGGTAAGGTGGCCGAACTGATCGCGCCAATCCCAAGTATATCGCCGATCGGGTTGAGAATGAGCAGTCCGATCACGATTGCGGGCGCGACGCTCGCTTTGCCCAGAGAGGGCAGCGTGGATGAGTCGTCCGCGCCCTCAATGTCCTCGGCCACAACTTGGAAGTTCTTTCTCTTAACCAATGTGCAGAGGATTACAGTCACGGTGAGCGCTACCAGACCGGGGATCGCGCCCCCGATCATCACTTCGCTGAGCGGCAGGTCAAAGGCGTTGGCGGCGGCAAATGTGTTTGCGTTGGGGGATACGATGTTCCCCGCCTTGCCCCCGCCGCTGATCGCGAGTATGGCTGCGTACTTGCTGATGTTTGACTTGTAAGCGACCGAAAGCGCGATCGGCGCGACAATCAGCATACCAACCGGGATAAACACACCCACCCCGACCACAATCGCGGCAGACAGCGCGATGGCCAGTATGGCCAGCCTTTCGCCCAGCCCTTTTACGATGGCTCTGGCAATCGTTTCGGCCGAGCCGGTCTCGATGAGCACACCGGCCAGAAATCCGCCCGCGATGATGCGGATGTTGACGCCCACGACCTGACGGCCGCCAAGGACAACAATATCCATCACCTGGTGTAAATTCGCGCCGCCTGCCAGCGCGCCCACAAATACGCCGGTGAACATGGCAAGCGCCGGGTTCATTTTTCGGATAATCAAAAAGATGGATATCGCCAGCGCGAGCACAACGCCCAGAATGCTGATGTGAATGTCCGCTACGTTTACCCCGTAGATTATATTGCTGCTCATAACGCACCTCCTATTGGCCACAGCAGGCTGCCGTGAACCTTAGCTGTTCTATCTACAAAAGAAACCGGTTGATATGCCCGAAGATAAAGATAAAGAAGATGGCGGGCGGAATAATATAAGTGATGTAAAAGCGCAGTGCGGTCGGGAATTTAATCCCGTCGCCGGTATTGATTTCAGCCAAAAAATTGTTAAAACCCCAGCCGCGGCGCGAACAGCAGAATACGACGTAAATGATTGAGCCGATCGGCAACAGGTTATCGCTGACAATAAACGAGAAGAGTGCCGAGAAGTTGGCGAACCCAAACGGCTGGATGTGTGACCACAAATTGGTTCCAAGCGCGGCCGGCATACACAAAACCGATATGACAACCACATTTACGAGGGTCGACTTCCTGCGGGTCCAGCCAAACTTGTCCATGCTGATGGCCACAATGTTTTCGTACACGGCAACCGCGGTCGAAAAGGATACAAATGCAAGGCCGATATAAAACATAAGCGACCAGATGTAAGTCCCCGGCATATGGTTAAAAATGTTGGGCATGGTGACAAAAATCAGCCCCTGGCCGGTTGTGGGCGCAATGCCAAACGCAAAGGCCGCCGGGAAAATCATAAGCAGACAAAGGATTGATACGCAGAGGTCGATAACCCCGACCGTAGCGGCTTCGCCGAACAGCCGCTTCTGTTTGCTGATATAACTGCCGAAAATGGCCATTGCGCCAATCCCGACCGACAGCGAAAAGAGCGCCTGCCCCATTGCCATATGCATGATGGTAAAGAACCCGTGTTCGGTAATGGATGCCGGGTCGGGAACAAAGATAAACCGCAGGCCATAAAACGCACCCGGCAAAGTAAGCGAGCGGCCGATCAAAACAACAATCAAAATAAAGAAGACCAGCATCATATACTTGCCGACCCGCTCTACCCCTTTGTTCAGGCCAAGGTAACAGGCTGCGAACCCGGCAAACACAATCACCAGTGTAAAGCCGACCATCTGCGCAGGATCAGCGACCAGCGCGCCAAACGACTGCGCGATGTATTCCGGGCTTTGACCGATCAGCGAACCGGCCGCCCCTTTGCGCACATAAGCGAGTGCCAGGCCGCAGACAACTGTATAAAACATCATCAACAGGTAGTTGCCCGCCATGCCCAAGTAACTTGCCAAGTGCCACTTGCTGCCTTTGGGCTCAAGCACTTGGTAGTGGGTGGCGATTGAGCGCCCGCTGCCACGGCCCACCGCGTACTCAGTAGTCAAAACGGGAATAGCCAGCAAAAACGCAAAAGCCAAAAACATAAGTATGTACAGCCCACCGCCAAACATACCCGCCCGATAGAGCAGCAGCCAGATGTTGCCCAGCCCCACCGCACAGCTGACAGAAACCACAATGAAGCTCAGCCGCGAGCTAAACTTTTCTCTTTCCCTCAAAAAGACGCCCCCTAAAAATTTTTAGCACACCAAACAATTATTTTTAATCTATCATAGATGGTTATGGTTGTCAAGTTTAGGTCGCGGGCAAACAGCGTTCAAAGACAGATGAGCGCCGTCAAACCGCATGTGGGTTTGACGGCGCTCTTGCTGTCCATAAATTCATTGCCGATGCACTTTCTTGCCCAGGTTATAAAAATGGGCGATCTTCTCTTCAAGCGGCAAATCAAGGGATATAAAACCCTCAGCCGGGTTTCGCGCGGCCGCCCACTCATGCCCAAGCAGCGCCCAGGTAGTTTCATATAGATTGTAAAAGACCGGGTCGCGCATAGCCTGACAGATAAACGGCTGGCTTGGGGAGTTAATGTCCTCACCGCTGATTTGTAAAAGCCCGTATTTTTCGCAAAGCGCGCGCAGGCGGGTAAGCTGAGCCATCGTATTGCGGGATGGCATGTATGAGATCGCCCGAAATCCGATTTCGGCCAGGATGGCGATCAACTCGTCCAGATAGTCGTCCTCAAACTTTTGCGCCTTTTTGTCGCCGGTGACCGACTTTGTAACGTCTCCAAGATAGGGGTAGGTGGCGATGATCCCATTGTCGTGGGCAAAAGCCAGCGCCTTTTCGATACCCGGGCACTCTTCCCGCCCGGCGGGGATGTAGTCTTTGAACTCCGCTTTCAGGGCGGCAAGTTTGCCGTAATCGCCCCCCGCCAGCGCGAAGAGGATATGCCGCTCGGTCACACTGCCGCCGTCATGAAACATCGAAAGCGGCAGCACATCCCGGTCGTAATCAAGCCCAAGGCGGGCGGAAATCGCCCGGTTACGCTCCCCTCTTGCTTTTCGGATCGGCCTGAGGTATTCATCGACCGCATCGATTTTTGTGTGTGGGACGCCGTGAAAGGTCAGGTAGGTGATATCCGATTGGTCGGGGTGATTGGTGCGCCGCCCGGCAATCTGCGTGTGGGCGCTGTATACCCGCATCTCAAAACCCACCGTAACCGGCAGCCCAACCCGCTTGCCCTCAGCCAAAAACGCACGCGCACCCGAAATCGAATCGTGGTCAACAATTCCGGCCACGCAAAGGCCGGATTCTTTGGCTTTTTGCACAGCCTGCTCGGGCGTGTAAGGCGAAAACGAATAGGTTGTGTGTATATGGTTGTTCACGTCCTTGTACAAACGAACACCTCCTGACCACTGTTGGCTTTACTTCATCATAATCTGGCCGCCGGTTACCGGGATGGCCTGGCCGGTTTCGTATTCCTGTTCTACACAGTAAAGAATCGCGCGGGAAACATCCAGCGGGGTACAGCCCCGGTTCATGGGTACTTTGGCTTCGTAAAACGCCTTGACTTCAGCCAGCGTCTTTGCGCCGGGCACTTTGCCTGTGCGCAGATACTGGACAAACAGCCCGTTTTCGGGATCCGACCAGAGCGGCCCCTCAAAAAAGTTGCCCGGGCAGATTGCGTTGACTTTGATGCCGTCGGCCACCAGCTCTTTGGCGAACGACTGTACCAGGCCGATTCCGCCAAACTTGCTGCCCGCATAGGCAAAGTTTTTATTTGAGCCTTCCAGCCCCGACTTTGAGTTGATCTCGATGATGTCGAATGTGCGGCCGGGGTGGGCGTTTTTTTGACGTTTCATGGCTGCGGCCGCGTGTTTTGCGCAGAGAAAAAACGCGGTGTAGTTCACTTTTGTAACCATCTCGAAAGTTTCGAGCGTCATCTCGTCCAGCCCGCCGGCTTTGAGGATGCCCGCGTTTGAGACAAAGATATCCAGCCAGCCGAAATGTTCGATTGTCTGGCTTATCAGGCTTTTCACCTGTTCTTCGCTGGTGACGTCCACGGCAATCGCCAGACCGCCCAGGCTTTGGGCAGTCTGTCTGGCCAGATCAAAGTTCAGGTCGGCGATTACGATGTTTGCGCCCTCTTGAGCCAGATGGCGGGCGATTCCCTCGCCAAACCCCTGTGCCGCGCCGGTTACGATCACAACTTTATCTTGCAGCCGGCTCATCCGCTCACCCCCCAATCGGCTTTGCGTTTGCCAGAAGATATTGCTCACAGGCCGCGTTCCACAGTCCGCCGCTTTGGGCGGTCAACTTCGCCAGTTCGGCCATCAGCGGGTCGGTTCTTCCCAGCTGCGCAAAGTCGGCGATCGCGGTCAGAGGCATCGAGATATGGTTGTAGATCAGCTTTTTCCCGCCGGGGATATTGGGCAGGTCAAGTGTTGTTTGAATGGCCGCGTCCATTCCGCCGACATGTGTGATCATGACTGACGGGTCAAGCTTGCCGGCCGCCATCATTTCAAGGCTTTCGATCAGATCATCGGTGTTCCCGCCGCTGTTGCCCGCTACGTGTGTGGCGTTGTAGTGTACGCTGTAAAAGTTGAACTTGGCCGAAAACGCGGGGTCGGTCGGCCCGGCAAAAAAGTTCAGGCAGCCGTCATACCCCAGAATCGCGTCCGCCTGCTCGACCAGCGGCGCGACCGGCGCGTATACGTAAACGTCGTTGTAGCCCTCACCGCCCGAAAGCTCCATCAGCTTTGCGGTATCCGGATTCTTCGCATAGATCAGGGTAACGCCGTTTTTGGCGGCTTCTTCCGGCGGATAGATGCGCGCGGCAACAGCCAGACGATCATCGTCAATGTCGGTGACCACCAGCAATGCAGGCTTTCGCTCCGCGTGGATGGCGT
The DNA here is from genome assembly GCA_009784625.1 of Oscillospiraceae bacterium. Taxonomy (GTDB): domain Bacteria; phylum Bacillota; class Clostridia; order Oscillospirales; family Ruminococcaceae; genus WRAV01. The sequence goes on along the minus strand of WRBI01000027.1, from coordinate 29,653 downwards.
AGTCGATCGCGCCCAGGCCCATCGGCCCGGCCCCGGCCAGCAAGGCCATTTTCCCGCCCTGTATAATCCCCATCTCGTGCCGGTAACTGCCCGCTTTTGTGTGGTAGTTCACATGAAAACCGCCGACGATGCAGCTCATCGGCTCGGCCAGTGACCCGTGGTAGAATGCTTCCCCGCTGTATGGCAGCAGGCAGTCAAGTTCCATAACCACAGCCGGGATGATCACATAAGTCGCGCTTCCGCCAATATAGGCAAAGCTGTAGCCGGGCGCGGCGTGTACATTTCCGGGCTGGTTGAGTGCCGGCTGAATGGTGAACTTTTCGCCCGCTTTGAATTTGCCCTGCCATTTGGCGCCCACCTCAATCAGCTCACCGCAAAACTCATGGCCGATGATCACCGGGTTTTGCGCCACGTCATCGGGGACACGCTTGTGGCTTGCCCCTTGTTTGGCCGCTTTGTAGGAGGACATGCAGATGCTGTCCGACACGACTTTGGCGAGAATCTCATCTTCCCGGATGGGCGGAAGCTCAAAGCGTTCCAGCCGCAGGTCATCTTTTCCGTAAAGGCGAACGGCAGTCGTCTTCATATTCCCATCCTTTCCCTTCTCATCTTTTCGATGTTCGTGTAGTTCATCCCCGGCGTGTATCCGGGCAGTGGCAGGATTTTCTCGTGTACCGCATCCAAAATCCAGCTTGGCTGCGGGTAGTAGTACTGCTCAAGTTCGGGGCAGGGGCAGATGACGTTTGGCGCGGCCACCACGACCGGCGGGCCGTCCAGATAATCAAAGCAGAGTTCGGTGATATTCCGCGCAAGGTCTGAGATATGCGCCCCCCGCTCGCAGGCGTCGCTTACCAGAACAACCCGCCCTGTTTTTTTGACCGACTCGACCACTTTCTGGTAGTCGAACGGCACAAGGCTGCGTGCGTCGATGACTTCGGCGTTCAGGTTAAATTCTTCGCGCAGCCGCTCGGCGGCTTCAAGCCCGTTGTAAAGGGATGCGCCGATGGTCAGGATGGTCAGGTCATCCCCGGCCCGTTTGATGTCCGGCTGGCCGATGGGCACTTCGTAATACCCCTCCGGCACCCCGCCCGCGTGGAAACGCTCGCCCATGTCGTAAAGCTTTTGGGACTCGAAAAACACAACCGGGTCACTGCCGTTAAGGGCTGCGTTCATCAAGCCCTTGGCATCGTAAGGCGTCGCCGGGAAGACCACTTTCAGCCCGGGAATATGGGCGACCAGCGAAGTCCAGTCCTGGGCGTGCTGCGCACCGTATTTTGAGCCGACCGACACCCGCAGTACCACCGGCATGGTCAGCGCACCCGCGCTCATCGCCTGCCATTTGGAGAGCTGGTTGAACACTTCATCCCCGGCACGGCCAAGGAAGTCACAGTACATCAGTTCGGGCAGCGCCCGACCGCCGCAGAGCGCGTAACCCACCGCCGCGGCCACAATTGTCCCCTCGGAAATCGGGCTGTTAAAGAACCGGTGATAAGGGATGGATTCGGTCATCCCGCCGTAAACACCAAACGCGCCGCCCCAATCCCGGTTGTCTTCACCAAACGCGATCAGGGTCGGGTCATCGTAAAACTTGTCGATAATCGCTTCAAACAAAGCGTCGCGGATGTTCAGCTGTTTGAGTTTTGAGACTTCTTTGCCATCCGGGCCAAAAGCCGAGCGCGATTTCGCTTTCAGTTTTTCAAGCCGGCTGTTCTCAGCTTTGGGGATGCTCACGTCGGGCTCGCGGTCATCCATCCGCTCAATTTTCTGGTTTGAGAACATAAAGCGGCGGATGCTGTCCGGGTCTTTTTCAAGATCCATGCGGGGGGCAACGCTCTCATCGATCGCAAGGCGCATGATGGCGGTGATCCGTTCTTTAATCCCCTCTTCGATGGCGTCAAGCTCAGCCTCACCGGCGATCTTGGACGAGATCAGGCCGTCGCGGAAGTTTTTGATCGAGTCGGCCGCCTGCCAGGCTTCGATCTCTTCTTTTGTGCGGTAGGTGGAGGCGTCGGTGGCCGAGTGGCCGGCAAAGCGGTAGGTCAGTGTATCCATCAGAACCGGGCCCTTGCGGTCTTCGATCACTTTGCGCTTGCGGGTAAACGCGTCGATGACCGCGAACGGATTGTAACCGTCAATCCGCTCGGCGTGGAGCTGGCTGGGCGAAATCCCCGCGCCAACCCGCGCCAAAATCTCATACGCCATCGTCTCGCCGGATGTCTGGCCGCCCATCCCGTACTGGTTGTTTAAGAAGTTAAAGATGATCGGCAGCCCACCGTTATGGCCGTCCTCCCACAGTTTGGTGAACTGATCCTGCGCCGCAAAATTGAGAGCCTCCCAGACCGGCCCGCAGCCCAGCGACGCGTCCCCGATGTTGCAGACCACCAGCCCCGGCGCCCCGTTTACCCGTTTGTAAAGCGCCGCGCCGGCCGCAATCCCGGCCGAGCCGCCGACGATCGCGTTGTTCGGGTAGATGCCGAACGGGGTGAAGAAGACGTGCATCGAGTTGCCCAGCCCGCGGGTAAAGCCGTGCTCCCGGCCAAACAGCTCGGCCATAAAGCCGTAGAGCAAAAAGTCGCCGGCCAAATCTTTGACGCTGTCGGTCTTGTTGCGCGGCTCAAGCGGGCTTAGCAGTGCGCCGCCCTGAAAGTCTTTCATGACCGCGTACAGCGCGTCATTGTTCATATTCTTGATGGCGGCGTAACCTTTTGCCAGCACCTCGCCGTGGCTGCGGTGTGAGCCGAAGATGATGTCTTCGCCGCCCAGCGTGTAGGCCATCCCGACGGCGGCAGCTTCCTGGCCGGTGTACAGGTGGGCAGGGCCGGTGTAGACATACTCGACCCCATTGTACTGCTTGGTTGTGCGAACCGAGTACAGCATCCCCTCGAACTCGCGAATCACCTGCATGTCGTGAAAAATACCGAGCAGATCGTCCTTTTCAAAATCTTTGGCCGACTCATCAAACGGCTTTTGGTAGCTGTTAAGCGGGATCTCGTCGAATGTCAGCTTCCCTTTTTCCCGTGCTTTGGCCGGGTCGATGTACTGATTTCTAGGCATGGTAGACCGCCTCCTTTATGATTTCCGCCACTGTCGGGTGCGGGAAAATAATCTTCTTGATCTGTTCGGCGCTTGTTTCGCGGTAGAGTAGCGCCGAAAGGGTCGAGACAATCTCAGACGCCGGGTTGCCCAGAATATGCCCGCCGATCAGGCGGTTCCCGCTCCAAACCAGCTTACAGACCCCGTTTCCGCCTTCGTTCTCGGCCAGATACCGGCCTGAATGGTAAAGCGGCAGTTTGGTTTCGGTGGCCGCAATCCCCTGTTCTTTCGCGCTTTCCAGCGTGTGGCCGATTCCCGCCGCCTCCGGGTTTGTGTAGATGACGGTGGGAATCGCGTGATACTCCATCATATCCCGCCTGCCAAGTATATTGTTGACCGCGACTTCGGCCTCGCGGTAAGCGGTGTGTGCCAGCATGTACTTGCCGTTTACGTCCCCGGCCGCAAAAACGCCGGGTACACCTGTCTTCATAAATTCATCTGTCAGCACCGCACCCTTTTGCACCGGGATGCTTAGCGCCTCCAGCCCGAAACCGGTGATGGCCGGCTTTCGGCCCACACAGCAAAGCGTCTTTTCGACACCCAGCGCGGCAACATCGCCCACCGCTGTACCCAATTTGAACGCCACCCCTTTTTTCTCGTAGACCTTTTGGAGCGCGTCTGAAATTTCGCGGTCAAACGGCCCGGCGACTTTGTCCGTCATCTCGTATACGGTGACCTTGCTGCCCGCCGAGTTGAACAGGCTGGCCATCTCAAGGCCGATTACCCCGCCGCCGATGACGGCCAGTGTCCTAGGTATTTCGGTCAGTGCGAGAATATCGCGGCTCTGCATGGCGGCCTCGATCCCCTTGATTGGCGGAATAACCGGTTCTGACCCTGTGCAGATCAACAGGTAGCGTGCGGTGTAGCCCTTCCCCGCCGCTTCGACCTGAAAGCCGCCGGCCGCTTTGCCCTTAATCACACCCAGCTCACGGATAATCTCTACCCCTGCTTTTGTCAGGGTGGATTCAATTCCGGTGATCAGGGTGGCGACTACTTTGTCTTTTCGCGCCACGGCTGCGGGGTAGTCAAGCGCCGCCTCTTTGCAGTTGACCCCGTATTTTGCCCCCTCGCCTTTTGCGTAGTCAAAGATTTTGGCCGAGTGAAGCAGGGCTTTGGACGGTATGCATCCCTCGTTTAGGCAGACACCGCCCAGGCTTCGTTTTTCAAACAGGGTGGTTTTAAGTCCGGCTTTGGCCGCAAGCCCGGCGGCATGGTAGCCGCCCGGCCCGCCGCCCAATATAATCAGATCATACATATTCATCACCTCGCGAGCAGGGTTGTAAAGTTTTCCAAGTTCTTGCAAAGCGCTTGCAAAAATCGGGAGGCGGGCGCGCCGTCAATCGCCCGGTGATCGTAGGTCAGCGAAAGGGCGATGGCCGGGTAGGTTTTCACTTGGCCGCCCACTTCCCGGACCCGGGTGGTGATGGTGTTTACGCCTAAAATCCCCACCTGCGGCGGGTTGAGTATGGGCGTAAAGCTCTCGACACCCAACTGCCCGAGATTGGAGACGGTAAAGCTGCCCCCGCTCAGCAGGCTCGGATCGATCGAACCGGTTTTACAGCCCTCAGCCAGCCTTTTCACTTCGTTTGATATCTCAAGCAGAGACATGTTTGACGCACCAAAGATGACCGGTACCATCAGCCCCTTTTCGGTATCCACCGCAACGGCCAGATTCACTGTGCCGAAAACGCGCAGTGACGTACCCATAAACCACGCATTGATGTCGGGGAAGTCGGGCAGTGTCCGCGAAACCGCGTACAGAACCATATCACCCAGCGTGATTCCGGCAAGGTCGCCGCCCTCTTTGAGCAGGCTTCGGTAAGCCATTAGGTTGGCCGCGTCAAACGAGTGGGTGTGGGTGAGCTGGGCCGAATTTTGCAAAGATTCGCTCATCCGGCTGGCGATTGTCTTGCGTATGGTTGTCAGCGGTTTGTCTTCATACTCTGCCGCGGGCGCGGGTGAGGTCGTGTTTGCCGCCGGTGTCCGGCTGACCCCGTCTTGGATGAGTGCGCGCACATCGCGCTCAAGTACCCGGCCATCCGGGCCGGTGGGTGCCGCTAAAGCCGGATCAATCTCGTTTTTCGCGGCCAGACGTTTGGCGCGCGGCGAAACGCCTGTGTGTTCGGCGATCGGCCTTTCGATCAGCAGTGGTGCGGGTTTATTTTCCGCCGGCGCCCCAACCGGTTCGGCCGGTTTTGCGGCTTCCGGTTTTGGCAGATCGACCGCCTCACCCGGCCGGCCGATGGCACAGACCGGTGACTTTACCGGAAGCTCGTCCCCCTCCTGCGCAAGCAGCGCCAACACACTGCCCGAAAACTCAGACTCAACATCAAAGGATGATTTTCCGGTCTCAAGAGAAAACAGATGGTCGCCAGTTTTGACCACATCGCCTACTTTCACATGCCAGGCAGTCAGCACGGCGCTTTCTTCCGATATGCCAATTTGCGGCAACAATACAATATTCGCCATATTTCTTCTCCTACACCTTGATGATTTTAACTCCCTTTGACAGGAGATGACTTTCCGTTTCAGAATCGATCATCCGGTCACAGATCACGATATCCACCTCAGACGGCCTGGCATATGTGAACGGCATACTCACCCCGATCTTTGAGCTGTCCATAAGCAGGATAACCTGTTCGGATTTTGCGACCACCGCCCGCTTTAAATCTGACTCGAAATATTCGCCGACCATAAATCCGCTGGCAATTGTGAACCCCGAAACCGCCATAAACGCAAGGTCGATGTTAATCTGTTTGATGAGGTCGGCGCTGCTGTAACCGGCACAGCCCAGCGTCTTGGGGTTCAAATGCCCTCCGGTAAGCAGCACGGTACACTGTGCGTTGTTGCCGACAATGGTCAGCGCGATGTTGGGCGCGGCGGTGAGAATGGTAAAATTTTTGTCGGGCAGCTGGCGGGCAAGTGCCATCGTGGTCGTACCCGCGTCAAGAAAGAGTGTGTTGTGCCCGCCGAGCAGCCCAACGGCGGCGGCCGCCAATTCACTCTTAACCTGTGCGTTTTCGCTCTCGCGCATTGAGTACTGCGCTTCGAGCTGGTAGAGATATTGGCGGTTGACCCGCGCTTTTCCGTGACTGCGCAAGATTGCCCCCGCCTGTTCCCAGTGAATCAGGTCCCGCCGGATGGTCTTTGGAGTACACTCGGGGAACTGGCTGAAAAGCTGGTCTGTGCTGACCTCGCCTTTGGACTGAATATATTTAAGAACCGATGCCCTGCGCTCAACCATCCGGCCACCTCCGGTTTTTCGTTTGACTATCGACCGTATTCTCAGCTTGTTATCAGTATAGCACCCAGATCGGTTTGGATACAATATGATGGCCAAAATAAACCTATATATGTCCATTTGAACACACATAGTTAATCAAAGCGCGCCTGCCCAAACTTGGGTGGGCGCGCTTTGGTTTTTACTGATACGTTTCAAGCGGGAACGAACGTTTGACCAGCTGCCTGGCCTCATCGATTCCCCCGATCTCGCCCATAGCCATCATCTGTACCAAAATATTCCCAATGGCCGTACCCTCAACCGGCCCTGCCGTCACTTTTTTGCCGCAGGCTTTTGCGGTCAGAGCGTTCAGGTAGCTGTCCTGGCTGCCACCGCCTACAATGCGGATGGTTGTATAGTTTTTTCCTGTTAGGCGCTCGATTGCGGCGACAGTCTGCGCATACGAGCCGGCCAAGCTCTGATATACCAGATAAGTGAGCTGGCCAAGGGTTTCGGGGACTTGCTGGCCGCTTTCAGCACAGGCGGTTTTGATCTCGTCAACCATGCTGTCCGGAGCCATAAACCGCGGCGCGTTCACGTCAATTCGCGAGGGGAAGCCATCGGCCGCTTCGGCCATCGCCCGCAGATCGGCGTAATTGTGCACATCGCCGGTTTCGGCTTTAATGCTCTGTAATATCCAAAGCCCCATGATGTTCTTGTGGCAGCGGTAGCGATTGCCAAAGCCGCCCTCGTTGGTCAGCGCACTGACCCGGCTTTCTTCGGTGCAGATGGGCTGGTGCAGTTCAGCGCCCATCAAACTCCAGGTGCCGCTTGAAAGGTAAAGGCTGTCTTCGTCCAGCGGGGCGGCCACCACGGCCGACCCGGTGTCGTGGGTGCAGGGAAAGATCACATCACAGCTAAAACCGACCCGCTCGGCGATTTCGGGGCGCAGCGGCCCAAGTTTTGTGCCCGGTTTGACAATCTCACCAAAGAGGCCGGCCGGCAGCCCCAGCTTTTCGATCAGGTCAAAATCCCACTCGCGCGTGGCGGCCGACACAAGCCCGGTGGTCGAGGCAATCGTCTGCTCGTGCTTTTTAACCCCGCAAAGCAGATAGCTGTAATATTCCGGCGTGAGCAGAAACCCTTTTGCTTTTTCAAGCAGTTCGGGCTGTCCGGTGCGCAGGGCCAGCATCTGATAGATGGTGTTAAACGACATTTTCTGGATGCCGGTTCTGGCGTAGAGCGCATCCTCACCGATTGCGGCGTCGGCTACCTTGTCCATCCCGTCTGTCCGGCTGTCCCGGTAAGCCACCGCGTCGCCGATCATCCCCCCGGCCTCGTCAAGCAAAGCAAAGTCCACCCCCCATGTGTCAATGCCCACACCGGCGGGAATTTTGCCGACTTCCCCGCACTTGGCAATGCCGGCCAGAATGTTCTCGAACAAGGCGTCGCTTTCCCAGCAAAGGCGGCCGTTCTTCTTGACAAAGCCATTCTTAAAGCGGTAAACTTCGCGGATTACCAGCTTGCCGTCCTCTAACCCGCCTATAATATGCCGCCCGCTTGACGCGCCAATATCAATCGCAAGATAATAAGGCAACGCTGTCAACTCCTTACGCAAAACGGAAACTTAGAACCAAATTCCACTATTTGTACATCGGCCCATAGGTTTGACAGGCGCGATAATCGGCGCTTTCGCGGTTGTCGGTGCCAAACGCCGCCCACACATGGGGACGGAATATCTTTTCGTCATCCACATTGTGCATGGCAACCGGAATGCGCAGCATTGATGCCAATGTGATCAGATCCGCGCCCTTGTGGCCGTAGCAGAATGCGCCGTGGTTGGCGCCCCAGTTGGCCATCACACTGTAAACATCGGTAAACGCACCTTTGCCGGTCAGTTTCGGCGCAAACCAGGTTGAGGGCCAAGTGGGGTCAGTGCGGTAAAGCAGTGTGTGGTTAACCTTTTCAGGCAATTCAACCGTATAGCCTTCGGCAATTTGAAGCACCGGCCCAAGGCCGTCGATCAAGTTAAGGCGGGTCATGGTGACCGGCATAACGCCGACCGTTTCGAACTTGGAAGAATATCCGCCGCCCCTGAAATACCCGCGGCTGGCCGGACACCACCGGGTATTTTCAAGGCAGGCGCTGATGTCGCTGTCGGTCATTTCCCACCAGGGTTTCATGACATTGCTGCCGGAATCGTCTTTCGATGCGCCGCTGCCGTCAAGGGCGGCCGCGCCCGAATTAATCAGGTGGATAAACCCGTCTTTGGCTTTGCCGTCCGGCTGCCATCCGGTCACCCGCTTGACGGCTTCCGGGCTCCAGTAAGTGCGCACATCGGCAAAAACCGACGCCGCGCCGTCCATCAGATGGCTGAAAAGCATTGCCATTCCGTTCAGGCCGTCGTTTTCGGTGGCCAGAATAACCGGGCGCCGCTTGCCCTGCCAGTCAAAAGTAGAAGTCAGGATCGCCTCGGTAAAGTCACCGTTCGGCTTGTAGTCTGTCCACATCCGCTGGCCCTGGAATCCGCCTGCGATCGCGTTGCGGCCAAGCGCTTCTTCGTGAAAGCCCATTTTCGCCAGCTTGGGGTTGCCCAGCAGGATATCGCGGCAGATCAGCGTCATCTTGACCACAAACTCCCACTGCTCCGCTTTTTCTTCGGCGGTAAAGCGTTTGTCTTCGGCGTTGTTGTCAAAACCCTCTTTACAGTTTGCTTTCGTCCACGCGAGGGCGGTTTTGTACTCGTCGGGGTCAAAGATGCCAAGATCAATCCGGCGCAGAATCTCGGTCATATCCACCCATTCGGCGCGAATCCCCAAATACTTCTGGAAGAAAGCGGGGTCGCAGAAAGAACCGGCAATCCCCATAGAAACCGAACCTAAACCGACATACGCTTTGTTTTTCATCTGGCCGACCGCGATTGCCGCTCTGGCAAAACGCAGGATTTTTTCGCGCACATCGGCGGGGACGCTTGTGTCCCCCGCGTCCTGAACATCGTGACCGTAAATGGCGTAAGCAGGCAGGCCCCGCTGGGCGTGGGCGGACATAACCGCAGCCAAATAAACCGCGCCCGGCCGCTCGGTCCCGTTAAAACCCCAGACCGCTTTGACCGTATCGGAAGAAAGATCCATCGTCTCACTGCCGTAGCACCAGCAGGGGGTCACGGTCAGCGTTCCGATTACGTTTTCTTTGGCGAATTTTGCGGCGCAAGCGCCCGCTTCGGCCCCGCCGCCGATTGTACTGTCGGCTATCACACACTGCACCGGCTTGCCATCGGCATAAAAAAGGTTTTCGCTGATCAGCTTTGCGGCCGCCTCGGCCATATTCATGGTCTGGGTTTCAAGCCCCTCGCGCACACCGCCCCAACGCCCGTCAATTGTTGGCCGGATTCCAATTTTAGGATATTCCATCTTCACAGTCACTCCAATCACTATTTTCCTGTTATAACGCCTTTTTTTAGGATGATGTTTGCATAGATCGCACTTTCACCCGTGGCGATTATTGCGTAAGCGGCTTTGCCCCGTTCGTAAAAATTAAAGCGCTCAATCCGCTCAATCTTGCTGCCCGGCTCATGCTTGTTTACGATCTCTTCGTACCTTGCCCAAATCGGCGGCCGGTCCGCACCTTTCGGTACATCCATCAGGGCAGCCGGGCAATCGACATGTGCATCCAGCGGAAAAAACGCAAGGATCGCTTCAAGCAGTTCGGGTACGCCATGACCGTCACACCGCACAAGGTTTCTGGCGTTTGAGGCGGCGGGATAGTTGCCGTCGGCGATTACGATTTCGTCCCCGTGGCCCATTTCCATCAGAATTTTCAGCAGTTGGGGCGATAATATGGCCGGTATGTTTTTTAGCATTCGAATCACACTCCCGGGCAGATATAGGCGTGGGATGGTGCTTAAAACACCATCCCACGCTATTCTTGATTGTCGAAATTAATCGTAGAGAAGCAGGGCAATGTCAGGGTCGTTCATGTTCGAAGCATCCCACCATCTTGCGCCTGTGTCAACGTCGCTGATCGATTCACCGCGAACCGCGCGAACCGCGAGGGAAACAGAGTAGTAACCGATGTGGAAGGGGTCCTGTGTGATTGCGCCCATGAAGATACCGGCTTGAACAGCGGCCTTTTGAACGGTACCGGCGTCAAACCCGACGATTCTGACGTCCTCCGGAACGCTTGCGCCCGCGTTGATCGCGGCCAGAATGCCGTTGGCAGCGCCTTCGTTCGAGGCAAACACGCCTGCCAGGCCGGGCATGGTGAGGATGCCGTTTGCGGCGCTGGTCATATCAACGATGCTCGGGGTCGCGCCGACGATTACTTCGATGCGGACAGCCGCGTCCGCGTCACCGGTGTTGATCGCGCCGAAACCGCCTGTGATGGCCACGCTGTCATTCACACCACCGGCAAGGGTTAGCATCCGCTGGGCAAAGCCGCGGGTACGCCCGGTGATTGATTCACTGGTTACATCTTGAGAAAGAACGGCGATGATCACGGGGCTGTCGGCAGTGGCGGCCGCGATTTGGTCTTGGATGGCTGGGAACATGCCCTCGGCACCCAGAGCGGCGGCGGCATCATTGTCGGTCGAAGCGTTTGCCAGAACCTGCCCGGCGGGAGCATCCGGCACGCCGGAGTCAAACCCGACAACGGGAATGCCGGAGTCATAAGCTTGTTGCAGCTGCGAAAGGACCGCGTCGGTGCTCAGCGCCGCAAGAGCAATGGCGTCCGGGTTAAGGGCAAGCTGTTGGTTGAGCATGTTGACTTGAACGTCAATGTCGGCTTCGCTTTCGGGGCCGTCAAAGAAGATGCTTACGCCGTATTCTTCAGCGGCGGCTCGTGCTCCGGCGTAAACAGCTTGCCAGAACTGGTGTTGAAAGCCCTTTGAGATGATCGAAATGTAAAGTTCTTCACCATCGCCGGCGTCTGTGGCGGGCGTATCGGCCGCGGGGGCATTGGCCGCAGGCGCGGCGGGGGCAGGGGTCGCGGGTGCGGGGGATGGCGCGCAGGCGGCAAATATGGCAACAGACATCACCAGTGCCAGCGCAATAGCTAGTGTTTTTTTCATAGTGAAAAGTTCCTCCTGTTTCTTAAGATCAATATTTATTTTCTTTTAACCTGGTTCGCCTTTTTTGTCCGCTGAATGTCCATAAAGACAGCGACAATAACAACGACACCGGTAAAGAACACTTGATAAGGTGCGGGCAGGCCCATCGACACAAGGCCGTTAGTCAAAACACTCATGATGAACACACCGATGATTGTGCCGGTGACAGACCCCACCCCGCCAGAGAGCGAAGTGCCGCCAATAACCACCGCGGCGATGGCCGAAAGCTCAAAACCCTGACCGGTGCCGGGTACGATAACCGTGTAAGCGGCCGAAAAGAAGATGGCCGCTATGCCGGCTGAAAGCCCGCTGATCACATAAGCGGCCAACTTCCAGTTGCTGGCGTTTACCCCCGAAAGCCGGACAGCTTCTTCGTTTGAGCCGACCGCATAAATATACCGGCCAAGTTTTGTCTTATTCAGTATGATAAAGGTAATGATCAGGTAAGACCCCAGAAAGACAGCACCCATCGGGAAGTTGCCTTCCGAGCGCAGGAATACGCGGGCAAACCACGCATCCGCCTCAAGGATGGTCGGGAAAGTACGCGACTGCACATTGGTTATGATTGACCCAAGCCCCATTGAAACCATCATTGTACCCAACGTCGCTATAAAGGGCGGCAACCCGACTTTTGTCACCATTACCCCGTTAAACAGACCGAATGTTGTACCCACCAGAATCATGGCAATAATGCAAATCCACAGCGGCATATCATGTATCCGGTAAAGCTCGCCGCCCACCAGGGCTGAGCAGATCATCACCGTGCCGATCGAGAGGTCGATCCCCCCGGTAATGATGACAAACGTGACGCCGATTGCCAAAAATCCCACAAAATAAGACTGCGCCAGTATGTTCAATGTGGTGGGCACAGTGACAAAGTTCCGGCCCGCGTATGCAAAAAACAGATACAGAATGACCAATGACCCAAAGGCCAATAGTTTTTGAAGCTGAATCTTTTTTACCCTGTCCCCCATATGCTGATTCCCCTTAAGATTTTTGGGTTGCCAACGTCATGATCGCGTGTTGGTCGGCTTCTTCAATCGGCATGGTGCCGGTGTGTGCACCCTCACACATGACCAGTATCCGGTCGCTCATCCGGATGAGCTCGGGCAATTCAGACGAGATCATGATGATCGACTTTCCGTTTTCGGCCAGCGCGTTCATCAGTTTATATATTTCGCTTTTCGCGCCGACATCGATCCCGCGGGTGGGCTCGTCAAATATGAGCACATCACAGTTCCGGATCAGCCATTTAGCGATAACAACCTTTTGCTGGTTGCCCCCCGAAAGGTTTTTGACCGTCTGCCCGACCGACGGGGTCTTGACGTTGATCTTTTCGACATACTCTTTCGAGACTGCGCGGATTTTTGTGTCGTTGATGAATCCCCCGCTGGTGTAGTTGTCAAGTGAAGCCATAACCGCGTTGGCCGAAACGCTCATCCCTACGGCCAGGCCAAACCGCTTCCGGTCTTCAGAAAGGTAACCGATCCCGTTCCTTACCGCGTCGGCCGGGGAATTGATCTCAACTTTTTTCCCGTTTATAAAAATGTCGCCCGACCATCTTTTGTCCGCGCCAAAAATCAGCCGCGCGGTCTCGGTTCTGCCTGCGCCCATTAACCCGGCAAAACCCAGTATCTCGCCTTTGTGAAGTTCGAAGCTGATGCCCTTGACATCCACTGAACTTAAATTTTCGACCCTGAGCACGACAGGCGCGCCTTCGGGCACTGTGCTCGCCTGCTTGGGTTCCTCATATGTAACCCGGCCGATCATCATCTGAATAACTTCACCGATCTCGATTTGTGCCGTGTTTTTTGTACCGATAAACTCACCGTCCCGCAAAACTGTGATGCGGTCGGTGATCCGTTTGATTTCATCCATCCGGTGGGATATGTAAATCATACCCACGCCTTTATCGCGCAGTTCGGCAATGATTTCAAAAAGCACGTCGATCTCCGCGTCGGTCAATGTGGCGGTCGGCTCGTCAAAGATGATGATTTTTGAGTCATAAGAAATCGCTTTGGCAATCTCAACAATCTGCTGTTTGCCCACCGTGAGGTTCTGTACTTTCTCTTGGGGGTCGATTTTAACGCCCAAGCGCTCAAAGAGCGCCGCTGACTTTTGGTTGATGCTCTTCTCGTCTAAAAAGAAGCCTTTGCTTTCGCGGCCAATAAAGATATTCTGCGCTACAGTAAGGTGATTCATCAAGTTCAGTTCCTGGTGTACAATAGATATCCCGGCGTCTTGCGCGGCCTTGGGGGTTTTAAAGTCAACCTTTTGCCCGTAAAATAATATCTCGCCTTCGTCCGGGCTGTGAATGCCGGTGAGAATCTTCATCATAGTGGATTTACCCGCGCCGTTTTCGCCGACCAGAGCAAGGACCTCTCCCGCGCGAAGGTTGATCGAGCAGCGCTTCAGTGCATGCACTCCTTGAAACCGCTTGTCAATCCCGTTCATCTCCAGGAGAAACTCGCCTCTTACGGTTCCCTCCGCCACTGTGCTCACCGCCCCTTAATTGTGGATCTTAATTTAGATGCGCATAATTGATGATATCACACATTTATGCGGAAAACAATAAAAGAATACTGTGCATTATATTACAAAATATTACGTCAAAACTACCCTGACTTGATTTGCAGCTTAGGCTGTATATCGCGTGTGTTCGAGTATATCATCCTATCTTTGACTGTGCAATACAAATGGACAAAACAAACCCCAAAATGTCCATTTGACTATATTTTGCACAAAACTTTACCATAAAAACTACACAACTTGAAAGTGGTATTGTTTATGAGTGGCAGCAATAAAAGGTTTTTATATTGCTGTTTGTCGTTTGTGAGTACCATCGCGCCCACTGTACATTACAAAGTAAAGATCTGAAAAACAATGCCGGCCTTGTTGGGGCGACAAGGTCACTCCCATCCCCCAAGCAATGACTTATCCGCTTTCACCTTGTTGATTATCTCTTTTCCAGACCGGCAGTTATCAAATTTCCCGTTAGAGATTTCGTCGATTACCGCCCTCATTAAAGTGCCGTAATAAGCTTCCGGCGTGATTCCTGTCGAAGTGCTGTGAAAGTGCTGTTGATCTTTGCTAAAGCGGATATTCTCATACTCTTCCTTAACTTGTTCAATCAGATCGTCACGTGTCATGGTTTCGCTTTCACTCCTCGAATAAACTTATGCTTTGTCCGCACAATATCAGTAGTATTCTCAAATCCAATCGCTTTATTAGGAGGATATTCAAAATTGGAGATGGAACACAAATCGTTCTGGCAGCTTGAAGATGGGCCTAAGTTCAGCCCCTTACAGAAAGACATAACTGTGAATACCGCGATTATCGGCTCCGGCATATGCGGGCTGCTTTGCGCGTATTTTCTGCATCAAAAGGGCGTTCGGGATATCGCCGTCATCGACGCCGGCGAAGTATGCGGCGGCGTGAGCGCAAACACCACCGCAAAGATCACTTCACAGCACGGGCTGATCTACGCCAGGCTGATAGAAGGGCTTGGAGAGGAAAGGGCGGCGCAGTATCTCGCCGCCAACGAAAAGGCCGTGCGAGATTACCGGGAAATTATCACCCGCGAGCAGATAAACTGCGACTTTATCACCACAAACGCATGGATATACACCACCACACAGAAAAGACTGCAAGATATCGAGGATGAGCTGGCCGCGGCCCAAAAGCTTGGGGTCAGCGCATCTTTTGACACAAAGACCGAGTTGCCCTTCCCGGTCGAAGGGGCAATCCGGTTCCCGAATCAGGCGCACTTCCACCCCCTTAAGTTTGCCTTTCGTATCTGCGATATCCTCACGAAGGCCGGGTGCGAAATCTATACCCGCGCAAAAGCGACCGGGGCCGAAAACGGGGTGGTTTATACCGACAGGGGCAATATACGCGCGGAGCATATTGTATCCTGTTCACACTACCCCTTTATAGACAAGCACTCGCTGTTGTTTACGAAAATCTATCAGGATCGCTCTTATCTGCTTGCGCTCAAGGGCGCGGGCACTATCCGGGACATGTATCTGGACTGCGAAAATGGCGGGCTGTCCTTCCGCCCACAAATGGACGAGAACAATGAGGATATGATCCTTTTCGGCGGATATGACCACAAAACAGGCCACGAAGATGGCGCCGTGCATTTCGACAGCCTGCAAAAAGAAGCGGAGCGGTGCTATCCGGGGCACAAAACAGCCTGCATGTGGTCGGCACAGGACTGCATGACGCATGACAAAATCCCTTATATCGGACGTTATCACACCGCCGGGGAAAACATCTATCTCGCGACCGGCTTCAACAAGTGGGGGATGACCTCCAGCATGGCGGCAGCCGATATCATCAGCGATCTGATCACAAAAGGAGACAGCGGCTTCACAGACGCCTTTAGCCTGAATCGGGGCGATATCGGGCTTCAAGCCAAAAGCTTCATCAAACAAACCGCTGATATCGCCGGAAATTTCCTGACACACCTGACAATGGCCGATAAGCGCCTGCAAACAATTCACAACAACGAAGGCGGCATCGTCGAGTCCGGCGGCAAGCGCGTGGGTATCTATAAGGATATCTCCGGACATATTCATGCCGTAAAACCGGTGTGCACCCATATGGGCTGCGCGATAAAGTGGAACAAAGACGAAAACACCTGGGATTGCACCTGCCACGGCTCACGGTTCGACTATCAGGGCAATGTGGTCGGCGGCCCGGCCTTAAAACCCCTTGAGCGCCTGGAGTTTCAGCGGGATTAATCTCACAGGAAAGCCCCATAGACAAAGGCTTAAAAGCGCCTTGTCTATGGGGTTTCTGTTCATGCAATAGAACGAACAAAGTCGGGTATAAGGCTTTAATGCTATGTTGTCTTCCAGCGTTTGAGCGTGGGTATCCCTTCGTTGCATTGTTCTTTCGCATCCTCCGGTGAAAAACCAAAGCTTTCAACCATCATGGCCGCAACGGTCTCAATCATTCCCTCCAGTGTGATATTGGGGTCTGTAAATGTGCCGCTGTCATAACAATTTTGGCAATAGTCCACACTCTTGCTCCCGTTTGCCTCTGTTCCGTACATCTCGTCGGTTTCACCCATAGGCATACCGCAGCTTTCACAAAATCTTTCCTGCATAATCATCTCTCCTTCACAGAATTTTGATAAGCGCTTCTGAATTTCAACAAGGTCTGCCTGTTGATTCGCACCACATATAAAGCATAACACACATAAAGTGACAGCAGTACGTCATGTTTTGGACATGTATTTGTTTTTTATTTTTTCGATACGAACCAGCATTTCGTCGCGAATATGCTGTGGTTCCAGTATTTCAGCCGCCGTACCATATGAAAGAATATAGTCATGTATCCACTGGCCTTGCGCCATGCGCAGTGTCAATGACCCATCTTCATTGGCGGTTATATCGCGTTCGGCAAACTCATCATAAATCCGAAATTTCGCGTGCGCGGCAATGAGAAGCCGAACCTCTACAGGGGTATACTCTGAAGGGTCATACGTCGGCTCAATTCTGGGAGTTTCGTAAGCGCTTCTGTTAAATGGCGTATCTAAAACTTCCATGTTGCTTATGCGGGAAAACTTAAACACCCTGTAGTCGTTATCGCTCAAACAAAACGTCTGTAGATACCATGCCTTTGATTTGAATGACAGCTTGAGAGGATACACTTTACGTCCCTTAGATTCGCCATATGCGCTTATATAATCGAACGACACGGCAAGCTCGTTAATGATGGCATTTTTCAATCTTTCAAACTTCGCATTGTCTGCCTCGCTGTGCCCCCAGCGCGAAAAATCAACCTCAATCCACTCTTTGTTCGGGCTGTCAAAAAAGCTCCGCAATCTGCCAAACGCTTGATCGGTATCAATGAACTCTGTCGCAGACATACTTTGCAGGGAAAACAAAATTTGCTTTTGTTCATCCTCTGAAACAAGCGCTTTGTTAAGCACGAAATTGTCTTGAATAAAAATTCCGCCGCCCTTGCCCTGCGTTGTGTATATCGGTACCCCTGCCGTTGACAGCGTGTCAATGTCACGCAAAATGGTTCGCTTGGAAACCTCAAAATGCGAAGCCAATTCATTTGCCGTTACCTGTTTTTTATTCATCAATAGGTACACGATCTCAAATAAGCGGTTAATCTGCATACTCTCACCTCATGGATAGTATATCATAATGCGACAAGCAGCATCGCTAAAAAACTTTTCATACCGCTTGACAACACCCAAGACATCTGATATACTGCCAAAAGTTACAAAAATATTACAAAGGAGGCTGCGTCATGCCGAGGAATCAATACCCAATACAATCGAATCGAATACCCGGTTTCGGAACGCTTGTATTCGTGTCACAAGGCGCGGCTGCTTTCTAGCCGCTTGTTGTCGGCATATACATCAGCAAAACCCGAAGCCACAGCGCTTCGGGTTTTTTTGCGCTTTTACAAGAAAGGTTGAATACCATGATTGAATTAACAGGCAAGTACAATACCGCCAAAGTCTTCACAGACAATGTGGAGGCGGAAGCGATTTCGCAGATTATCACCCTGCTAAACCAAGAATTTGCGGCGGGGAGCTGTGTCCGCGTTATGCCGGACACCCACGCCGGCGCGGGCTGCACCATCGGCACGACCATTACCATTCGGGATAAAGCCGTGCCCTATATGGTCGGCGTAGACATTGGGTGTGGAATGGAAACTGTGCGCCTGCGCGACAGTCACATTGAGCTGGAACAGTTGGATAAAGCCATCCACGAGAAAATCCCCTCCGGGATGAACGTGCGAAAAGACGCTCACCAAATGGCGCAAAGTACACGTATTCACGAGCTGCGCTGCCGGGAGTATGTAAATTTAGACCGCGCGTACAGCTCGATTGGGACTCTGGGCGGCGGCAATCACTTTATCGAGCTTGGCAAGGATGATAGCGGAAAGCTGTATTTAGTCATCCATTCCGGCAGCCGGTATCTGGGCAAACAGGTGGCCGACTATTACCAGAACGCCGCCATTCAGCAGCGCAAACAAGATACCAAAGCCGCACAGGATTTGATCGCCGGCCTGAAGGCGAAAGGCAGGGAAAAGGAAATCCAGAAGAGGCTCAAAAAGCTGCCGGTTTCTGAAGTAAGCAAGACCCTGGCCTGGCTGGACGGCCGGCTTTTGGAAGATTACCTTCACGACATGGCCATCACACAGGAATACGCCGACCTAAACCGCAAGTGCATGGTAAGGGAGATTCTAAAAGCGGCCGGGCTAAAAGCGGAGGACAGCTTTTCGACCATTCACAACTACATTGATATCGAACATGGAATCTTGCGCAAGGGCGCTATTTCCGCGCGGGAGGGCGAACGGGTGCTGATTCCCATCAACATGCGGGACGGCAGCTTGCTTTGCACCGGCAAGGGAAACCCCGACTGGAACTGGTCGGCACCCCACGGCGCGGGGCGGCTGATGAGCCGCCGCCAGGCCAAGGACAGTATTACACTCAGCCAATACAAGGAGTCGATGCAGGGGATTTATTCCTCAACGGTAGATAAGAGTACCATTGACGAGGCGCCGTTCGCGTACAAGCCGATGGAAGAAATCGTAGCAAATATCGGTGAGACGGTGGATATTGTGACCACAATCAAACCGCTCTACAACTTTAAGGCGGCGGACGCGTAGCCTTGGATCTTCTTCAGTCCCGGCCTCTTTCATTGATTCATCCATCTGGCCATGCTATAATTAAGCGCAGTGGATGTCAATCATGCTAGGGAGGGAACAATTGTGGAAAAAGAACTGAACCTTGAGCGCGAAATAGAGCGGTCGATACCCGAATACAGCGGGGTTTTGCGTAGCCATATGCTTGAAATCCCAAGCCAGATAGAGGGGTGCGGCGGAATTCGAATCTTTGGCCGGCTGATCAAGTCCCTGGTTTTTAGCACCGACATCGCGATCATACGCAACACCAACGCGGACGCCGTGATCGCGGTTTACCCATTCACCCCTCAGCCGATTATCTCCCACGCGCTGATTACCGCCTCTGACATTCCCGTTTTTTGCGGGGTCGGCGGCGGAACCACCACAGGGAACAGGGTGGTGCATCTCGCGTCGTCCGCTGAGTTTCAGGGCGGTTTTGGGGTGGTACTCAACGCGCCCACGCACAATGACACCATACGCAAAGTGCGGGAGGTCATAGACATCCCCATTGTGATAACGGTGGTCAGCGAATTTGACAATGTGGCCGACCGAATCGAAGCGGGGGCTGCCATCCTGAACGTCTCAGCTGCGGCAAAAACACCCTGGCTTGTCGAAAGAATCCGAAAAGAGTTCCCGCAGGCCGCGATCATCGCGACGGGCGGCCCGACCGAGCAGTCGATCACAGACACCGTTGGCGCGGGCGCTAACGCCATCACCTGGACACCCCCAACCACCGGCGAAATCTTTAGCAGGATGATGACCAGGTACAGAGCCCTGTCAAAAGAAAAGCGAGATGTATAAGGGATTGATATCCCGTTATTAAGACGCCCGCGCCCGATACCCGCGAAGCGGTTGCAATTTTCGCCTGAATGTGCAATAATACATTTATACATAAAATGAAGGTGCGCAAAGCTTGCGGTGTTTTGGCCGCAAGCGAAGCGAGAATAGGGAATCAGGTTGGAACCCTGAGCAGTCCTGCTGCCGTGTTGATCATAAAAATGCCGTCGTCATGCGTCCTTACAGCTGTCGACAGCACAACATCAAGGTATTGTATGATCAAAGCCGGAAGACCTGCCTCATTTTTCAGCGGCCTTGGCCGTTGCCGTACTGACTCCACAGAGAATGGGGCAATATGGATTGTCGTAAGGCCGTTTACGTAAACCTTACGACAATTACAACATTTACCCTGCCGGTGATGGAGCAAAGCTTCGCCACGGGCAGGGATTTTTTATTGAAAAGAGGCGGTACCATGTCAGCGTTCCCGCTGGAGCACTACATATCGCAGATCAGGCCACCGGATACGGCGGCCATGAACAAGGCGTCGGTCAGGCTGGACAGCCTGGTTAAGCCGCCGGGCAGCCTGGGCAAGCTCGAATCGATTGCGATCACCCTGGCAGGGATTGGCGGCGACACATACTACAGCGCCGGCAAGCGGTGTGTAATCATCATGGCCGCCGACAACGGGGTGGCTGGCGAAGGGGTTGCGTCCGCGCCGCAGTCGGTTACATATATGCAGACAATCAATTTCACGAAAGGGATTACCGGGGTAGCTGTGCTGGCCAAGCAGTTTGGCGCCGACCTAAAGATTGTAGACGTCGGTGTGAACGCGCAGATCGATCACCCTCTCGTGATCAACCGCAAAGTGCGCATGTCGACCGAAAACATCGCAAAGCGCGACGCGATGACCCGCGATCAAGCGGTCGAAGCCGTTTTGGCCGGGATCGAGACCGCCATTGACGCGGCCAAACAGGGATACACGCTGTTGGGCGCGGGTGAGATGGGGATCGGCAACACGACCACTTCGGCGGCTGTGTTGAGCGCGCTGACCGGCCTGGCGGCCGAGCAGACGGCCGGCAGGGGCGCAGGGCTGACCGAAAGCGGCTACCGGCATAAGATTCAAGTAATAGAGACAGCATTGCGGGACCGCGCACCTGATCCCACCGACCCGATTGATGTGCTCGCCAAAGTGGGCGGGCTGGATATCGCGGCTATGGCCGGGGTCTATATCGGCGGCGGATACATGCGGATCCCCGTGGTCATTGACGGGTTCATCTCAATCGTGGCCGCTTTGGTTGCCGCGTGCGTTTGCCCGGCTGTCCGGCCATACATGATCGCCTCTCACGCATCGGATGAGCAAGGCTACAAACACGCCGCGAAAGCTTTGGAGATCGAACCCTGCCTGCATCTGGATATGCGGCTGGGCGAGGGCAGCGGCTGCCCGCTCATGTTCGCGATGATCGACGCGGCCTGCGCGCTTATCCGCGATATGGGCACTTTCGAGCAGGCAGGAATCGGGGAAGAATATCTCAACGCGTTGCAAGAGGCTTAGCTATGCGGGTATTCATTTCCGGCGGCTGCAAAAACGGCAAATCGTACCACGCCCAGCGGCTTGCCAAACATTCGGCGGGGAGCGGCAGGCCGCTTTATTACATCGCTACAATGAAGCCGGTGGACAGCGAAGACGACGAGCGGATCGCAAGGCATAGGGCCGACCGCCGCGGATGGGGGTTTGTTACAATTGAACAGCCGCAAAACATCGAGGAAATCCTGAAAAAGTGCGATACCGTCGGCTCTTTTCTGCTGGATAGCCTGACCGCGCTGCTTTCAAACGAGATGTTTACCGCAGGCGGCGAAATCAGTGAAAACGCGGCCGAAAAGATATCGGGCGGGCTTCGCCAGGTAATCGAACAAATCCCGCGGATTGTGATTGTATCCGACTATATTTACAGCGACGCGATAAAGTATGACCCGCTGACCGAAGCCTATCGGAAATCTCTGGCCGGCCTTGACCGGCTGGCCGCGGGGCGGTGCGAGGTTGTGCTTGAAGCGGCCTACACCCAGATCATTGCCCACAAAGGCGGGGGTGTGTTTGATGCGCTGCCTTAAAGGGTTCTATATGTCACTCGGGATGTTTTCCGCCATCCCCCTCCCCTATCATTTTTGGAATGAAAAATATCTGCCGGTGATGGTTGCCGGCTTTCCGCTGGTGGGCGGGGTAATCGGCGGGCTTTGGTGGCTGGCGGCGTGGGGGCTGATCGCGCTGGGCATTCCGCTTATGCTCACAGCGGCGGCGCTCACGCTCTCGCCTTTCCTGATCGCCGGGTTTATCCACCTGGACGGCTTTATGGACACAAGTGACGCCCATCTTTCCCGCCGCCCGCTTAAAGAGCGTTTGCGCATCCTTAAAGACCCGCTTGTGGGCACGTTTGCGGTCGTTATGCTGGCGGTGTTGCTTCTGTTTCAGTTCGCGGCCATGTATATAGTGGCTGAGAATGGGGGGTACTTAGCGCTTCTGGTCACCATTTCGGTGCTGGCCAGATGCTGTTCAACACTGGCCATCTTCGGGCTTAAGCATCTGTCCATCAGCAATTACGGGCCGCTGCTCGCACAGGGGGTCAGTGTTTCACACAAAGTATTTGTGTTTGTGGCTGCCGCGGGAGCGATCGCGCTGTCATTTGTTTACGCGGGTATACCCGGCCTGATTGTAGCGGCGGCTGTGGTCTTGGGTTACTGCGCGGCCATGTCGCGGGTTTACCGGAGTTTTGGCGGCGTTTCAGGGGATTTACTGGGATACAGCCAGGTGATTAGCGAAGTGTGCGGGCTGATCGCGCTGGCGCTCATACAAGGGTGGTGACGAGATGATTTTGATTTTCGGCGGGGTATATCAGGGCAAGCTAGGGTACGCGCTGGAGCGCTTTGGCTTGACGCAGTCCGACGTTTACTATTGCAGTGAGGATGAAGCCGGCATCCCAAAGGACAAGCGGATCGTTTGTGGATTTGACCGGTGGATTTTAGCGCTCATCCGCGCAGATCGGGATGTCTTATCGGCCGTGGATGCATTCATCAAGCAAAGCGGCGATGTGATCGTCATCTGCGACGACGTATCTTGCGGGGTGGTACCGGTTGACCCACAGTTGCGGCAATGGCGGGAAGAAACCGGCCGGGCGATGGCTCTGGTCTCCCGGGAAAGCAACGAGGTGATTCGGCTCTTTTGCTCTATCCCCACCCGGGTGAAGTGATGGTGGTTTACTTGATCCGGCATGGCAAAACCGCGGCCACCGAGCAAAAACTTTACTGCGGCGCGACCGACCTGCCACTGTCCGATGACGGTGTCGCATACATTAAATACTTAATGGCAGAGGGTGTTTATCCGCCGGCCGCCGACCTTTATTTCACCAGTGGGATGAAACGGGCTGAGCAGACGCTGAGCTTAATCTACGGCCAGGTGAATCGGACTATACTGCCCGAACTCGCCGAGTACAATTTTGGGGATTTCGAGATGCAGCTCCACGAACAACTGACCAATCGATGCGATTACCAGGCTTGGATCGGTGACCGGACCGGGCGCATCGCCTGTCCCGGCGGGGAGAGCCGGGAGCAGTTCGCCCGGCGGGTACTGGCGGGGTACGCACAGATTGTGGAAATATCGCGCGAGGTTGAGACAGTTCTGGCCATATGTCACGGCGGTTCGATAACCTGCATTATGGACTATCTCTTCCCGGACGCGCAAAAAAGCTTTTACGATTGGTACCTCGCGCCGGGGCACGGGTATAAGCTCACGTATGACAAACAAGGTTCTTGTTGGTATACAAAATTATTGGAGGAAGCGTAAATGCGAAAAACGATTGGTATATGGCTTTGCCTTGTGATGATAGTCGCGGTGCTGACATCCTGCGCGGCACAGCCGGCCACGCCCACACCTGAGACTGAACCCGTGGCCACCGCGGATCTGCCCGCCCCCAGCCAGAGGGTCGAGACCGACCGGGAGGGCTTTCCGATCACCCTGCCTGAGCAAATCGATGCCATCATATCTATCGGGCCATCCAATACCGAAGTTCTTGTGGCTTTGGGTTTTGGTGACCTAATCATCGCCACCGACATGTTTTCTGAAGACATTGAAGGGATACATCCCGGCATCTCGGTGCTTGACATGATGGCGCTTGATCTGGAATTCATTGTGAACGCCCAGCCGGACATCGTGTTTGTGACCGGTATGTCCAGATTGAGCGGTGATCAGGATCCGCTGCGCCTGGTTACAGACGCGGGGATATCCGTCATATACATGCCCTCAAGTGCAAGCATTGCGGCAATCATGGAAGATATCCTCTTTATGGCCGACGTGATGGACGCACAGCCGGCCGGCCTTGCAATTATCGCGGAAATGGAAACCGAAATTGAGCGCGTCCGACAGATTTCCCAGGCCATCACCGAGCGGCGGCGAGTCTACTTTGAACTGTCGGCCGCACCACATATGGTCAGTTTTGGCCGGGGCGTCTTCCTGCACGAGATGATTGAGCTGGTGGGCGCCGAAAACATTTTCGCCGATCAGGACAGCTGGATATCGGTCTCGGATGAGGTTGTTCCAGCCGCCGACCCCGATGTAATCCTGACTTCGGTTGGCTATCTCGACGATCCCGTAGGTGAGATACTTTCCAGGCCGGGCTGGGGCGGAATGACTGCGGTGGCAAACGGCAGCGTGTTCTCCATCGACACCGATTCGAGCAACCGGCCAAGCCACAACATTGTCATCGCTTTACAGCAGATCGCGCAGGCCGTCTATCCTGAATATTTCGGATAATATCGCTCGATGGCAGGGGAGAATATCGCCGGCATAACAACAGGGAGGAAAAACGATGCGCAAAATCGCAATCTCATACAGCGGCGGCAAAGAGAGCGCACTGGCTCTTTACCGCGCTATTTCGCAAGGATTCGAGCCGGTCACGCTGATCACCACTTACAGCGCAGACCGGGACAGATCACTTTTCCACGGCCTGTCCGAACCGGTGTTAAAGCGCATCGCGCGCTCCCTTGACATTCCCATTTTTTTGGCCAAACCGACGATTGACAACTACGCACAGTGCTTCGAAAACGCGCTGCTCCACGCCAAAGGGCTGGGCGCAACAGCCTGTGTATTCGGCGACATCGATATTGAAGATCACCGCGCCTGGGGCCGCGAGCGCTGTCAAGCCGTCGAGATCGATCCACTCTACCCACTTTGGGGGGAAAGCCGGGAATCACTGGTACACGAATTCATCGACGCCGGCTTTGTCGCCAACATTGTGGTTGTGGACACCAAGCGGCTGAGCGATGACTTTCTCGGCCGGCAGCTGACCAAAGAGATTGTCGGCCAGATCGCCGAAACCGGAGCGGATATCTGCGGCGAGAACGGCGAATACCACACATTTGTCTCAGCCGGGCCGATTTTCAGGCCGCCGGTGCAATTTGCTTTCGGCGAAAAAGTTATGCACGACGAGTACGCACTGTTGCCGGTTAAAGAATAGCAAAGGCGGCAGTGGCGTCAAACACGCACACTGCCGCCTTTTTTAATATCAGATACGCGCTGTCCGGCTACATTCCGCTCAGCGATTTGCTGTCCGTGGGCAAAAAGTCCGCCCGCTTTAAAGCCATCACGATGACCGGAATCAGCACGATGTGCAGGATAATCCCCGGAACCGCATTGATAAACGCGCCCGCCATAAACAACTCAAAAGTAAATGGCAGCCCGGTTACCCCGCTCAGCAGATAGCGGGCGCCCCCCCAGACAATCCGGCCAAAGAACATCGCGCCGATCAGCGACAGGTAGATGTATCCCGTCCGCTTGGGCAGCGCCCTGTATAGCCAGCCGGACACAAAGCCGTAAACCGCCAGCTCAAAGCTCATGGCGACCCCGATCGGCATGATGGGCGGCATACCAAACAGCGCAAAGCGCAGCAGCGGCGCGATAAGCCCGACAATGGCGGCGTAAAACGGCCCGGCTATAAATCCGCTAAGAAACACCGGGATATGCATGGGCGAGAGTGCGGCCCCGATCTGCGGGATCTGGCCGGTCAGGAAGGGCAGAAGCATACACAGTGCAAGGCAGACCCCCGCGGCCGCCAGCTTGCGCACTGATTTGTTTTTCGTACTTGCGTTTGTTGTGTTCATCATAAATTCTCCCTTTTGGTATTCCGCCTTGAACGGGAGCCGCACCTTCGTGATGCGATTATGATTGTAATGTATATTTGGCAATGCCGGCTTGGGCCGGCTATTTTTGCGCCATCTTAATAAGCTCGTCTACCGCTTCGCCAATCAGCCTGGTCATGGAAAGCGAGCCTGCGCCGACAATGATATTGTTGCAAAGGTTGATCGGCAATAACAGTTTTTTGGCCCGGCTCTGCCCGACCGCTACCGCCATGGCCGGGGTGACCTCGCCCAAAAGTGAATCGGCCGAAATGATCCCGATCGGACCGATGATTACATCGGCCTCCCGGCCGGCCAGAATGACCGGGTTCTCACCGGTCGCGCCTGCCCCCGCCCCCGCTTTGAGCATAGCCGAAGTCGCAATGCTGTTTGTGCCCACACAAGTCAGCTCACAGGGGATGTCCGCGCCCTTAATGCGCTCAATGAGCATCTGCCCCATCTTTCCGCCCTGGCCGTCAATCACTACAACTTTCACAGCACCCCTCCTGTTCACCGGTGTTGAAAATCAGATCGCACCGGTCGGCGATCCCGAAATGATCGAAGTACCCGTCTTCTTTTGGGACCCACTCGCCGACAAACCGGTCATACAACTGCGGGTTGCGCGCAAGGAGTCGCCGGCGCTGTTCGGGTTTCGAAATAGCCAAAAAAACTTTGAGGTCACAGTAGTCGCCAAAATGCGGGTGTTGACTGTAAACGCCTTCAACAACGTTGAGAGGGTGCGGGTTAACCGCTATCGGCTCGGAAAGCGCACCTGTACGGCAGTCGTAAGGGCGATAAAAGAATGTTTCCCCGGCTTTTAGCGGCGTTAAAACTTCCCCGCTAAACCGCTCATAATCAATGTTGCCGCCCACCTCACCCAAGCGCTTGGATGTCCTCTGTTCCGGCCGAAGAAAGAAGTGGTCCATTGAAAATACGTTGCAGCCATAAATGGATTTCAGCAATGCGGCCAACGTGGACTTCCCCGCCCCGCTGCCCCCGTCGACGGCAACGGTGACCGGTTTGCCTTTCCGAATAAGCGCGTCAATCGCGCCAAAGAGCGGAAGAAAGTCACAGAGCTCCCGGCGCACCACCCGGTAGGCGGGCGAGTAAGCCGCGCGGTATTGCGCACTGTGCCGGAATGGCGGGTAACCATCCGCGCGGAGCTTGTCAATGGCGTTATAAACCTCACCGGCGTCAAACGGAAGGCTTTTATCTTCACAGAGCGCGATGAATGCCGCCGCTTTTTGCTCGAAGCCGGCGGCCTCACCGGCCGGCTGGCCGGCTGTGTATACAAGGAACGCGCAGAGTGTTTCGGACGTGAGCAAATCCCTCCGCAGCGCCCGCAGGTAGAGTCTGCAATAACCACTGCCGATCGTTTCGAACACCGCCCCGTCCAGCGCGGGTTCGGGCAGCCGGTCAGTCTCCTCGCGAATCAAACACAAGCTGTCTGCCGGGTCGGTAACCATATGTCCACACCCAAACTCACTCTGATAAAGCAGCTTCAGTATATCCGAAACCTGAGACAGCGGATACTTTTTATATTGCGCGAGAATCATGTCTTTTGTCGCGCGGCCGGTTGTGTTGCTCAAGCGTTTGCCCTTTCTGCGTTGCGCCAGCAGCCTTTTCGGCTTAGTTAAGGTATTTTTATCACTGACCCTAAACTTTCAGTTTGAACTTGTCAATCAAGTGTGCAAGCATGGCCGCTTGTTCACGCAGCTCCTGGGCGGTCGCCGCACTTTGCTCAGCGGCGGCGCTGTTTTGCTGTACGACAATGGCGACCTGCTCGATCCCGGCATTAATTTGCGCAACACTTGTTGTCTGCGACTGCGATACATCCGCTATTTCTTCGATGATCACATTGCTTTCGCCTATACCCAAAACAATTTCAGCCAGGCTTTCGGCAGTGTCTTTGGCAATCAGCGCACCCTGCTCGGCTTTTTCCATCGAATTGGAGATGAGCGCACCGGTGTCTTTGGCGGCTTCAGCGCTCTTGGCAGCCAAAGCACGCACTTCATCGGCCACAACCGCGAACCCTTTGCCGTGCTGGCCGGCCCGCGCGGCCTCGACCGCGGCGTTGAGCGCCAGTATGTTGGTTTGGAAAGCAATGTCGTCAATCACTTTGATCACTTTGCCGATACTCTGGCTGGCCTGGCTGATTTCGCCCACTGCACCGACCATTTCGTCCATCTGCCTGCTGCCTTTTTCCGCGTTGCCTTTGATGATAAAAGCAAGCTCGGCAGCCCGGCCCGCCATCTGCGCGTTGTTTTTTGTTTTCTCAGAGATTTCCACCGCTGAGGCCGAAAGCTGCTGGATGGTGGCGGCCTGTTCGGTCGAGCCTTGTGCCAGCGTCTGCGCGCCGTCCGCAATCTGACTTGAGCCCTCCGATACCCGCCCGGAAGCGTCATTGATATCGGCGAACATCTCACTTAAGTGGTCGACCATTTCTTTGAGCGAGGTACCCATAACATCCTTCTCACCCAATGGTTTGACGGCGACGGCCAGGTTGCCGCCCGCGACCTCCTCCAGCTTTTCGGTCACCTCCAACAGATGGTCGACGAGTATGGCGGTCGCGCCCATTACCTGACCGATCTCGTCTTCTGATTGCGCGTAGTGCAAAATCTCCGCGCGCTCCTCTTCGCTCAGCGAGATATCGCCGATGTTCCCCGCCCTTGCTATAAAGGCATTGAGCGGAATGAGGGGCGCCGCCATCGACTTCCCGATCTTTCGGCTCACCAAAACCACAATGGCCACAACAACGATAAAGATAACCGCGAATCTGGTCAGTGATGCGTAAACGTCAGCCATAACCTCATTTCTCGGCGCAAAAATAAACAGGGAATATCCGTTCACCAGCCCGGCTTGCGCCGATGTGAAATTGGCGCCGCCCAAGCGGATATCAAATGCCTGGTTTTGGCTTTCGCGCGCAAGGCTAAATAAGGTGGCCTGTTCACCGGCTGTGAGCATTTGGGCCAGGGCGCCGGCGCCGATCAGCCTGCCGGCGCTGTCTGCCATAATCGCGCCGCCTGTCTGATATAGCTGTACCCCGTCCACAATCGCTTGGATTTGGCTGTCCCCTAAACCCTCGAGGATGGCGTTGTCAATCGTGTTTGATTCTTCCCGAAGCCGGTAGCGGACGTACAGCCTTGCATTGTTGTCAATTTCTTCGATGATGCGGGTTTGCATATATGCGCAGGCGCTGCCGCCAACAAGCACGACAGCGGCCGCGACCACAAATGATATCTTGGCGGACATCTTTTTGAATGCGAACAGCTTTTTCATCCCGGACACCTCTTTTTTCATATACACAGTTATGCCTTTATGTTGTTTTTAAACCACCATGGTTACCTACAAAATATTAACACAGCGGCACCTATAAATCAAGGGCAAAGCTATTTGCGCAACAAATCTGAGATTATCGACAGTATGGTGTGGGCGCACAAAAATGTCCGGGTCGCGTTTAAGAGAGTTTTGCGGTTTTCCAGGGTGTGTTGACACAAATGGGAATGCACGGATTTTGGGTGAATTTTCGAGCATTTCAAGGCGGAGGAGGAAGGAATACTATATGTATTCCGCTGAGACTCTTCGCTGTATGGGCGCTCATCGTCAGTACTTTGTAACGACAACGAAGTAAGGCTCAAAAT
>WRBI01000026.1 GCA_009784625.1 Oscillospiraceae bacterium | reverse complement strand
GCTGGGGGCGTGCCCCCTGCCCCCCTTAAGCGGCCTTTTTGGTTACTTTTTTGGTCGTGGAAAAAAGTAACTCGGGGGCTTGGGGGCGAAGCGCCCCATTTCATTTCCATCGGAGATTCCGATTAAAGCCCTTAAGCCCGAAAGGCAAGGACTTCGGAAATCCCGACCAAAAAGCCCTTAAAGTCCGAAGAAACGCAAGGCAAAACCACCACCTAAGAACCCCGCCCAACCCCCCCAACCCAAAACCCGCCACCCCCGCCGGAATCCGCAGAAAGATACTCCAAAGCAAAGTACCGAAGCTCATCCATAGCATGATCATCCCGCTTAACCGGAACATCCCCGCCAACCCTCTCATCCCACCGATAAAGCGAAAACTCCCGAATAAGATCAACGCAAGAAACATGAAAGCAAACCCGCCCCTCACCAAGCGCCGCCGCAACCACCCGAATCCCATTCGCAACATCATTGCGAGCGGCGGCCGCCGGCAGCCCCCGCGCCCGCAGGCAGGCAATAAAGCTGGCCGCCGAAGGGTCAACCAAAACCGCCTCCACACTGCCCGCCCCAATCAGCGAAACAAGCGCATCCGCATACTCCTCATCGGTAAACACCCGCCCCTCCCGCCGCGAATCGTGATAAAATTCCCGCAGCCGAACCCACACGCCAGCCGAATACCCCCAAAATCCAAAGGAAGCCGGATTCACCGTCCCATAATCGCAGGAAACAACAAACCGCGTACAGTGGGGGACACTTTCGCGCAAATGCCTGGCCGGTGAAAACATCGGATAAACCAGCCCCTTGACCGCCGACCACTTGCCCAGCACATACCGCTCATAAAACGGGCCGGAATAAAGCCGCTTATACCGGTCAAGCACAGCCTGTGAAAGGGAGGGGTTGTCGGTCATCTCAAAGCGGAGGTAAAGGGCGTTCTTTTCCTTTCGGCCCAGAATCCACTCCCGGTAAAACCAGTGCTGCGGATAAGCCGGGTTACAGGAAAAAAAGATCTTCGCCTCCTCTTTGGAACACCGGGCAATCGCCTGTTCGACAAAAGAGCGGGGCATAAGCGCGACTTCATCCAACAAAGCGCCGGTAAAGGTCGCGCCCTGAATCAGGGACGCGCTGGCCTCGTCCCGCCCGCCAAAAAGCGAGAACCCGATCTTGTACCCGG
This sequence comes from Oscillospiraceae bacterium, assembly GCA_009784625.1. Taxonomy (GTDB): domain Bacteria; phylum Bacillota; class Clostridia; order Oscillospirales; family Ruminococcaceae; genus WRAV01. Next base: position 36,812 of record WRBI01000026.1, on the reverse strand, counting down.
CCCCGATCTCCAGCCGATTGCGGGAAACAATCAGCCGGTTGGGGACACCAATCTCGCAAAGGGCGTCCATCAGCGGGCGGATGAGGTTCCTCAGCAGGGACATGATTGTCTTGCCACAAATGGCGAACTCCCCTTTCCCAACCGCGCAGAGCGCCCAAAGCGCGAACGAAAGCGAAAGGCAAAGGGTCTTGCCCGAGCGCACCGCCCCGTCACAGATGATGGCGTCCCTGTCTTTGTGCGGGCTTGTGTCACACCACCAGCCGAGGGCGGTCAATTGCTTTTTTGAAAACCGCATCCTAGTCATCTTCCGGCTCACCCACTTCGTCGCGGTCAATCCTGGCCGCGCTCTCCCGCAGCGCCCCCAAAAAGTCGGTGGGGGCAGCCGGGTCTCGGTGCCGTTCCAGCTCACAAAGCATGGCGAGGGCAGGCAGCCGGTCAAAGAACTTGACCTCACAGCCTTTCTCCCCCCACTTGATGGCCGACACCCCGAACAGATCGAGATCGTCAAGCTCACTTTGCGTAAGGCTTCCCCCGCGGATCGCCATCCTCAGTCCGCCCAGCCCGCTGTAGGTCGCCAATCGGTATAACCCGCCCAGCGCCATCCCGCCGGCCTGCCCCTTCAGCTCTTTCCTGTAGCGCGTAAGTTTCCGCTTGACCATGGGTTTGCCCATCAGTTCGGCCGCCGCCCGTTCGGCCTGCTGTGCGGGTACACCCACCCGCTTTGCCGCTTCGGTCGGACAGCCCAGCCAAACACACAGCCGCGCGAACAGTTCTTTACTTTCCGGGGTTGATTTCCATCTTTGCTTTTTCTCGCTCATTTGTTACCTCCTTGTAATCGCCCTCACCAATACCCGCAAACACCTTGTTCTGGAACCTCAAAGGTGTACATTTTCCACTTTTGCCGCAATTGCTGGTTATTTTTTTGCGATATTTACACATTGCGCACCCCATCACCTTGACGCAAAGCCCTCTGTCATGCTATCTTTATCTAGTACAATGAACAGTTAACAATTAACAATTAGCAATTAAGGTGTCCGCCACCGCGGACGCAATTTGAATTAATGGCGCAGCAATACATTCATTGTTCATTGTTAATTGATAATTGTTAATTGAAAAGGAGCCTCCACCTTGCCAAACCTGAACATCGTCCTGGTCGAGCCGCAAATTCCCCAAAACACCGGGAACATCGCCCGCACATGCGCGGCCACCGGCGCCACCCTACACCTGGTTCGCCCGATGGGGTTTGAAGTGGACGACAAAAAGCTCAAGCGGGCGGGGCTGGACTACTGGCACCTGCTCGACATCCGCTATTACGACGGGCTTGATGACTTTTTCGCCCGCACCGGCGGCCCTTACGTCTTTTTCAGCAGCAAGGGCGGAAAATCTTATATCGACCACGACTACCCTTACGGGGTCTACCTTGTCTTTGGCCGGGAGGATGCCGGGCTGCCCGACCGCCTGCTCATCGAGCGGGCGGACTGCCAGGCGCGAATCCCGATGATCAGCGAAGCGCGGTGCCTCAATTTAAGCAGCTCAGTCGCGGTCGGGGCGTATGAGGCCCTGCGCGCCCAGGGTTTTGTCGGATTAAAAGACAAAGGCTCCCTCGCGGGAGCTACACTTTAGCCAAAGAAGGGAACACGCCAAATGGAAAAAATCAAGTTCATGGTAGATTCGTCCAGTGATATTTCCGACGCGGACCTGCAAGAGCACGGCATTGAAATGCTGAGTATCCCGATCACAATTGACGGCAAAGGCTATCTGGAGCGCAGAAGCTTCACCACCGAAGAATATTACAACATCCTTGAAACCTCCAAGACCTCGCCGACCACCAGCGGTGTCCCCGCCGCGGCTTACCTCGAAAGCTACACCCGCATTTACGAAGAGGGCTACACCGACATTGTCAACGCGACCATCAGCTCGATCGGCTCGGGTACCTACCAGTCGGCTGTGCGGGCAAAAGACGAGTTTTACGACGCAAACCCGGACGCAAAAGACAAGTTCAACATCCATGTGGTTGACTCGCGGTGTTATACCTGTGCCTGCGGTTACCCGATGGTGCAGTCGGCCAAGATGGCCGCGCAGGGCAAAAGCGTAGCCGACGTCCTCACTTATCTGGACGACTGGTTTGCCACCGTTGAGGTTTACTTTGGGGTCTTCACGCTGGCATACGCCAAAAAATCGGGCCGAATCAGCGGGGCCAGCGCCTTTGTGGGCGAAGTGCTCGGCCTGCGCCCAATCATCAGGCTGGCCGGCGAAAAAGCCGATATCATGGACAAGGTTCGCGGCGACAAAAAAGTGGTGCCCCGCTTGTTCGAAGCATACAAAAAGTCTTGTACAGACCCAAACAAACCCGTTTTCGTAATCGGCGGGCTGGACGACGGCCCGCCCGACGAGCTGGCGGCCATGATCGAAAAAGACTTGGGCCGCTCGGTCATCCGGCAAAAAGTCGGCGCCTGTATCACCACCCATACCGGCCCCCGCCCGGTCGCCCTGGTCTTCCACGGCAGAGACCGCAGAAAAAACAAATAACAATTGACAATGCACAGTTGACAATAAATGTATCGCTTCGCGATTAATTGATTAAAATCAATCGCGAAGCGATCCCCATAATTGTCAATTGTCAATTGTCGATTGTCAATTGAAAGGAGCTTGAACATGACTTCCTACAACAAAAAATCAATCGACGACATTGACGTAAAGGGCAAAAAGGTGCTTGTCCGCTGTGACTTTAATGTGCCGATCATTGAGGGCAAAATCACCAACGACAAACGGATTGTCGCCGCCCTGCCCACCATCCAAAAATTGGCCGAGCGCGGCGCGAAGGTCATCCTCTGCTCTCACCTTGGCCGCCCCAAAGGCGAAGTCAACCCCGAGTTTTCGCTCAAACTAGTGGCCGAGCGCCTGTCCGAACTGCTCGGCAAACCGGTCGTGCTGGCGGCTGACGTAATCGGCCCGGACGCCCAAGCCAAAGCCGCCGCGCTGGGCGAAGGCGCGTTCCTCCTGCTCGAGAACACCCGCTTCCACAAAGAAGAAACCAAAAACGACCCCGACTTCGCCAAAGCGCTGGCCGGGCTGGCTGACGTTTACGTCAACGACGCGTTTGGCGCCGCCCACCGCGCCCACGCCTCCACCGAAGGGGTCGCCCATATCCTGCCCGGCGTCTGCGGCTACCTCATCCAAAAAGAAATCGGCGTGATGGGCAAAGCGCTCTCCGACCCCAAGCGCCCGTTCACCGCCATTCTGGGCGGCCTGAAAGTCAGCGACAAGATCGGCGTCATCAACAACCTGCTCGAAAAAGTCGACACCCTGATCATCGGCGGCGGAATGACCTACACCTTCCTCAAAGCCCAGGGCAAACAGATCGGAAAATCCTTCCTTGAAGCCGACAAAGTCGAGCTGGCCGGTGAACTGCTCAAAAAAGCCGAAGATAAAGGCGTTAAGCTGCTGCTGCCGGTCGACCACCTCTGCGGGGATGACTTCAAAAACGACTGCAACACAAAAGTTTATCCCGGCGGGCAGATCGAAGACGGCTGGGACGGCCTTGACATCGGGCCGGAAAGTTCAAAAGTCTTCGCGGACGCGATCAAAGGCTCAGGCACAATCATCTGGAACGGTCCGATGGGCGTGTTCGAGTTCGAAACTTTCGCGGGCGGCACCAAAGCCGTGGCCACAGCAGTGGCCGAAAGCGGCGGAATCACCATCATCGGGGGCGGGGACAGCGTCTCGGCCGTCACAAGCATGGGTTACGCCGACAAGATGACCCACATCTCAACCGGCGGCGGCGCTTCACTCGAGTTCCTGGAAGGGCTTGAGCTGCCCGGTATCGCGGCCCTCCAGGACAAATAATGGCGGCGCTAACCGCCGAAATCCGCTCCGCTCTGACCGAGCTGGGCGCGGATCTGGTCGGCTTCGGCGATCTGACCGGACTTTCGCCCGAAACGCGCGAAAGCCTGCCGGTCGGAATCTCGGTCGCGGTCGTTTACCCGCCCAAAGTCATCCGCGGGATCGTCGACCTGCCCACCCCCGAATACGCCGCCGAGTACGAAAGAATCAACCTGCGGCTTGAATCGATCATCACCCGCGGGGCCGAACTCCTGTGCGAAAAAGGCTACAAAGCCGTCGCCCAGACCCGTGCGCATGTGGGCAGCGGCGAGGTGAACGACAACACCACCCTGCCCCACAAAACGGTGGCTACCCGCGCCGGACTTGGCTGGATCGGCCGGTGCGCCCTGCTGGTCACCGACAAATACGGCTCAGCCCTGCGGATCGCGTCTATCCTGACCGACGCGCCGCTTGAACCAAACGCACCGGTCAATCAATCTTATTGCGGAAAATGCAGCATCTGCGCCGAAGCCTGCCCGGGCAGCGCCGTCTCAGGCAAAATCTGGGAGCTAAACCTGACCCGCGAGGATTTCTTCGACCACAAGAAATGCCGCGAAACCGCCAAAGAACAAGCCCAAAAAGGCTTTGGCGGCGAGATCACCATTTGCGGCAGATGCATCGCCGTCTGCCCCTATACGAAACAATGGACAGTTGACAATGGACAATGAATGTATCCGCTATGCGGATTGATTTTTAATTATAATCGCGAAGCGATACCATAATTGTCAATTGTGCATTGTCCATTGTCAACTGAAAAATTCGGAGGTAAAACGCATGAACAAAAAACTGCGCAAAGCCGTCATTGCCGGCAACTGGAAGATGAACAAAACCCGGCAGGAAGCCGCCGCCCTCATAAACGAGATCAAACCGCTGGTCGCCGGGGCCGGCTGCGAAGTCGTGGTCTGCGTCCCTTTCACCCACCTCGAAACCGCGCTGGCCGCGACGGCAGGCTCAAACGTCAAAGTCGGGGCACAGAACTGCCACTGGGCGGCGAGCGGCGCGTTTACCGGCGAAATTTCGGCCGGGATGCTGGCCGACCTGGGCGTGGGTTACGTCATTGTTGGCCACTCAGAGCGCCGACAATACTTCGGTGAAACCAACCTGACCGTCAACGGCCGTGTGCGCGCCGGGCTGGATGCCGGACTGACCGTCATCCTCTGTGTGGGTGAACTGCTCGAAGAGCGCGAGCAAAACATCACCGAAGAAGTCTGCTCGCTCCAAACCAAAATCGCGCTGGCCGGCGTCTCCAAAGCGGAACTTCAAAACATCATCATCGCCTACGAGCCGGTCTGGGCGATCGGAACCGGCAAAACCGCCACCGCCGCGCAGGCGGGCGAAGTCTGCGGGTTTATTCGCGGAGTGGTCGCCGGGCTGTACGATCAAGCGGCGGCGGACGGGCTGACCATCCAATACGGCGGTTCAATGAACGCGGCCAACGCCGCCGAACTGCTGGCCATGCCGGATGTGGACGGCGGCCTGATCGGCGGGGCAAGCCTGAAAGCCCCCGACTTCGCCGCCATCATCAAAGCGGCCAATGACTAAGGGCAGTTGATAGTGTACAGTTGTCAGTTAAAGTGTCCGCTGCGCGGACGTATTTTAAATATCATCGCGAAGCGATACAATGACTGTCAACTGTCAACTGAAAAAGGGGTAAACGATGAAAAAACCATATATGCTGATGATTCTCGACGGTTTCGGCCACAACCCGGAAACAGCCGGAAACGCCATCGCCGCCGCCAAAACGCCCAACTTTGACCGGCTGATGGCCTCCTGCCCGAACACGCTGATCGGCGCGTCCGGAATGGATGTCGGCCTGCCGGACGGCCAGATGGGCAACTCAGAAGTCGGTCACACAAACATCGGGGCGGGGCGGGTGGTTTACCAGGAACTCACCCGGATCACAAAATCCATTCAGGACGGCGATTTTTTTGAAAATGCCGCTTTTATGGACGCGATGGACAACGCGGCAGACGGCAAGGCCCTCCACCTGATCGGCCTGTTGTCCGACGGCGGGGTACACTCCCACAACACCCACCTTTACGCCCTGCTTGAGATGGCCAAACGCCGGGGGGTAGAGAAAGTCTACGTCCACGCCATCATGGATGGCCGGGACGTCTCCCCCACTTCGGGCAAGGGCTTTATCGCCGAATTGGAAGATAAAATGGCCGAAATCGGAGTCGGGCAGATCGCGACCATCACCGGGCGCTACTACGCGATGGACCGCGACAACCGCTGGGAGCGGGTCGAGCAGGCCTACACCGCAATCGTACACGGCCAGGGTGTCGTCTCGGCCAAAACCGCCGAAGTCATGCAAAAAAGCTATGACGACGGGGTGACCGATGAGTTTGTCCTGCCCACCGTCTGTGTTCAGGGCGGCCAGATTGCCAAAGGTGACAGCGTCATCTTCTTTAACTTCCGGCCCGACCGCGCCCGCGAGATCACCCGCGCGCTGGTCGACCCCGAATTTTCCGGCTTTAACCGCAAAGAGTACCTCGGCCTCAGCTATGTCTGCATGACCCAATACGATTCGACCATGCCGAATGTGCAGATCGCGTACCGGCCGCAAAGTCTGGCCGGCACACTGGGTGAGTACATCTCAGCCAGCGGCTTAACCCAGCTTCGGATAGCCGAAACCGAAAAGTACGCCCACGTCACATTCTTCTTTAACGGCGGGGTTGAAGCGGCCGGTGCGGGCGAAGACCGCGTGCTCATCCCCTCCCCTAAAGTGGCCACCTACGACCTAAAGCCGGAAATGAGCGCGTACGAGGTCACCGACGAAATGCTTTCCCGGTTGGACAGCGGGAAGTACGACCTCATCATCTTAAACTACGCCAACTGCGACATGGTCGGCCACACCGGCGTATTTGAAGCGGCGGTCAAAGCGGTCGAAACCGTGGATGAATGCATGGGCAAAGTAGCCGACAAAGTGCTGCAAATGGGCGGTGCCTGCCTGATCACCTCCGACCACGGGAACGCCGACCAGATGTACGAGCCGGACGGATCACCTTTTACCGCCCACACCACAAATGTCGTCCCGCTGATCGCGCTGGGCGTGGGTGAGCGCAAGCTGGCCGCCCCCGGCCAAGGCAAGCTGGCCGACCTGGCCCCCACCCTGCTCGACATGATGGGCTTGCCCAAACCGAAAGAAATGACCGGCAGATCTTTACTTCATTAACAATAAATGGTATTGCGTTGGCGGTACGAACAGGGCGGATCACTTTTTACCGCCCACACCACAAACGTCGTTCCGCTGATCGCGCTGGGCGTGGGTGAGCGCAAGCTGGCCGCCCCCGGCCAAGGCAAACTGGCCGACCTGGCCCCCACCCTGCTCGACATGATGGGCTTGCCCAAACCGAAAGAAATGACCGGCAAGTCTTTGCTGGGCTAAGAATCTGTATTCAATACTCGAACCGCCCCCGAGTCAAAGCAATTCTCGTTATTGAATACAAGTTTTAACAATGACGGTATCGCTTCGCGATTGATTAAACTCATCGCGAAGCGATATTTTTACTGTCACTGGTCAGCTTCCAGCAATCCACTATCGACTGTTCACGATATGTTGACATTTTTCCCGCAACAAATCGCCATCGCTTGGCCACTATAATAGTGACGAATTACCGATGCCAGGGTCACTTGTATGGCGCTCGGCCATACGCTTTTTGGCGAAATGACGAAAAAACTTATATTTTTTTGAAGTTTTTTGCCTCCTACAGGTTGCAATGTGTGCTTTTTTTAGGTAAAATAGAGAAGAAACATTTTGCCAATCGTACAACATGACTATTTTACTGGCTAAAAACAGCTTTTAGAAACCGCTGTACTACCAACAAACAGCAAGCCGGTCAAAATAGAAAGAGGAGAAGAAAGATATGTCGAACAGGCTATTCCAGAGGATTGTCCACCAGATGCGCGAGTCGGTGGACCGGGTGATCGGCGTTGTGGACGAAACCGCCACCGTGATTGCCTGTAGCGACCTTTCAAAAATCGGTGAGACATTTGAGTACCTAACCCTTGGCGGCGGCGAAGTCGGCGAGACTTTCACGCGGGATAAGTACACTTTTAAGCCTTTCGGCAGCCTTTCAAAGCCGGAATTCGCAATTTTTGTTGAGGGCGCGGACGATACCGCCGCTCAGTTTTGTAACATACTCTCGATTTCTTTCGCCAGCATCAAACAGTATTACGACGAGAAGTATGACCGCTCAAACTTCATTAAAAACGTAATACTCGACAACATTCTGCCCGGCGATATCTACATCAAAGCGCGGGAGCTGCACTTTAACATTGACGCCCACCGGGCGGCATTCCTGATTCGGATTATCTCGTCAAACGACATTTCGGCGTTTGACGTCATTCAAAACCTCTTCCCGGACAAGCAAAAAGACTTTGTCTTTAACATCAACGAAAGCGACATTGTCCTGGTCAAGGAAATCAAGCCGGGAATCGAATCTAAAGACCTTGAGAAGCTTGCCCGCTCCATCGTAGATACCTTGGGCAGCGAGTTTTACACCAAAGTCGTCATCGGAATCGGCACCCCTGTCCTGGGCGTAAAAGACCTTGCCAAGTCGTTTAAAGAAAGCCAGGTCGCGCTCGAAGTCGGAAAAGTCTTCGACACCGACAAGGCCATTGTCTCTTACGACAACTTAGGGATCGCGCGGCTGATCTACCAGCTGCCGACTACCTTGTGTGAGATGTTTTTGCGTGAGGTTTTCAAAAAAGGTTCGATTGAGAGCCTTGACCACGAAACCCTGTTCACCATCCAAAAGTTTTTCGAGAACAACTTAAACGTATCTGAAACATCCCGCAAACTCTTTGTCCACCGGAACACCTTAGTTTACCGGCTGGAAAAAATCCGCAAGCTGACCGGCCTGGACTTGCGGGAGTTTGACCACGCCATCATTTTTAAAGTCGCGCTGATGGTCAAAAAGTACCTGACGTCTAACCCGGTTAAATACTAATTAACAATTAACAATGTACAATTAACAATGAATGTATCCACTGTGTGGATGATTTAAATAGTCGCAAGGCGACACCAAAATTGTTAATTGTTAATTGATCATTGTTAATTGCCCTTATGGAGAAGCCGCTGTGATAGAATTCGCGAATGTGAGCAAAAATTATAAAAATGGCAGCCACGCGCTCAAGAACGTGAGCTTTAAGATCGATAAGGGCGAGTTTGTCTTTATTGTCGGCTCTTCGGGCGCGGGTAAGAGCACCATCATCAAGACCATCCTGCGCGAAGAAGTGCCTTCGGCCGGGATGGCTATGGTCAACGGTTACAACTTAAACCGGATGAAGCGCCGCCATATCCCAAAATACCGGCGCTCGCTCGGGGTCGTATTTCAGGATTTTCGCCTGATTCCAAACTTGAATGTTTACGACAACGTGGCCTTTGCCCTGCGGGTGACCAACGTGGTCGCGCGGGATATCCGCTCACGCGTCCCCTATGTGCTCAAGCTGCTTGATCTTGCCCACAAGGCCAAAAGTATGCCCGATCAAATTTCGGGCGGTGAGCAGCAGCGGGTGGCTCTGGCGCGGGCGCTGGTCAACAACCCGTCCATCATCATCGCGGACGAGCCGACCGGCAACATCGACCCCGAGCTTTCGTTTGAGATCATTGATCTGCTTTCCGAAATCAACTCGCAGGCCGGGACAACCATTTTGATGGTCACACATGAACACGAGCTGGTTTCTTATTTCAATAAGCGGGTGATCACAATCGAGAACGGCGAGCTGATCTCCGACAACCGCGGCGATGAATCTGAATTGTTTACCGGCAAAGAGCTGATGGAAGACTACGGCCGGGGCCTTGTCAGCAAAGAGAAAGCCATTGACTTTTCAAGTAAGACCCCCCGCGCCCTGATTGAGGAGTATGAGCGGCAGCGTCGTGTGGCGGGAGGCCGAAAATGAGGTTACACAACATTGGCTACCTGATGAGAGAGGGTGGCAAAAACGTTGTGCGCAACCGGCTGATGAGCTTTGCCTGCATCGGGGTTTTGGTCGCCTGTATGCTGCTGATCGGCGGGGCGGCCATGGTCGCGCTCAACGTGAACGCCATGATCAATTTTGTCGAGGATCAAAACGAGCTGGTCGTTTATCTCGAAGAGTGGGCAACCCCCGAAGACGTGGCCGTTTTCGACATCACTTTGGATGGAATACCCAACATCGCCCACTACACCTTTGTTTCACGCCATGAGTCGCTGGAATGGCTGATCGCTGAGAACGAGGAGCTGTACTTAGACCTGCTCGGGGATGAAAACCCTTTGCTGGATATGTATATCATCAGCGTGGCCAACCTTGAACAGATGAGCCAGACGGTCACGCAGCTTGAAGACATGCGGGTGGTCGAGCGGGTCAACTACGCCGGCGACGTCGCGACCATCCTGGTCACTGTCCGGCAGGCGGTCGCCTACAGCGGAATGATTGTGGTCGGTATTTTGATTGTGGTCAGTCTGGTTATCATCTCAAACAACATCAAGCTGACCATCTACGCCCGGCGCAAAGAGATCAACATTATGAAGTACGTCGGAGCGACCGACGCGTTCATCCGGATGCCCTTTTTGGTCGAGGGAATCATCATCGGCCTTACCTCCGCGGTAGCCGCTTTCCTGATCTTGGGTTTTGGTTACACCTATCTGCTGGCCTGGCTGGGCGAGGAGTTCGGCGGGCTGGTCGGGCCGCTCTTTGAGCGCGCGGTCGACTTTTGGGATATTTCCCGCTATGTATTTGGCGCGTTCGCCGGCTTGGGTGTCTTTATCGGGATTGTCGGTTCCACTTCATTTGTCAAAAGGTATTTGAAAGTATAAAGACATAAGGAAGGTGACTCTCATGAAATTTTGTAAATGTTGTGCGCCTAAAAAGGGCTGTAAGACCCTGCGCGTTGTATTGGCAACTGTGGCGATCCTGGCGATTGCCGTTGTGGCGGCGATGAAAGCGGCCTGGATTGTCGAAATGCTCAGCGGGGAAGACGATGAGGACGAGTACGGCTGGGAATAATAAAACACATACAGGTGGTTATTTATGCGCTGTAATAAAACCAAGTTCGTTGCACTTACATTGGCCGCCCTGCTGCTGATCGGCGGGATGTCTTTCCCGGCCAGCGGGCGCGCGGGCCGGCCGGTTGCTTCGGTTTCGGCAATGCAAAACGAAATCAACGGCATCCGCGACCAGATGGCAGACCTTGAGCGCCAGCGCGAAAATTTAGAAGGCCAGGTGGCCAATGCGCGGGACGAGCGGGAGCGGGAGATTGTCGTGCGCAATTCGATCGATGATCAAATCCGCATTACCCGCAGCGAGATTGATTTGCTCGAAGACCTAATCGACCAGCTCGAAAAAGACATCGAATACCAGATCAGTCTGATTGAAGAAAAGCAGGCCGAAGTGGACGCCAACCACGCGCTGTTTTTGGCGCGGACACGCGCGCGGTTTATTCAAGACGATACCTCTACCCTCGGGCTTGTGCTGGGCGCGGACAGCTTTGTCAGCGCACTCACCCGCACCAACACAATGGTGCGGATCGGCGAGCATGACCAGCGGATCGGCAGGCAGCTGATGGTGCAGCGCCGCGAGCTTGAAGCGCAAAAGGCCGCCCTCAACGCCCGGCTGGATGAGCAGGAAGACGCGCGCCGCAGAACCGAAGAGCAGCGGCAGCTCTTGAGCAACCAGCTGGCCTCGGCCAATATGCGCATTCAAAACATAGACCAGATGGAGCGGGAGTTCCTTGCCAACCTGGAAGAAAACCGCAGAATGCGCGACCAGATGCAAGCGGAGATCGAAGAGCTTATCCGCCGGATTCAATGGTCGCAAAACCCCTACATCGGCGGAGATATGGCCTGGCCGGTACCCGGCTTCACCCGGATCACCTCTGAATTTGGGCCGCGCTTTGGCGGGGCCGACTTCCACACCGGCATCGACATTGCCGGGGGGGGCGGGGCCGGCTCGATTCACGGGGCGCCCGTAGTGGCCGCCAACTCGGGCACGGTCGCCCACGTCAACTGGTCACACACACCCGGGCGCGGGTACGGTATGTTTGTTATCCTTGACCACGGCGGCGGCACATCCACCCTTTACGCCCACCTCTCGAACATAACGGTCACCGTCGGCCAAACGGTAGTCATCGGCCAAACCATCGGCAATGTCGGCTCAACCGGCTGGTCGACCGGCCCCCATCTTCACTTTGAGGTCAGACAAAACGGGGTCGCTCAAAATCCGAGGCCCTGGATATTTGGATAAAACCAATGGACAATGTACAATTGACAATGTCGGTATCGCTACGCGATTATTTTAAATACATCCGCGAAGCGGATGCTTTCATTGTCCATTGTCAACTGCCCTTAACGAGGTTTCTTTATGAACAAACGTGTATCTCTGGGCGCCGCGCTTGCGCTTATGTTGCTGGTGGCGGCGGTCACCTTTAACATCACCTTTGATTTTGTAAATAATCAGGTGAACGACCGGATGATCGACCTGCGCGAGCGGGAAGAAAATCTTGAGATGATCTCTATGCTCAACCGGATGGTTCGGGCAAACTTTAACGGTGTGATTGACGAGATCTATCTGATGGATTCGATTGCCCGCGGGTTTATCGCGGGGATCGGCGACCCTTACGCCGTTTTTCATGACGCGCGCACTTATGAGGCCATGCTTCGCGCCCAGGCCAGCCCGACCGCCGGAATCGGGGCGCTGCTCCGCGCGAACCCGGAAGGGGACGGTTATATCCTTGTCGAAGAGGTTTTTGCCGACTCGCCCGCACTGGCCGCCGGAATGCTGGCCGGTGACTTGATCATACGTGTGGACGACGAAGACCTTACACCCGAGAACAGCGTACAAATGCTTGAGAGCATTTCGGGCGACACAGGCTCGCGGGTCTCGCTGACCATTCGCTCAAACAACATCGACCGCACCGAAGATTTGCTTCGCAGGATCGTCCCCCTGCCCACCGTTTATTCCAGGATGTTGAGCGAACCGGGGGTCGGTTATATCCAAATTTTGGATTTTAACCAGCACACACCCGACCAGTTTCGCCGCGAGCGGGATCGGATGCTGGCAGCCGGCGCCCAAAGCCTGATCTTTGACCTGCGGGATGTTTCTAGCGGCCAGCTCGTTTACGCCGCGAGAATTCTCGACACCCTTGTCCCCCCCGGCGTGATTGTCAGCTCACGCGACCGGGACGGCAACGACTCTGTCCTCTTTAACTCAAGCAGCAATCAACAGCTGGATATGCCGATGGTTACCCTGATCAACGCGGGGACAACCGGCCCGGCTGAACTGTTCACCCAAGTGCTCAGGGATCGTGACCGGGCCCGCTCGGTCGGGACATCCACCGCCGGTAAAGGCGTTGTACAGGAAATCATCCCGCTGGTAGACGGCTCGGCCATCGAGATCACTACCGCATTGCTGGTCACCCCGAGCGGTGTTATCTTTAACGGCGTCGGCCTGCGCCCCGACTACGAGGTCGCTTTTGACGGTGAGTGGCAAAACCTGGACGAGCATCACGACCCTCAGCTGTCGCGTGCGGTCGAACTGTCCATTGCCCTTCACCGGGTGAGTGACGCCCTTGAGCAGCAAGCGCAGGAGGAAGCTGAGCAGGAAGCCGAACAGGCAAGCGCCGATGTGGAAGACCTGTTTGCCGAAGCAGTCGCAGCGGGGTAATGGGGATGGCACACGAGTGTCGGTCCTGTTGTTGGCGGCGATTTTGCTGGCCGCTTGTCAGGCCGGCGTTTTGGCGGCGGACGAGCCGGAGCCGGTTTCGGCAGTTGAATCGCCGGCGGTTGAAGAGGTCGCGCCTGAGATTGAGGAGATCGCGCCAGAGGTCGAAGAGGCCGCGCAAGACCCGCCGCATATTTCCGGCCTGACCTGGCTTGTTCCACCCACTTTTGCTTATGAACAGATCCGCCATTGCTGGTTGTGTGGTTTTTTCACCCGGCCTGATTGGATGTTGATTGACGAAGGCACCGGAGCGGCGCTGGGCTACAAGGAAGGGCATGGCGGTTCCCATATTGAGCTCTTTTACGATGAGTCGCTTGATCTATTTGGCGAGTTTATCGGTATGCATGTCCCTACATTTCATCCGCTGACCAGGGGCGAATTTTTAACCGAGCTCTCGATGTTTGTCGACACTTTTAACCTGTTCCACGGCATTGACACAACCCGGATCATACACACGAACGGCGTTGACGGCCCGCCAATGTACGATTTTAGTCAGGCGCGCACCGGCGTGGCTGCGCTTGCGGTTGGCGTCGACTTTTTAGGCTGGTTTGAATTTGACGGCGACGAGTGGCAGGCCACTTTTGAGCGCGGGCTGAACATAATAGCCGTCAAACAAGGGGATTACTGGGGAGTCATCGATCACACCGGAAGTGTGATCATCCCCTTTGTCTTTGATCATGTTATCCCCATCGACGAGCATACGGCCTTTGCTAAGTACGGCGGCCTGTATGGTATTCTACAGCTAAGTTAACCAACGGAGGTGTCCGAAATAATCATGTCTCGCTTATTTATCACATTGCTGGCCGCCGTGATCTTGCTGGCCGCCTGTCAATCCGCTCCGGCGCCCGCGCCTGCGCCCCAGCCTGATCCACCCGCTGTGGACGAATCAGCGCAGGAAGACGACCCCCAGCCGGACTTATCTCTGCCTGATATCGACCTGACTGCCGCCATCACCGAAGAAACCCGCGACCGGCTTTGGCAGAATGTGTTTTACTATCGGGGTGAGTCGCTGTTCGCGGACAACATCGCGGACGCGGACAACTGGTACATCCACCCGTTTGGCTGGCAGCTGAACGGAATCGCCACCCACTTTGTCGAGATTGTCGGCTGGGAGGAATTCACCCGGTGGATCAACGAAAACGCACAAGCCGAACTCGACGGGCTGAGCAGTTCGCGCCCGTCTTTCCTGATCACTTACTTTGCGGCGGAGGGCGTCACAATCGAGAATGTTATCGCCGCGCAGGAAAGCGCTTACAACCGGCCGCGCGAGCAAATCGAAGCGCTGGTCAACTGGGCGCGCCACGGGATTGATCTCGGCGTTACCTCTCCCGGAAGCGAAGAGGCCTGGGCAACGATGGTTTTCTCGGTCAGCGACATTGAGGCGATCTTCTCGGGCGACGCGGAGCGGATCTGGGCGGCTTTCCCCGGTGAGGGCGTATTCCTCGGCGGAAACGTCTACACCCCCGAGTGGATTCTCAATCACATAGAAGACGCGGTAAACGAAGCGCAAATCCCGCTCTTTGAAATCATGCGGATCATTAATTTGGCCGAGCAGTACGATGTTCTGGAAGAAACGATAGCGGCCGCGCGCGCATTCCTGGAAAGCCGGGAGTAGCCGGCGCGTTCTACGCCCCCACCCCGCGGCATAGACTTGAGTGAGTACATCACAAGCGGGGTGGTCAAACTGTTCGCCTGCCTCAACCTTATCCCTCCCCCGCGGGCGGGCTTGCTTGGCCGCGCGCTGGGTTTTCCGGCCCGGCCAAAAGTCAGCGCCGAGCACAAAACATTCCTGTCCGCCGAATATTTGCAGCTGACCACCTGGCCGGATCGAAAAGGGCAGGTCGACTGGTTGTCTCTGCGCAGGGCCGCCCCGGACAACCTGCGGGTACTGCTTGCCCCGGACAGCCACCCGCCGCCCCCGGACAGCGGCTTTATTTCGCCCCGTCTCGAAGGTTTTGAGGTACATCTGCTGCTGCGCACCGCCTGTGCGCTGACGGCCGGGATCCCCATCTACCGGCGGGTGATCGGGCTGCTCGATCCGGCCGGTTCGGCCGCCTGGATGCTACCCGCCCTGCTTGCGCACTATTCATCCGCCCGGGTCTGTAGCCAAAACCGCGCGGTCTACCGCGCGGCCGGCGAAGAGATGATGGCGTCGCTGGGCGCACATGTCGGGCTGTCCGACCATCTTTCCGGCTGTCTGCTCGTTTTAGTTCCAAACAGCGGCGACCTCGGGCTGTCCGCGCGCTGCCCCTGTCCGGTTCTGACCGCCGGCAGCTATGCCGGGGGCAACGGCATGACCGTCTTCTCGGACTTTTCTGTCTTGCGGGAGGAGGATGCACCGCCCGGACTGTCGCCAAGCCTGTTCGCCGCCGCCCTTTGGGAACTGTGCGGCGTCCCGCTCGGGGAATCGGGAGCACGAACTCTTCGGATAAACGGCCGGCGTGTGGATATCCAAACCGCCGCAAATTTTTTGCGGGGCCGCGCAAAGTCCTGACCGCGGTTCAATCAAAACCACCAGTAAAACCAGTGGTTTGCCCCGCCCTAGAGGGGCGTATTACCGGCACAGCCCCTCAAGGGGCGGACAGTCAATTGCATTACTCGTCCCACAGCCCGTAAACGGGTGAAATCTCCCAGCCTAATTCATCTGGCGAAAACTAAGGGCATTGTCATTTCTGCCAGCCTTTTCACCTTTTTTCTTTCAGCTTTCACAAAAACGTATTTGTACTATAAGCTTTTAATGATTCACCAGCATAGCTGGTGGTTTATTAACGCTAAAGCTATAATCGGAATATTTTTTGGCAATCCCTGTAAACACTTGACAGAAAGATTGTCACCCGCTATAATACTAGGATATGTTGGCCGTGACGCGGTCAAAATTCCCCTTGTAACAATCGCCCAAGCGGCGGCTTTATTTTTTATAGAAAGGAGGGTGTTCGGTGGCAGACGGAATATTCATCACCCCCGAAGGGTTCGAGCAGCTCAAAACCGAGCTGGAGCACCTGCGCACGGTTCGCCGCAGAGAGATCAGCGAGAAAATTCGGGTCGCGCGCGGTTTTGGTGACCTGAGTGAAAACAGCGAGTACGATGAAGCCAAAAATGAGCAGGCCCTGGTTGAAGCGAACATCGCGACCCTTGAAGAACAGCTCAAGAAAGCCCAGCTGATTAAGAAAGACCAGATCTCAACCGATACGGTCTCGATCGGCACCACCGTTACCATTCTCGACGTCGAGTTCGACGAACAGGCTACCTATCGCATAACCAGCCCGCTGGAGTACACCCGCGAAGACGATATGGAAACCATCACCGATGAATCCCCGGTGGGCAAGGCCCTGGTCGGTCACAAGGTCGGGGATGAAGTGCGGGTAACCGTGCCCAACGGAAACACGCTTCAGTTCAAAATTATAGCGATCAGCCTTTAGAACCTGTTTTATAACCCATTGCCGCGCCCCCATCTCTGTGGGGCGCGGCTTGTTTTGCGCAGAGAACTACTCTTCACCGCATCAGCGGATAACCCATCCCCTCAATCTCGTCCTGGATGGTCAGCTGGTCGATGTCCCCGCCAATTACCCGGACAACCCCACCGGATACCCCGACATATTCTATCCCGGGCATTGCCTCGATTTTGCGGATCAGTTTTTCTTTGGCTTCGGCTGAGGGGGCTGTGTCAAACCGCATAACAATCTCGTTTTCCATTTCATCGCTCTCCTTTATGGGCGGATACTTCGCCCTTTTGGTTATCCTGCCCCCGTTACCTTGCCCGATCAGGATAAATCTTGGCCAAATTCTGTAATATTTCCCGCCAGCCTCTTTACCTGGATGCGCAAAAGCTGTATAATGTAGTTGTCAGTAAAGTAGAAAATTGCAGGCGCGTTCGTGGCGTCGATAACGTGTCAGCCTTTGCTCTTTTCTAATTCTTATTTTTACCCGAAAGTTGGTGTTAACACAAGATGATATGGCTGGAACTTGCCCTGATCACAGGGTGCGCTTTGTTTTTGTTCACTGCCCTTAAAGGCGAAAACCTGCTCTTGGCTGCCTCCGGTGACGAAGACGCCGACATGAAAATTGCCCCGGGCAGCGGCGGAAGTATCCGGGATACTGAACCGGCCGCTGAAGAGGCCGAGGCCGAAGCACAAAATTATCTCCGCCAAAAAAGCTCGGGAAATATCGACCTTGCGCGCGCGCTTGGGTCGTCCTATGCCGCTTTGGTTATGGCCGAGGCAAAGGACAAGTTTGACCCCTGGCCGGAAGGTATGGCTGAGGCGCTGCAGGCGCACCACGCGCTGCTGCTCTTTTCCTATGTGATCAACCGGGTGGTGGCCGATCTTTCCCACAACTCGATCCTGGCCCAGACCACATTGAACGTCTTTTACTGCGAGATCGAAACCAAAGCCCCCGGGCTTGACAAATACATACGGGACATGGCCTCGTATTCGCTGTACATCCTCTGTGAGCGCTCAAGTCAGTGCCCAACCGACCAGGTCGGCAAGATCTTCGCCCGCCTGTGCGGGGATAAGGACAACGAGCGGCTGATCGCCCGGGGTCACACGCTCTTTGCCGATTACTACGCGCGGTGCAAACAGCTGCACGAGCAGACCCGGTACGCACAAGTTTAAACAGCAAAACGGACGTCGGCCAGACGTCCGTTTTTTGTGTGGATTTGCGGGCTCGCGGCACGGCCGTCTGCGTATATTCGACTGTCCGTCGATGACTCGCTCGCTTGTGTCTTCCCGCAGCATCCGTGACACTGTCTGAAAAGTTGCGCTTTCATCGCACCCCAACGCTTCCCGCGGCACGGACCGTGCCCGCGTTTGTCATCCACCCGGTCACCGCGCACAAAACCGGCACAGTCACAGCGCGCCTCACACGCGTCCTCCCATCTATCAAAACAGATAAACCACCACGGCCGAGAGTGCCACAAACAGACAGGCCACCGGTTTGTTCCATCGGAAAACCCGCCCAAACCCGGATGAGTCGACGACTCTCACCGGCATACATTTAAAGATCAGAAGAAATGACGCAAGCGGGTTAATATACCCCGGCAGCGGGATCAGGAACTGCCCGGCCGCCACAACCGCGAGCAGAAAGGCCCAGGTCGCCATTGCGTTGACGGCCAAATCCCGCCTGAAAGTATGGGTGTCCTCATAGACTGTGGGGTACCAGCCGCCGATAAACGGGAATAAAATACCCCGGATAGACCCGGCAAAAATCAGCGGAAGAAGCCCGCCGCCCGTCGTCATTCGAAACCTCCACTTTCGCCCGGATGACGGCAGGGTCCCGAGATAACCGGCAAGCATCAAGCCCAAAAAGATCGCGATCGCGTCACTCGCAACCGCAAAAGCATCCGCACCCGCCCGCCAGGCCACAAGCATCCCGATAAACGCGTGCAGGTAGAGATACCGGAACATCTGGTCAATGCCGGTCTTTTTCGCACACTGTTTGGTGGCCTCTTCATCCCGTGTGGCGATATAAAGGTCGTGTGCCGGCGAAAAAGCATAGAGCGATTTGACACACTGGGTGATCAGCCCGCCCCAGCCGATCAGCCCGGCCACGCTTGACAAGTCGGCGCGGACAAACCCGTGCCGCTCAAAAACCCGCCAAGATGCAGCGTTGTCGTCCCGCACGTAGGTGGTCAGCAGATCGCATCCCTCACCCCACAAGAAGTCAAACCCCGCCTGACAGAGCTGTTTGCCCACCCCCTGCCCGGCGTAGTCCGGATGGGTGAACAAAAAGTCGATCCGGCCGACTTTTTTACTTTTGACCTGCTCGATTGTATAGGTAAACGCGCCGACCGGCTCGCCTTCCAGCTCGGCAATCAGCGCCCGCTTAACTTTTGGCATATAGGGCATCTCCAGCGGGTGGAACGACTTGCGCCCAAGCTTTTGCACCGCCTTGGCTTCTTCCGGCAACATATGTCTTATTGTGATTTTCATTTTGCCTCCCGACCTATTATATTGCACTAAATTTTGCCGCCAACTTATAGTAACCCATTCCCGTTTGTCTGTCAATCGTTCATATTTTACCGGTAAACGCCACACTTTTGGGGGCTGGCAAAACACCCGCCAAATATTTTCGTTGTATTCGCGACCTTAACGTGATATACTGTCTGTGATTATGCCCGCGAAATAACGTATAATAAGGCTGGTGGTACTTAACTATGCTCGGCGATGACCCGTTGTTATGGCAGCTGCTGCTACAGCTCTTCCTGATAACCATGAACGCGATCTTTGTCTGTGCTGAGATCGCCGTTATTTCTATGAACGACGCAAAGCTCGAGCGCCTTTCAAAAGAAAACAACAAACAAGCCAGGCGGCTGTTGTCTTTGACCAGCCAGCCGGCCAAGTTTTTGGCCACCATTCAAGTCGGGACCACATTCGCCGGCTTTTTGGCCAGCGCCTTCGCGGCCGCAAGCTTCGCGGCCCGGCTGACCGGCTGGTTTGAATCATTCGGCTCCCCCCTGCCGACCGGCGCGCTGAATAATATCTCGGTGGTTGTCATCACACTCATTCTCTCCTACGTCACCATTGTGCTGGGTGAGCTGGTGCCCAAGCGGATTGCCATGAAGAATGCCGAAGCCATCGGCCTTGGCATGTCCGGGCTGATTTATACGCTCTCTAAGCTGTTTGGGCCGGTTGTACTGCTGCTCACCGCCTCAACCAACGCGGTTTTGCGCCTGTTGGGTATCGACCCGAACGCCGAAGTCGAAAAAGTAACCGAGGAAGAAATTCGGATTATGGTGGACGCGGGCAGTGAGAAAGGCGCCATCGACCTCGAAGAAAAAGAGTTTATACATAACCTCTTTGACTTCGACGACATAACGGTGGACAAAATTATGACCCACCGCACCGACGTGGCCATGCTCTGGATGGAAGAAAGCGACGAAGAGTGGCAAAAAACCATTTACGAACACCGCCACTCGATCTACCCCATTTGTGAGGACGACCAGGACAACATTGTCGGTGTGCTCAACATCAAGGACTATTTTCGGTTGTCTGACCGCGGCCGGGAGAGCACGATGGCCGGGGCGGTCAAACCCCCGCAGTTCGTCCCCGAAAGCTTGCGGGCCGACACTTTGCTGCGCAATATGAAAAAAAACCGCAACCACTTCGCGGTCATTCTGGACGAATACGGCGGGATGAGCGGGGTGATCACCATGACCGACCTGCTTGAGCAGCTGGTCGGGGATCTGGACGACGACAACCAGCCGGATGAGCCACCCCTGATCGAACAGCTGGACGCGGGAATTTGGCGGGTGAGCGGTGCGGCACCGCTGGACGAAGTCGCCAAAGCCGTCGATATCCCGCTGCCATACGACGAGTACGATACTTTCGCCGGGCTGGTGCTCAGCTTGCTTGACAGTATCCCCGAAGACGGCAGCACCCCTGAAATGGAGGAGTTCGGCCTGCGCATCCGGATTGATCTTATCCAGGACCACCGGATTGAGACGGCCACCATCTCAAAAATAGAATCTACTCAAGCACAGTGATAGACGCCCTCCCGGTTGGGAGGGCGTTGTTTTATCGATTTGCGTTGAGCAGCGCGCCGCCTGCCCCGAGCCCAATCATAATCAGCAATAAACCGGGGCTAAACGCAAGCCCGCCGACCCCTAGTGCAAACAGCGCGGTTACCCCGCTCAGCCCAAAAACCAGCCCCAAATTCTGCTTTACCCTTTTTCGGGTGGCCTTGGCCAGCGCAAGCGCGTCGATCAGGTCTGCCAAATCCCCGGCGATCGCGATATCCGCGCAGGGTTGTCCTGAAAGTGAAACCCCAACGTCGGCGTTTACAATAGACGGCCGGTCGTCCTCGCCCTCCCCGACCATGATTACCCGCTTGCCCATCTGTTGAAGCTCTCGAATTCGCTCGGCTTTTTGGGCGGGCGGCGCTTCGGCCACAAAGTCGGTGATCGCTGTCTGTTCGGCAATGGAGGCCGTCACCCGCCTGTCATCCCCGGTTAACAGGATTACCTCTATTCCCAGCCGGGTCAGGCCGCTGACCGCCGCCGCACTTCGCGGCCTTATCGGGTCAGCCAGCGCAATCAGCCCCAGCAGGCTGCCCGCCCGCGCCAGAAAGAGCGGCACTTTACCTTCGTCCTCCAGCCGCAAAGCCGTCTGCTTGAATGCCTCACTCAGCCCGATTTTATTTTCGCGCATCAGTTTTTCTGTCCCGAGATGATGGATTTCACCGCCCATATTGGCGATAACCCCGCGCCCGGGCAGGTTTTCATACCGGTCGGCTTCGATGGGCGAAAGCCCCGCTTCTCTGGCCCGGCTGACAATCGCGGTCATTATTGGATGATCGCTCGCCCGCGCGGCCGAAGCCGCCAGCCGCAAAAATTCATCCGCGCCCGGGTTTTCGCCCGGCAGCAGCTCGGCCACCGCCAGCTTTCCCTCGGTAACCGTTCCGGTTTTGTCCAGCGCAACTAGATCGATCAGGTGCGCGTTCTCGAGCAAATCCACCTGTTTGAAGAAGATTCCCCGCGCATGGCCGCGCTTGGCTCCGGCTGTGAGCGCCGCGGAGACGCCCAGCGCCATTGCCGCCGGCGAAGCCGCCAGCAAGATCGCCGGCGTCATGTTTCTATTTCCGGACACCAGCCCGGCAGCCAAGGTCATGAGTATCATCCCTAAAATCGCGTATGTAAACCGCTCGCCGGGCAGTGCGCTCAATCGCGGGAAGAGCCGCCTGTCCGGCGGTTCTTCGTTTTCCGACGGCAGTTCGTCCACCCGGATGACCAGCCCCCCCGACCGCAGAACCGATCCGGCCGATACACGGTCTCCGGCGAACTTGTCCACCGGCAGGCTTATGCCGGTCAGCATACTCTCGTCCACCGCCGACGCCCCGGACAGAATTGCCCCCGCCGCCGGAATCACCCCGCCGGCGGACAGCGCGACTTCATCCCCCACCGCCAGCTGATCGGCGGGGATCGCGGCCCGCCGCCCATCCCGCAAGATCGTACTTTCGCCTGTTGGCGGCGATATCGCGCCAGCCGCTCGCGCGGACGCCTCTGCCCGCCGCTCAAGCCATTCGGCCAAGAGTGCCAGTGTCAGCATCGCCCCGATCGGGGCGATGTAAATCTGGCGTAGATCCCCCGCGGCCAGCGAGCTCAGGCTGTAAAGCGCCCCGCCGGCCACAACAAACCAGAGCAGGCTCTCGTGTCCCGGCTTGCGTTTGCGCAGCTGTCTTAAACCACACAAAAGCGGCCCGCGCGCAAACCAAAAGATCGGAGCAGCCAGGGCCACTTGAATCAGTATAAACAGCGTGATATTCAACTCTGTGTATATCAGAAGTGAGTGCGCAATCAGGAGACCGGCCAAAAAGGTGCAGGCAATCAGCCTGCCGCCTGACCCAAGCGCTTTGCGCATCCCTGTTGCCCCCTAAAGTGTCAAAGTGTCAGAACCTGAGGTCAATACTCAAAACGCCCCCGATCCGGCGATTTTTCCGCTATCCTTCGTCAATTTCCCTCGGAATACACAAAGGATTCCTGCGGGAAATTTCCTTGCCCAGCGAAAAAATCGCTTCGGCTCGTGTGCATTTCTCGTTATTAACCACAGGTTCTTAAAGCGAACGCTTTTTGAGCAGCTCGCCCAAGTTTGTGCCGGTCAGGTCGCGGGCGGTCTGGGTGGCTGCCTGGTTTTCTTTGAGCGTTTCAGCCAGCTCGCCGCGCAGGATGCGAATCTCCCGCGGCGCTTGAATCCCGATTGAGGCTACTTTGCTCTTGCGGCTTCCGCTGTTGTCGACCGAAAACACATCCAGTATCTTGATCTCGATCGCATCGCCCACCCGAACCGACTCCTCGATTTTTCGGCTGATTACTAACATAGCAAATCCTCCCTGATGTTAATTATATTGTAATTTATACTTCTTGTATAAATTATCTACATACAGAACAACATCATATTTTTTGAATTTCTCGCAGGAACGAAGCCCCGGCCACGTTTTTGGGCAGGCCGAACGCCTCCTCGATGGTAGCGGCAATGTCGGAAAAGCTTGCGCGCGTGCCAAGATTGGTTCCCTGTTTAACCCCGGGGCCAACCGCGATCATCGGAACATACTCGCGGGTGTGGTCGGTGCCGGGAAATCCCGGGTCACAGCCGTGGTCAGCCGTGATCAAGCAGAGGTCATCCGCCCGCAGCCTGGGGATAAACCCGGCCAGCCAGCTGTCAAAATCGTTCAGCGCAGCCGCGTAGCCGCCAATGTCGTTCCGGTGTCCGAATACCATGTCAAAATCGACCAGATTGACAAAACACAGCCCGTCAAAGTCGCGGTCTGCCATCTCGTCCGTCCTGGCCATCCCGTCCCGGTTGGATTTGGTCGGCGTGCTTTCGCTCACCCCACGGCCGGCGAAGATATCCCCGATCTTCCCGACTGCGATCACTTCCCGCCCGCTTTTGACCAGGGCGTCCATCACGGTCTGGGCCGGCGGGGCGAGGGAGTAGTCGTGGCGGTTGGCTGTTCGGGCAAAGCTGCCCACTTCACCGACAAACGGCCGCGCGATGATTCGGCCAATCTCGTGCTCGCCGGTCATCACTTCTCTGGCCATCTTACAGTATTCATACAGCTTTGCCGGCGGGATGAGCTCCTCGTGGGCGGCGATCTGCAAGACGCTGTCCGCCGAAGTGTAAGTAATCAGCCCGCCGGTCTTGAGGTGTTCCACGCCGTAATCGGCAATTACCTGTGTACCTGAATAGGGCTTGTTACAGAGCAGTTTTCGGCCCCAAACCCCCTCAAGGGCCGCGACAATTTCGGGCGGGAACCCGTTCGGGTAGGTCGGCAGCGGACGGGGGGATATAATCCCGGCAATCTCCCAGTGGCCGATGGTTGTGTCTTTGCCCTTGCTCTGTTCAGCCAGTCGCGCGAAAGCGCCGGCCGGATGTTCGGTCTTTTCGCCGGCCTCCACCCCATCCATGTTGTAAAGCCCAAGGCCTTGCATGGTCGGGATTTTGAGTTTGCCGCTTTGAAAAACAGAGGCAAGCGTATTACATCCCGCATCCCCGTAGTCGGCCGCGTCGGGCAGCGCACCGATTCCAAAGCTGTCCAGCACAATTAAAAATACTCGCTTCATAAATGTCACCTCAACTCGCCATTTGATATTGTCCGGCTTGCGCCGCGTAAAACACGAACTCCTCAACGCCCAGCGTACTCAGCCGGTCGACCTGTGCCATAATCTGCTCGGTTGTATACTGCACACCGTCCGGCAGGCTGCCGCCCTGCAAAAGCACCATCAGCTCGGCGTCGGTCTGCCCGCGCGCGGCCATCACAATCTGCGCCACCGTGTTCTCAAGGCTCTCAAGCGGATTTTGGATGGTCAGCCCCTCGCTCCAGATCCCGCCCGGGAACTGATAAGGCAACGCCCCCAAAACGAGATGACTGGCCAGAATCTCACTTGCCGGACCGCCGTACAGAGTATCGTTGGGCTGGGCAAACGCACCGGCGGGCAGGTATATTGCCATCCGCGCGCCCTCACCGGCCAGCGTCTCGGTCAAAGTTTGGGCAAAGCCGCGCAGCCGCGCACCCCGGCTCAGGTTTTGTGTATCGCCAAAATAGGCGTCCGGGGTAAGCGAGTTTGGCGGGAAGATAAAATCGTCCAGCACAACCATCACCGCACCCATCCTGGCAGCCTCGACCACCAGATCGGTGATGTATTGCCGCGCACCCGCGCTGTGCGGATTCAGCCAGGGCCGCCCGCCCGCCGTCGGAAAGTTATCCAGCCAGGTGGTTCCCGGCTCACGGAAAGTCACCGCGTAATCGGGGTTGGCTCGCGCCGCGCGCTCATCCCGAAACGCGCTCAGGCGCGCAACCAGATGCAGACCGCGCGCTGCCAGCGCGTCATTTAAAGCAGCCAAATCAAACGCGTTCTCGGCAATCGCGCCCCAGCTTTGCGCGTTCTCGTTTGAAGAAGTGTGCAGGACCGTCCCGTCCGCGTCCTTGATATCCACCATCACGGCGTTCAGGCCGGCTCCGGGCAAACTGTCCAGAAACGCGTCAAATGCGGCCTGGTTATCCAGCAGGGCAGGCGGCGCGTAAATCGCGCGAATCGCGCCCACCGGCCCGCGCACCGGCGAGACGCTCTCATCGGGGTCGGGGGTTGGCGCAGGCTGATACGTGTTCGGGTCGGGTTCCGGCTGAGAGCGGACCGGCTGGCTTTCGCCCCAGCTCATAATCGCGCTGTATATTGGCGGGTAGATGATCACGCCCAAATAGACAAGCCCGCCCGCCACCAGCGCCATCAGCATGTAAACCAATGGGTGTCTGCGCGCTTTATAAGTTCCCCGCCGCCAAGGGGATCGCTTAATTTTATAGTGTTTCGCCATAAAAAATCACCCCGAAATTTTAGATCAATTGACAATGGACAATGGACAATAATGGTATCGCTACGCGATTTTATTTAAAATAACGTCCGCGAAGCGGACACATTCACTGTCAATTGTCAATTGTCAATTGTCAATTGTACACTGCCCTTATGTGGGCAGCACCCGCCCGATCAGGCCGTACAGTGCGAGTGAGATCAGCCCCATATATACCAGCAGTACCGGCAGCCCCCGAAAGGATCGGGGAACCGGGCTGATGGCCAATCGCTTTCGGGCAAAGTAAACAACCAGGATGGCCACCGTATAGCCCGCCCCTGTCCCCAGTGAATAGCCGGCCGTTTGAAAGAAGTTAAAGTTTTGTGAAACCGAGATGTAAAAAGCCCCGAACAGCGCCGAGTTAAAGGTCGCAAGCGGCAGCAGCCGCTGTTTTTCGTCCTGAAACTCACTGATGACGGCAAACTTTAAGTTGGGCAGGATCGCTTTCGCAGTGACCAGGTAGACCACACCCACCCCAAAGAGGTAAGCAATCGGGCGGATGGTGGGTGCGTGCGGGTTGCCGACCGCCAAAAAGTTGACCACCGCCACAAAGAGCGAACTGACCGTCACCATCCAGGTCAGCGCCCCCCCCAGTAGTATGCCCGCCATCGGGCTTTTCATGAAGAGTGTTTCCCGCCCGACGCCAAGTGAGCGGGCAAAGACCGGGTTTTCCACCGCCATAGCCGTCACCGCGGTGGCAAAGAATACAAACAACATCGAATGGGCAACCCCCTGAATTCAGTTGACAGTTGAAAATTGACAGTTGACAGTTATGGAGTCCACTGCGCGGACGTTATTTAAATAAATCGCGGAGCGATACATTCACTGTCAACTGTACACTGTCAACTATCAACTATTTTAAAGTCCGACTCCCGCCGGGCGTCTTCGCTGATTGCCAGTGCCATCAGCGACTTGCCGAAAAACCTTGTGCCGGCCAGCAAAAAACCGACCAGAATAAACCCGAAGAAGGGGACAAGCAAACCGTCCAGCCGCATGATGTGCGGTACGGCAATCCCCCAAAGGCTACCGGTCGCCATATACTCCCGAAAGAGCGAGATGATAAACATGGCCGCCGCAAACCCGAGCGCGCCCTTAAAGCCCTTGACCACCAGCTTGTATATCTTGTCTGTCCGCTCGACTTTCAGGGCGGTGCCCAGGGTCATCGCGTTGACGGCCAGCAGGTAGATGTACATCCCCAGCGCCCCCGCCTGTTGGGGAAATAGCCGGGTGATCAGCCCGTTTGCCAAAAGCATGATGGCGGTCGAAATTGTGACATAGACGATCGGCCGGCTCCATTTCGGCAAAAAGCGGCAGAGGATAAGCGCGGCGATAATCGTGCCCATATGGATGAAAAAGAACTCGATCGAGATGGCCGCCGCAGCCCGCAGGCCGATGGTGGTCACAATCAAAAACGGCAGATCCAGCCCAAGCGCCTGAATCGGGTTCTTGGCGACCCGTGAGCCCAACAGCTTATGCCTTTTTCGATACCGCTTGATCTTTGCGACTTCGAGATGCAAAACGTTTCCTCCTTATCTTGCTGGCCAGCCACTCGCCGACCATGTCAAAGCTCCAGACCGCCGCGTTTAACAGAAGCAGCGCGTAGGTGATCTGTTCTTCCATATGCCCAAAGTGGCGAAAGAGCATGACCACCACACCCAGGCTGACTCCGAACGCGATCTTGGCGATCTCCCTCTTTGGCGTGGTAACAGGGTCGCCCATCAGGAAAATGCCTCCGAAGAGTAAAAGGCCGGTAGCCAGCTCAAACCCGACCGAAGACCATCCGGTCGCCTGGCCGCGGGGAAAGAAAAAGGCAATCAGCGCAACGGTGGCAAAAAAGCTGAGCGGCGCCGGCCAGCGCACTGTCCCCCGAAAACTCAGGTATAACAGACAGGCGATCAGAACTAGAATATTAGTGGCGCCCATCGGGCCGGGGAACCGGCCCAGGATCATATTGAAGACGTCATGCCCCGGTGTACCCCCGACCATCATGACAAAGGCAGGCGAGATCGGCGCGGTAAACTCAGGGATCAGCCCAAAAACCGGGAACTGCATATCTGGCGGCGGGTAAGTAAACAGGGCGTTCCCGAAGGTAAAGACCACAAACGAGAACCCCGCCGCCGCCGGGTTAAAGACATTGTGCCCCACCCCGCCAAACGGCGCTTTGGCCACCAGGATCGCGAACGCGCCCGCGATTGCCACAATGTGATAAGGAACGGACACAGGCATCATCATCGGCAAAATCAAGCCGGTTACGGTAGCCGAAAAGTCCCGGAGGTTGGGGCGGCCGCCGACAACCAATGTGGTTAGGCCGTCCAGAGACGCACAAACCAAAACCGAGAACAGCCCTAAGGCAATCGCCCGCGGCCCGTGATAGTAAGTCGCGATGATGTAAAGAAAGCTGAGCGCGATGATCGCGTCCCACATGACTCCGCGGGTGGTCTGTGCCACCCGGATATGCGGCGCGGGCTGAGAAGTTAAGTTCACTCGTCGCTCTCCCCCTCGCCGGCCGGGTCAAAGTGGGATAAGGCGTATTCCTTGGCCGCCAGCACATTGGCGGCTACCTCCAGCTTTGAGGGGCAGATGTAGCTGCAAGTCCCGCAGCCGATGCACAGGTGTGCGTCAAACGGTTCTAAATTGGCGAAATAACTGGTCTGCACAAACCGGTAAATGTACATCGGGTTCAGCCCGGCCGGGCAATCCCGCTCACACACACCGCAGCCGATGCAGGCGTAGTGCATATCGCCTTTGTTTTCGCGAACAGCCAGAATGGCCTTGGTGGTGTAGGTAACCAGCGTTTTGTCCGGGTCAATCACCGAGATACCGGTCATAGACCCGCCGCACACAATCCGGGTCGGCTCTTCAGTCAGGCCGCACCGCTCAAGCACCTGCATGACGGTCATCCCGACCGACACTTCAATGTTCATCGGGTTGGTCACGCAGTTCCCGGCCACCGTCACAAAGGCGGATGTCTGCTTTTTGGCCTTATAAACCGCCCGCGCCAGGTGAATGAGCGCCCCCGCGCCGACCACCAGCTTTTTGCCCGGCCCAAACTGACGAAGCCGGGCGCCCGCGTTGGCCGGGTAGCCGCCCCGGATCTTGGTGACTTTGATTTTTTCGATCGAGCGCGGAATCCGGGTTTCGGTATCTGTGATCATCTTATAGACCATGATGGCCGATTTTTTACAGCCGCCCACCCGGCAGCAAAGCTCGATCCCGTCGGCGACTTCGGTCCGCAAAGCAAGCAGGGGGGCCAGCCGGCTGGATACATAGGGCTCATCGTCCACCCCGTCGGCAATCACGATGTCGGTCTTATTGAGCGCTTTGTGTAAAACTTTGTAAAGCGGCTTGCCGTCCCGCTCATCCACAATCTGAGCCAGCCGGGCAACCTCGATGATCGCCTCCTGTTCGTTTTGCACGGCCAGGCGGGTCAGGTCAAGCTGCTGGTTGTCCATCATGGGGTTGACAAAGCGAAGGATCGGCCGGCTGAGCGCCGGTTCCTTATGCTGTGCAAGAACAATACCTTTAGAAAACATGGGCATATAATAAAGCCTCCGGTTTTGGCAGTTGACAGTAAACAGTTGACAATGGACAATGGACAATTATGAAGTCCACTGTGTGGACGTTATTTAAATAAATCGCAAAGCGATACATTCATTGTCAATTGTACATTGTCAATTGTCAATTGAAAAAGGGGTGAGCAAATGGAGTTTTCACTCGTCGGCCCGGATAAACTCAAAGTCACCCTTTTGCCCGACGACTTGGAGCGGCTGGGAATCGACTATCGGGACCTTGACTACAAGGACGAGAACACCCGCAAAGTCCTAATTGACCTGTTGACCGAGGGCAAACTGACCGCCGGATTCCAGCCTCAAAAGGCAAAGCTCTATATCGAAGTTTACCCGCGGGCCGAGGGCGGCTGCGTCATCTATTACACCCGGCTTTCGGGCGGCGAGGTCTTGCCGCAGGGGAAATTCATCCCCGGGCCGCCGCCCATTGTCTTCGCGTTTGAGAACCCCGAAACTTTGCTGGCCGGCGCGTCCAAAACCTGGACACTCTACCGGCAGCGAATCCTGGCCAGCGCGCTCTATTCGATGGGCTGTGGCTACCGGCTGATCGTACACCCGCTGGATATCGGCGATCAGCTCAGCACAAGCTTTCTGAGTGAATACGGCAAACTGGTAGGGGTCGGCGCCGTACTGGCCGCCTATATCGAAGAGCACGGCGAGCTGTTAAAGCAGCCGGACGCACTCGAAGCCCTGGCGGGGGTTGAATCAGTGGACAGTTGACAGTGTACGGTTGACAGTTATTGTGTCCGCTGCGCGGACGTTACTTAAAGTCATCGCGAAGCGATACCTTCACTGTCAACTGTCAACTGTCAACTGCTTAAGCTCCCGGATTCCGGCGGCGTAGTCGGCTTGGGAAAAGAGTGCTGATCCGGCCACGAAGACGTTGGCGCCGGCCGCCGCGGCTTTGGCGATGTTCTCCCGCGAGATCCCGCCGTCTACCTGAATGTCAACGGCAAGGCCGCGGGCATCCACTTCTTTGCGCAGTGCCGCGATCTTGGGCAGTTGGTCCTCCATAAACGCCTGCCCGCCAAACCCGGGTTCAACCGTCATGATGAGCACCATCCCGACTTGGTCGAGATAGCCAAACACTTCCCGAATATCGGTTTTCGGTTTGACGACCAGACCGGGGGTCACCCCCTGCCCGCGGATGCGCGCGATGGTCTCTTTTACCGGTGAAGCCGCCTCGATGTGAAAGGTGATGATATCCGCCCCCGCTTTCGCAAAAGGCAGGATGTAGTCAATCGGGTGGGTGACCATCAAGTGTACATCAAAAGGGATGTCCACCCGCGGCCGCAAAGCTTTGACGACCGGCGGCCCAAACGAGATATTCGGGACAAAGTGGCCGTCCATGATATCCAGATGTAAAAGGCCGGCCCCGGCCAGGGCCATAGCCGCGCATTCGTCCCCCATCCGGGCAAAATCACAAGCAAGAAGAGACGGCGCAATCTTCATCTTTTTCCTCCCGGCGGCCAGCCTAAAGACCCGGTTTGATCGGACATACACTTTAGACATTTATTGTACCCCAATATGCGCTTGCTGTCAATGTCAGCGCCGTTTCGGCAGACCTCACCCGTCCGTGGCGCCGGTATTCTTGGCAGTCACAAAGGGGTAGCCTAAAAAGGGCAAGACCGTTCGGGTCTTGCCCTTTTATATTTCTTATACCACACGCAGACCGGATGCCGGCGGCCCCGGTTACCAGCTGAATTGGTAGGTTGTTGTAAACGTATAATCCTCTCCCGCCGCGAAGAAGACCGATGGGAACCACGGGGTATTCGGGGTATTCGGGAAGAATTGGGTCTCCAGGCAGATGCCGGCGTGCTTGGGGTATTTTACCCCGTCTTTGTGCGGGATTTCGCCGTCAAAGTGGTTGCCTGTGTAGATTTGTACGCCGGGTAGATCGGTGTGTACTTTCATCACCCGCCCACTTTCCGGTTCGGTCAGGGTGGCGACCTTTCGGTAACCGACGCCTTTTAGTACAAAGTTGTGGTCATAGCCGCCGTACTGGCTTACCTGTGTCAGCGCGCTGTGAATATCCCGGCCGATCGGTTTTGGCGCGGTGAAAAAGTCAAATGGTGTGTCCTTGACTTTCAGAATCTCGCCGGTCGGGACGCACTCGCCGCTGCCGGGGGTGTAGAAAGGTGCGTCCAGCTCTAAGGTGTGGCCATAGATGTTCCCGCTGTCGTGCCCGGCCAGGTTAAAGTAGCTGTGATTGGTCAGGTTGATGACCGTGTTTTTGTCCGAAACCGCGCGATAATCGATCATCAGGGCGTTGTCTTCGGTTAAGGCATAGGCGATGGTGACGATCAAATTGCCGGGGAACCCGTCGCTGCCGTCCTCGATGGTATGGCTGAGCAAAAGCGCGGGCAGGTTGTTGAATGTGTGTACTTCGGCGGCGAACAGCCGGTTGGATAATCCAAGCGGGCCGCTGTGCAAGTTATTCGCGCCGTCGTTGGCTTCTAAATTTACTTTTTGATCAAACAGGTTAAACGACGCGCCCGAAATCCGGTTCGAATTGCGGCCGACCGCACAGCCGAGATATCCTTTGTTCTCGATATATCCGGGCAGGTCAACCTGGCCCAGCACAACGTCGGCCACCTTTCCGTGTTTGTCCGGCAGGTAAAGCGCGCGGACAATTCCGCCGTAGTTGAGAATCTCGACTTTGATCTGGCCCTGTTCGAGCGTGTAGCAGGTGACTTCCCGCCCGTCGTTCAGCTTGCCGTAAGGCAGTGCGGTTATCTTCATACGATCTCCTCCCGGGTTATAAAAAAGTGGGAAGGACGAAAAGCAGACAGGGCGTGCGTACACGCGTCCTTCTGTTCTCCGTCCTTTGGTTTTATTTTATCTTAGGGGTTGAGCGGGGTGCCCTCTAACTGCGGAGTGGGGTTGCCTGTGTCGGCGGCCGGTGCGGTCTGGCCGGCGGAGGCAGGCGCCGGGGGCAGGCGGGTGGGCTGCGTAAAGTCGGGGTGACGGATGTTTGTGTTGGGGGTGGCGGTGACAACGTCGTTTTCACTCTCACCCGGGCGGAGCAGGCGGGCGACAACCACAAACCGCTGGGTATCCGTTGTTCCGTGTACCCGGGTACAGGTGGTGAGGGTGAGCAGGCGGTCGTCCGCGCTTACCGGCACGTTAAAGTTGATATGGCTTCTGGCCCGCCATTCGCTGATCAGCGTCTCGGTCGCTTCGCGGCTGGGGTTGGGGTTGTTGTAGAAGAACATGGGTGTGGTGTGCGCGTAACCGACCGCGAATACCCGCCAAATCCCCTCCATGTCGCCTGTTGAAAAATAGATGTGTGGATTAGAGGTGGCGAAGTTGATATCGGTGTAGGACTTGAGCTGCGCGAACATCGAAAAACCGGGGTGATTGCCGATTCTAAGCGGGTGGCGCAGGTTGTTCCAGTTGTGGCCGTAAATGTTTATATTGCGCGAAGAATTTGCCCAGCTGTTGCCCAGCCGTGTACGGAAATCGAGGTAGGACGCGGTATCCGGGAACTGGTTCCAGTTTTGCCAGTTCAGCCGGCCGGCGTAGTTGTTCCCCCGCCAGTCGCGGTATAAGTAGTAATTGTTGTCGGCTGTGCTGAGCGTGATTGGGTGGGTGATGTTGGTGTTCGGAATTACAAGCCAGC
This sequence comes from Oscillospiraceae bacterium, assembly GCA_009784625.1. Classification (GTDB taxonomy): domain Bacteria; phylum Bacillota; class Clostridia; order Oscillospirales; family Ruminococcaceae; genus WRAV01. Next base: position 3,702 of record WRBI01000026.1, on the reverse strand, counting down.
CCTTGACGTCCGAATTGACGGCCGCGTGGCTGCGAATGGACGACTGTGAATTTGCAAACGGCTGCACCGTGCTGGGAACAAAACCACCGGCCGCTGTGCCCACCGCCATTGCGGCGCGGGCCTGGGCTTGTATTTCAGCCGGTGTCAGAGGTTGGCTGGTGGCCAGCCCGGCCTCTTCGGCGGTAATCCCGCGCTCGGCCAGATAGTCGGCCACGTAGTTCCGGCCGGTCCCCGTCCCGATAGAAAGGGCAGTGGGCAGATCGCGGGCCCCAAACGCGGCCTGCGCGCTGACCAGCATGATTGCCGCCAAAAATATAGCGGCCAGCTTTCTTTTGTTAATTTTGTGCATAAACAAATCTCCTTTTTGGATGATAGCCACAAAATGGGCCAAAGATCAGCGGGAACATCTCCGCCGGAATCCTAATATAAAACATTATATCACATTTTTCGCGGTGAGAAAAGTGTAAAAAACTTTCCTTGAAAACTTTGTGATATTTAAAATTGACCGATACATTGACTGTCCATTGTCAACTGTCAACTGTCAAAACCCCATCGCGTAGGGGAACGCATAAGCGAGAATGAGCATAATCGCACAGGCTCCGACCACACCCAGCGAAATCATCGGAAAAGACTGCCGGAAAGGCACGCCCAACAGCGCTGAAATCAGCGAGCCGGTCCAGGCGCCCGATCCGGGCAGGGGTGCTGCCACAAAAACAAACAGCCCGATGCTCACCCGCCCCGGATACTTCCGCACCAGCTCAGAGGCCTTGCGCAGCGCCTTGTCCTCTAAAAATTTCGAAATCGGACGCAGGTATTTATTCCGGCTCATAAAGGCGAGAACCGCGCGGATAAAAATCAGAATAAACGGCACGGGTATGATGTTTCCGGCGATGGCTAGAACGATGGCCTGCTCCCAGGGGACATTCAGAAGCAGGGCGGCCACAAAGCCGCCGTGCAGCCCAATAAGCGGCAGCATGGAAATAACCAGTACGGTCAGCCAGGGCGGAATTACCCCGGTAAACAGTTCGATGATTGACTCAACCAAGCTTGTTTCATTCCTTTAGTGTGGATTGCGCGGGATGTCAGATGCTTTTCGCCTTTTGGGCGGCGGCGGCCAGAGCCTTTATAAACGCGGCGCGCAGGCCGGACTCCTCAAGCGAGCGAACCCCCTCGATGGTGGACCCGCCCGGTGAGCAGACCATATCTTTGAGAATGCCGGGGTGAAGTTCAAGGTCGCGCACCATCTTTGCGCTGCCCAAAACCGCTTGGGACGCGAGCGAATAAGCAAGCGCACGCGGGAACCCTTCAAGCACGGCGGCGTCGGCCATCGCCTCGATCATCATAAAGACAAAGGCAGGGGAGGAGCCGCACAGCGCGGTAAACGCATCAAACAGATGCTCGGGCAGTTGCCTGGCCTGGCCAAAGCCCGCGAGCAGGCCGGAAATCTCTTCAATCTCTTCGGGGGTGAGCAGGTCATTTGGACAATAGGCGGTCATCCCTTCGCCGACCAGGGCCGGGGTGTTGGGCATAGTCCGTATGATTTTTGCCGGTTTGCCCAGCTCGTCCTGTACCCGCGCCAGTGTCCAGCCGGGTGCGACCGTGATTAAAATTTTATCACAGTCCACGCAGATAATATCTCGAATCTCGGCGATGGTTTGGTTGTAGTATTGCGGCTTAACGGTCAGAAAAATCAGCCGGGACTGTCTGGCCGCCCGCCGGTTGTTTGCGGTGGTCTTGACCGACAGCTTATCTTTGACAGCGCGCAAAGCGTCTAAACTGGGGTCGGCGGCGATGATCTTGCCCGGCGCGAACCCGCCGGCAATCATTCCGCCCATCATAGCCGAAGCCATGTTCCCGCTCCCGATAAAGCCAACCTTATACATATTTTTCAGCCGCCTTTCCGCCAATCTCTATTCCCATCTTGTGAGCCGTGTGGTGTTTGAACCTTACCAAAGAACATCATACCACAAAAACAGGCGGCTTACAACGCGGGAAACCTCAAAAACAGCGCGGACAGCCTGCTTGCTGCCCAAACGCAGACGGATGAGGATGATGATAAGCAGCGTAAAAGTTTCCACAAGAAGTGGCTTTTTCCGATCAGCATCATTGGCACTCTCAGCTGGCGCTCTTTTTTCTGACCCAAGACAGGCGCTTGTCGATGGTGATGGTGGGCATGTGGACGATTGTTCACGCCGCGGCCTTTGCCGTCCAGGTTTTAATCATGGTCACCGTTTTGAGGCGGAAAGAAAGAACCGAGGGCAGCAAATCCCACACAAACGTATAGCAGATATACAAAGGAGGCCTCGCTGGAAAGCCGGCCTCCTTTTTCTTTGGTATAGAGGGGCGGCTGCGGTAAAATCAATCGCCCCTCTTGTTTTTTTATTTGCGCAGTGGTATAATGGTTGAGGGTGCAAGACAGTACAATAACAGGCATACGGCCTGGCCAAGAACATGCTGCCGAACGCACCGGTTCGGCGGTACTTTCATTCTTGGGCCATTAGCTCAGTTGGTTAGAGCAACCGGCTCATAACCGGTTGGTCCGCGGTTCGAGTCCGTGATGGCCCACCAACCCTATGAGTGGCGAAAATACTGTTTTATGCGGTAACTAAGCCATTCTACCTATGATGAAATCTCCGTTTGAATTGAACGGGGATTTTTCATTTTGCAAATTATTATTGCGATTTGTGCGTATTCGTCCATATGCGTGTCGTAAGTAATGTCGTAACCAAAATCCCCGATAAATGGCTTCACGTTCGCATTTGTTCATATGTGTGTCGTAACCTAACCACAAGCGATTAACTTATAAAGCCAAAAACGCCCCGAAGCAGCAGTCTTGCCGCATCTGGGACGTTTGGTTTTGCTATTCGCGATAAGTAAATGCTTTAACCGCACTCTCTTCCAAGCTCGCAATTTGCTGAAATATGCCGTTGGAGATGGCTTCTTCAACCGATTAGCCTGTGACTTCCGCGATATGATTTAGCCATATACATGCCGTTTCGTCAAGTTCTATTTGAAATTGCTTCATGATGTTTCCTCCTTTCTGGGATATATACCATAATATCATACAATCATTTCTGGGACAAGTCCCAGAAATACTTCCTTCGAATAGTCTAAAATATCATTGGGATATATCGCAGATTTGGAGGATTTGAAGCATGACGCTAAAAGAAGCCATAACTAATAGGATTCATGAATTGTGTGATATTAAAGGACTAAACGCCAACAGCCTTGCTACTGTTTGCGGGGTAGACCCATCTACCGTTTATAGCATACTCGGCGAGAAAAGCAAAAGCCCGGAGGTCGCGTCAATCAAAAAACTTTGTGATGGCCTTGAAATTACATTAGGGCAATTTTTCAGCACCCCTGAATTTGATACCCTTGAACAAGAGATAAAATAGCTACACGGCGAAGCGCCCTTGCGCTTGCGCTAAAGATGATTGCAACGCATCATGGCTGGCTTTTGGGTGTCAATGGGCGCGCAGCGGGGAAAATATAAACTTTTCGTGGCCTTTGAAAAATTTATATTTTGCTTTCACCCATTTACATCCAAAAGTCGGGCATGATATTCCCGCTTGCACACCCCGCCGAAACATGTTACAATAGGATGAACACCCGCAAAATTCACACGAAAAGGCTTGAATTTCGCCATGAAATCTGCCATACTTAAACCGACCGACCGACCGACCGACCGACCGACGGACG
>WRBI01000025.1 GCA_009784625.1 Oscillospiraceae bacterium | reverse complement strand
GTTCCATCCCCAGGTTTTTGCGTGCTTTTTATTCCCTGCTCCTCTGCCCTCAGCTTTTCAACACCACTTCTTACTCTCACTTTTCTCGCTTTTTGATCCTGTACATAGTGTGAATACTAACATGGTATTCGGAGAAAGGCGTCTACGGCACGGCGGGCTGGATGAATGACACGGACCTGCTCAAATGTTTCGACCTGACGCCCGAAGCAGAGGCCGGCAATGTGAAAGAAGTTATCTACGGCATAAAAGACGGAATGGTCATTAGCCGTAAGTCTGATTCCATGATGAACGAGCACACCGCCATCCTTGGCTCGTCCGGCTCGATGAAGTCCAGAGCATTTGCGCGCGGGAAAATTATCTCCTGCGCCCTTAAAGGTGAAAGCATTTGCTGTACCGATCCAAAAGGTGAGCTGGCCTCCGACACCAAGGCTTATCTGGAGGACATGGGCTACACGGTTAAAATCCTCAACCTTGTTGACCCAAAGAACAGTGACCGCTTTGACGGCTTGGAGGGCAGCAGGGATGAACCCATCTTTGTATCCAACATCGTGGAAGCCGCCATATCCAACACCGGAGGGGCGAAAGGCGACCACTTCTTCGACGCCGCTGAGGGCAGCCTGCTTTCGGCGCTTACCTTCTTACAGATGGAACGCGAGACTGGGGAGTTCCCCACCATAGCGGGCGCGTACCGGACGCTTGTGGATATCAAAAGCGTTCAGGAGTTAAACGACATCTTTGACGAGCTGCCGCCCGGCTCGCGGGGGCTTAGAAGCTACAACCTGTTCCGCATGGCCTCGCCCAACGTGCAGGGCAATGTCATCATCGGGCTTGGTGCGCGGCTGGCGGTCATGCAAAATGACGAGATTGCCGATCTGATGAGTTTCCCCGACATGGATATGCTCGCGCTCGGCAAACAGAAGACCGCTTACTTCCTTGTCCTGTCCGATCAGGACAGCACCATGCGGTTTGTATCGGCGATGTTTTTCTCTCTGCTGTTCTTGCGCCTGGTGCAGTTCGCGGACAATGATTGCCCCGGCCGCCGTTTGCCTGTGCCGGTAAATCTCATTTTGGATGAGCTGTGTTCAGTTGTCGGCGCGATAAAGGACTTTCACATAAAGATGAGCAACGTGCGAAGCAGGGGCATCAACATTTCGTATTTCTTCCAGGCGCTTGGGCAGTTGCAGAACAGATACCCCGACAACATGTGGAGCGAAGTTCTCAGCGGCGCGGATACCACACTTATCATGGGCTGCAATGACCCGGTTTCCGCAAAGTACGTTAGCGAGCGCAGCGGCGAGGTCACAATCTACGCCGACACAGTGATGAAGCAGCGCAACATCTTTCTGCCGGCAATGCTCCAGCCGAGCTTCCGGCACAGCGAGGGCACGGGGCGGCGCAAACTGTTGACACTGGACGAAGTGCTGCGCATGGAACCGAAAAACATGCTGCTCATGCTGCGCGGACAGCAGATATTGGAGATAGAGAAATTTGACTACACCCGCAACCCGGAGAGCGGTAAGTTTCGGCCTGTGCCAATCAAGGGATTGAAAGAAGTGCCGCAATATCCGGCGTAGCCAACCGCCGCCTCGGCAACTGTTCAAGTTCCGTCCACCACCGCCGCGGCGCCTGGAAAGGAGGTGGTGCGCGATGTGACCTATAATAAACAGCCAGATACCAATTACACCGGCCCGACAGTCAAGCAAATCGAACGGCCAAAAATTTAGCAAACAGGAGGTACGCTTATGCAAGATATGGACTATGGCCCAACCAGCGGCATCTTCAACCAAGAGCATGATCAGGGCGATGAATTAGCGGGGGAAGGCGGGATGCCGGATGAAACGCAGACCCAGGAAGAAGAAAAGCCGAAACGCCGCCGCAGGAAATCGGAGGAGGAATCACCGCAGGCTGTTTCAGATGATGAGCAGCTCGGTGACAGTGCAGGGCCAACTGACGAACATACAGGCTTCGGCGATGAGGGACAAGAGCCGGATGAATCGGACTTTCCTCCGGAGGCCGATGATGATGTAGCCTCCCCGCAGCGCCGGGAGCGTGGCCTGGACGGTTATGGGCGCGTCATTTACGACCAAAGCGATGGCGCACAACATGACCTCAGTATGCTCACCGGTGCGCGCAATGCCCGCAGGATCTTGACAGCCACAATCGATGGCATCGACACGGACGGAGATTCTTTGCCCCGTGTCATTTTTTATGTGGGAACCGTCAAGGTGTTGATCCCTTTCGCTGAGATGGGCATGGACTTGAACCCCGCCGAAATTGAGCCGGGCCGGGCGGCAGGGATTATAGATTCTATGCTGGGCGCCAAAATCGACTACATGGTGCGCGGTGTGGACATCAGGAACCGGCTTGCGGGGGCCAGCCGCCGGGAGGCTATGCTGTTACGCCGCCGCACCATCCTCAATGCCCGGCAGGGTGATGACTTTCGCATTAAATTGGGTACGATTGCAACTGCCAGGGTTTTGCAGGTCTACCGCGCCTCGATGCTTGTCGAGGTGTACGGGTATCAGACCTACATCCGCCGCAATGCCGCGTCCAACCTGTGGGTCAATGACATTCGTGAATTTGCGGATGTCGGCGAAGAGAAGCCGGTTGAGGTAGTGGAGCTGGAGCGCGATCCGGGCACCGGCGAAGTGGTGCATCTGGCGGTCAGCATCAGGGGTGTCGAGAATACCCCGCAGATTGAACTGAGGACCGGGAACACCTATACCGGTCGCATCACCGGGTTTTCTGACACTGCCTACTTTGTGCGTGTAGCGGGTGTGCCGCTGGACGTGAGGTGCCCCATCAACTCCAACAATGTTATGGATACGCTGCGTGCCGACGACTATGTGAAGTTCGTGGTACGCGGTGTCTATGATGGGCGGCCCACGGGGTCTATCCGCAAAATCATCAAGAAGGCCGCCCCTGGTATGTGGTGATGGCTTTCATCATTTGAGGAAGGAGAGGGCGGGGCCTGGCGCCTCGCCCGATATTTTGTATGAAATATCTACTCGCGACAGCGCTGGCTGATAAATTGCATGGCCTTGATGCCCAAAAGTATTTCGTTGCTGTGATTGATGACCGTGTTCTGGATGGCGCGGTTGTCCTCTCGGCGGCAGCTACCAAGGATGCTTGCACACTGCGGTATTGTTACCCGATCTATCAAACCAAATCTATGCAACTGGCCGCCTCCGGGTACACGCCTATGCTGCGCTTTAAAATCCCTATGGCCGTGGGGATTGATGAGTGCGGTGGTATTCCTTATGCCTACTGTTCGGCAAAGTTGCCACCTTATGGCAGTGCGGTGGATTTGTTTGATGCGCTGGTTCGAATTGGCAGGGAGCTGGAGGCGTTTCTAACGCATACAAAGGCGGGCGAATCGTAATGGAGAAAACGAATCTAACAGTAAAAGCTGTGCCCGGGCAATCCGCCAAGGTATTGATAGACGGCCATACGGTGAGGCTGCACTTTGCGGTACGCTCCCCGGAAAACACACTGGGCAACATCCGGCAGGTACTCTTGAACGCAGTAGGAGATTCTGGCATAAATGAAAAAAGGGGCTAACTGTGTCTGGACTAGCCCGGGATTTTGTGCGATAATAGGAATGTAAAAGCGCACCTTGAAAATTTCATATGCGGTTAAAAACAAAATACACCTATCATCTCGCGCAAAACCACAAAAGAGAGGGTAGGTATTTATGACCAACGAAAAGAAGCGCGTTTACGCGCTATACCGCGTGTCCACAACAGGGCAGGTGGAAAAAGACGACATCCCCATGCAGCGGCAGTATTGCCGGGAGTTCGCGGACGCCCAGGGGTGGGAGATTGTCCAGGAGTTTTCCGAAAAAGGCGTCTCCGGGTTCAAAGTATCCGCCAAAGACCGTGACGCCATCCAGGAAATCCAAAAAGATGCCGCCATCGGCAAATTCGATATCCTGCTTGTCTTTATGTTCGACCGCATCGGCCGCCGTGAGGACGAAACGCCCTTTGTGGTGGAATGGTTTGTCAAAAACGGCATCGAAGTCTGGAGCGCCCACGAGGGCCAGCAGCGCTTTGACAACCATGTTGACAAACTGATGAACTATATCCGCTACTGGCAGGCGTCGGGGGAGAGCATCAAGACCTCCATCCGTACCAAGACCCGGCTTGGCCAAATCGTGCAGGAAGGCCGCTTCCGCGGAGGCTCTGCCCCTTACGGATACCGCCTGGAAAAGCAGGGCCGCATGAACAAGAAAAACCATGAGCTGTATGAAATCATGGTTGACGAGATTGAGGCCGGGGTGGTCCGCAAAATATTTGAGCTGTACCTGAACCGCGGATACGGCTCCTTGCGAATCTGCCGTTACCTTGAAGAACACGGCATACGCAACCGCAAAGGCAACAACTGGACAAACGCAACCGTCCAGCATATGCTCAAGAACAACGCCTACACCGGTGTACTTAAAAGCGGGGAGACGGTTTCTGAAGTCTTTTCCGATTTGCAGATTATTGATGAGCAGACATTCAGTGCGGCGCAGGAGCTTCTATCTAAGCGCTCGTCGAACCACAAAGAGCGCACGGTGCCTTTGAATACAAGAGGGCTTACACTGCTGTCCGGCAATATCTTCTGCGGGCACTGCGGGGCCAGGTTGACGCTTACCACCAACGGTAAGAAGTACATCCGCAAAAGCGATGGGGAAGAAACCGTTACCCCTAAAACTCGCTATGTCTGTTACAACAGGACGCGGCACCCGCATCTTTGTGACGGGCAGACCGGGTATACGTCAAAAAAGCTGGATGGCATGGTTGAGCAGATTGCGCGGCACATCTTTGAGCAGATTAAGGACTGCCCGGGGGATGAGCTTGTCGAGGCGAGATACACAAAGCACCTGGAAGAGTGCAAGGCCAGCCTTGTGCGTGCCAATCGGGAGCTGAAGGAAAACAGCGATGAGCTTGCCGAGTATGAAGCAGAGGTCATCAAGGCGCTGCGGGGAACGAGCAAGTTTAGCTCCGACCTGCTTAACAAGCTCCACGCGGAGGCAACTGAGCGTACCAAGCAGGCAAAGAAGAGGGTTGCACACCTTGAAACAGAACTCGCAAGCAGCGAGAAACGCCTGGGTGAGCTTCGGCATGAGTATTCATCTTTGCTGTCCTGGGCCGATGTCTTTGATATTAGCAGCATTGAGGCGAAGAAGATGATACTGACCCACATTATCAAAGCCATACGGGTCAAACGGGATTATGAGCTTGATATTGAGCTGCATATATCCTGTGAGCAATTTTGGGTTGCTAATAGTGAGGGTAGCAAATCGGGGTGACTTTTGGGTGAAATCCATCGCATCAATGGCATTCTGAGGGAGTACGAGGTTGTATGAACTGATGCGAAAAACGCGCCGGTGAGTGTCGGCGCGTTAACTGCTTTGTGAAATTTGCTTTGTTAAGCCCTTTATCTCTCGGGTCAAATTGATAAAGATTTGCAGTTGATAAACGGTCATGGGGGTTTCTCCGCGCTCGTAGTCAACACAGTCGTCAAATCGCAAAGATTTGCGCAGCTCTTCCCATTCTCTTAGGCTGAGTTGAATGTTCTTGCCGTCGTTGCTTTTGACGGTAACGATGTCGTTGTCAATCGTAACACAAGCGTCAAGCGCCGGGAGTCTTAACCCGTTCGGTGTTGTGTTGAGCGGAGCATTTTTCAAGGCATTCAACTGTTGTTCCTGCGCGGCGCATTTATCCTTTAGTTCCATGTAACGCTTGAATTGATAATCTGTCATGCCGCCACAACTTTCAAGGCCGGTTTCAAGATGTGCTTTGATTTCTTCAATCGCTGCACCGCGCTCTATTTTCAGCAAAAGTTCATAGCGCAGTCTTTCTGTTTCCCTTGCCAGTTGCACAGCGATTTCGGTCGCGCTTGCCATTTCCGCTACTTCCTCCGGCAAGTGGTTTCTTTCCATGAAGCCACTGCAATCAAGCCTTTCTACGCGCTCGGCACGGAATCTTAGCTGAATTTCCTTTGAATCAGTAAATCTGCCGTTTTCGACAAGGATTTCGGGGGCAACATATTTGACATGTACCATTAGGGCGTCCAGTGAGCCATCTTCTAAAGCTATCGGTATTTCATCGTTAATGGCAAGCCATGCGGACGCTTCATCATCCCAAGTCAATTGTATGGTGTATTCAGTCATTGCGCGCATTCACATCCTCTGGTTCATTGTTCAAGGCGGGTTTCGAGGTATGCTTTGATTTCTTCAACAGTCGCGCCGCGCTCAATTTTTAGCAGTAATTCATGGAACAGTGTCTTTTGTTCCAACTCTCTTGCCAGTTGCACCGCTATCTCGGTTTGGTAGTCATTTGTGCAGTCGCAGCTGGCGGCACCACCACCTCGCAAAACGTTCAACTGCCTCTCTAGCCCCTCGCACTTGTCGCGCATTTCATCATAGCGTTTGAATTGATAGTCGCTCATACCATCACAATGGGAAAGGTTGTGATGGCCTCCCGTGCTTTTCGTAGGAGTGGCGCTCCCAATTATTGATTCAAGCCGTTTGTGAACTTCGCCCGAGTCGGGCGAAGTATTCAACGCAACATTAAGGGCGCCAAGGAGCAGCCGAGTCTGATAATCACTCATCCCCATCAAAGATTCATCCTTTGTGTAGTTAGCACTTTCCATATCCATTCTACCACATCCCAGCAACAAAAACAAAACGGACGGTTTCCCGTCCATTTTACTACCGTTCTTAACGGTTTGGTGGAGACGATCGGGATCGAACCGACTACCTCTTGAATGCCATTCAAGCGCTCTCCCAGGTGAGCTACGCCCCCAAATTTTTCCAGTCATACAATTTTGACTTGCTATTTGCGTTCCAATTTTTCATGGGTGTGTAACCGACCAACTTGCTCTCCCAGGTGAGCTACGCCCCCATACTATGCCTATTCGATTTTCCAGAGTGCCATTCGCGCGCCAGGTACTATTGCTACACACCCAAAGTTTAAAATTTTAGAATGCCACTCGTCCGTCTACTGAATTTTGGGGCTATGTTTTCGACTTCTATGCGCTCTCAAGTGAGTTGCGCCTCCGCGTTGTCGAATCTCAACAATTCTACCAACATTCGATTGTAAGTTCTCTCTAATTTTCTTGGAACGCAAACCGACCAACTCATATCCCGGCACAACCAACAAGACACATTATAGTACGAGCCGGGTGCTTTGTCAAGTACCCGCAGAAATGTTTCGTTAAAAAGAAACCCGGTTAGCCAGCGCTCTACCGATATGCCGCCTTTTTGGCTATAACCAGAAAAACGGCACTCAATAATCACACGATTCGGTTTGGATCAAGGTTCAAATAGATGCATCTCCTGATAATAAGATGTACCGGCTAGATCAGGTCTTCAGGCAGGTCAGCGGCATAGTCTACCCCCGGTGTCTCGAAACCGAACAGCCGGTAAAACTCATGGCGATAACCGGCCAGATCAGCCAGCGACTCCAGATTTTCCTGCGTGATCTCGTTCCATATCCGGTTAACTTCCCGCTGAATGTTCGGCTCCATCTCCCAGTCATCCAAGCGCAGCCGCCCGGACCCATCGGTGATGATCTCGGGGCTGTCGTAAATACGGGCCATCATCCGCACCATCTGCTCAATACAGCCTTCGTGGGTAGACTGCTCTTTCATCACTTTAAAGAGGATGGAAATGTAAAGCGGAACGACCGGAATTGCGCTGGATGCCTGTGTAACCAGCGCTTTGTTGACCGAAACAAACGCCCGGCCGTTTTTGTTTTCCAGCATCCGATTGACCTCTTTGGCTGTATTCTCTAAATCTTCTTTGGCTTTGCCGATACAGCCGTCCCGGTAGATGGCGTGGGTCATGGCCGGCCCTATGTATGAGTAAGCCAGTGTGACAACGCCGTCAGCCAGCAGGTTTGCCTGCAAAAGCGCGTCCATCCAGAGCCGCCAGTCTTCGCCGCCCATCACGGTTACCGTGTTCGCGGCCTCTTCTTCGGTAGCCGGCTCGATGACCGCCCTGCTCAGCTCACCGGTGGATGTATTTACCGTCTGCCCTTCGAATGTAGCGCCGATCGGCTTTAGCGCCGACTGATAGGATACCCCGGTAACCGGGTGTGTCCGGCGGGGGGATGCCAGCGAGTAGACGACCAGATCCACCTGCCCCAGCTTTTCGGCCACCAGCTTGAGAGTCTCCTCTTTGACCGCGGTTGCGTAAGCATCTCCGCAAACACTTTCGGCGACCAATCCGTTTTTGCGCGCCAGCTTTTCGAACGCGGCGTTGTTGTACCAGCCGGCGGTGGCGGTCTTGCCGCCCGCGCCCGGTTTTTCCAAAAATACGCCGACCGTGTCCGCGCCGTAGCCAAACGCGGCCGAAACCCGTGTGGCAAGCCCGTATCCGGCCGACGAGCCGATGACCAGCACCCGCTTTGGCCCGCCTTTATCGCCGGGGTGGCTCTGGGCATACTCAGCCATCAGCCGAACGTTTTCAGCGCACCCGACCGGATGCGCGGTGGTGCAGATAAATCCTCTCACTTTTGGTTTGATTACCATTATTTAAAACCTCCAGCTAAAAGTCAATTGTCAGTGAACATTATACCATGAGCGAGCCATGGTATAATTGGCCATCGCCGTAGGCGCGGCCATTAAAATCCGTATAATGTTCACGCCTTTCGGTGAACATTATACCATAAGCACAGCCATGGTATAATTGGCCATCGCCGTAGGCGCGGCCATTAAAATCCGTATAATGTTCACGCCTTTCGGTGAACATTATACCATGAGTACAGCCATGGTATAATTGGCCATCGCCGTAGGCGCGGCCATTAAAATCCGTATAATGTTCACGCCTTTCAGTGAACATTATACCATATTGGAAATACCTGCGGCAAGCCACAAACGAACAAAAAACCCCGCTCAAAGCAAGCGGGGTCTTTATACTCATGCAGCCTGTTACATATCGTCGGGTTGTGGGATGCTCTCCCTGACCGATTCGGGGATGTGTTCGCCGACCAGCGCGTCTACCTCAATGATTTCGCCGTCCCGTTCAACAGTCATCGGGATGACATCGCCCACTTGGCTGGCCTGCACAGCTTCTGAGACTTGGGTGGTCTGTGTGACTTCTTCCCCGCGGATGGCCACGATCCGGTCGCCCGCCATCAGCCCATTTTCGCGGATGACCGAGTGGACAAAGACGCCTGTGCCGAAAAACCTGTGATAAGCTGCGGCTTGCGGGGTGTCGGCCTGCACCAGGCTGACGCCCAGCTCGGGCCGCCCGGTCACGTAGCCGACCGCAATCAGGTCACGGGTAACTTGACGCACAATGTTGGACGGGATCGCAAACCCAAGCCCCTCAATGTTGACTCCGCCGCCTTTGGCGTTGACCACCCCGATCATATGGCCGTTTGCGTCGAACAGTCCGCCGCCTGAGTTCCCCGGGTTGACCGCCGCCGAAGTTTGCATCAAGCGCATCTGTTGGCCATCTATTGTGATTTCGCGATCCATTGCGCTGACAATCCCGTGGGTGACCGTGCCGCCCAGCGTGCCAAGCGGATTGCCGATGGCCACCGCCAGCTGGCCTACACGCACGGCGTCCGAATCGGCGATTTCGACCGGCGGCAGACTGCTTGCCTCAATCTTGATGACAGCCAGGTCGGTCTGCGGGTCAACGCCGATGATCTCGGCCTCAAACTCGGCGCCGTCTTCGGTGCGCACAACAATCTCGCCGCCTGACTCAATCACATGGTAATTGGTGACGATATATCCGTCCTGTGAAAGAATCACACCGCTGCCCGCGCCCTCGGATTCACGCATACCGAAAAAGCCGCGGACTTGGGTGTTGACCGTGATTTCGACCACGCTGGCCGAAGCTTTTTCAGCCGCGTAGATAACATCCTGCTCGTAAGTGCGCAAAACCGGATTCGGCTCGGCGGCCGGCGGAGTGTAAGCGGCAACGGCAGGGATATACGCGCCGGCCGCTTCGACCGGTATATTTCGGCTGTGCAGGTAAAGTGTGGCCACCCCGCCGCCCAGCGCGCCCCCGGCCAGCGAGAGCACAAGCATGATCGCGACCAGTCCGGCGCCAATCCCCCGCTTTTTGACCGGCCGTTGAGGTAAAGCGCGCGACTCGCCGTACGCCACCGGTGGTCCGGTTCGATTGTGGTAAGAAAGGTCAGGGCTGTAACGAAAACTTGTCTCGGCCGGTTGTCCGGCGCCGCTTTCCGGCTGTCTTGGATCCGGGGAATGCCAGCCGTTCTGATTGTGGCCGACCCCGGTCTTCTCATCGTTGTAATACATCCTGTTGCCTCCTATTTTAAGAGCGCGGGCGCGCTTGTGTCCCAGACCCTGTGGACAATACTCAAAACGCCCCCGATCCGGCGATATTTCCGATATGCTTCGTCAACTTCCCTTGGAATACACAAAGTATTCCTGCGGGAAATTTCCTTGCCCAGCGAAAAAATCGCTTCGGCTCGTGTGCATTTCTCGTTATTGACCACAGGTTCTTACTGTTATTTGTATCCAACTATACCGCACAATTGTGACGGGCGTTTTACGAAAAGTCAAAGGCAATATAAAGAAAGTTTTATCAAACTATGAAGTGGGGGGCTGGATTGTATGAACAAGCCGCCGACAATTGACATTCCCGCCCGGTCGGGATATGATAGTAAGATAAACCAAGCAAACGACAGGGGGATCGCATGATGGAAAAAATTCTGGTTGTTGTGGATATGCAAAAAGATTTTGTGACCGGGGTGCTGGGCTCGGCCGGGGCGCAGCGGGCGGTCGGGCAGATCGCCGGGCTGATCAAAGATTACCGCGCGAGTGGCGGCCGGGTCATCTACACCGCCGACACACACTCCCAGGAGGAATACGACCAAAAACAAAGCGAAGAGAGCAAGCGGCTTCCGCGCCACTGTGTCAAAGGGGAAGAGGGCTGGGAGATTGTGGATGAGCTAAAGCCGGCGCCCGGTGAAGCTGTGGTCGAAAAGGCGACTTTCGGCTCGCTGGATATTGAAAAGACAATCGGCGAGATTGACCCGAGCGTGGCCATCGAGGTTTGCGGCGTTTGCACAGATATCTGTGTAATCTCAAACGTGCTTGCGCTGAAGGCCAAATACCCGGCCAACAGAATCACGGTTAACGCCCGCTACTGCGCGGGCACCAGCCCCGAAAACCACAAAGCGGCCCTGCTGGTCATGGAAAGCTGTCTGATCAATGTGCCCGGAACCGGCTGGCGGCTGGCTTGACAACAAAGGAGGGTGACAGATGCTGTATTATGAAATATATCCAACCGGGATCGGAAAGATTCTGATCGGCGAAAATGGCAGCGCAATTACCGACCTTTGCATGGAAGATACGCTTGACCTGACCGGCGCCACCCGAGGCGAGACGCCTTTGTTAAAAAAGGCGGCGGACTGCCTGCGCGCGTACCTTGCCGGCGGGCAGGACGCGTTTGCCGACCTGCCCCTTGACCCGCAGGGCACCGACTTCCAAAAGAAAGTTTGGGCGGCGCTGCTTGATATCCCATACGGGCAGACGATCAGCTATAAAGAGCTGGCGGTCGCGGTCGGCAACCCGGCGGCCTCCCGCGCGGTGGGCAGCGCAAACGGAAAAAACCCGATCTTTGTCATCATCCCCTGTCATCGGGTGATAGGCGCGAACGGCGCGCTGACCGGCTTTGCTTACGGCCTGGATCTCAAAAAGAAGCTGTTGGCCATTGAGGGCGCGAGGTTGCAGATATGACAGCTATCCGGCCGTCGCGATCCTATACTTTTGGGGAAGAGATTGGCAACGCTATCAGCCACGGGGCGATGGCGCTGGTCACGCTGGGCGGAATTGCGCCGACGGCCATTCACGTATACCTGCGGCGTGGAACATTGGCCGGTGTTGGCACATCCATCTTTGTTTGTTCGCTGTTCCTTATGTTTCTTTCCTCCGCTCTCTACCACAGTATGGACCCCGAAACCAAGCACAAACATGTCATGCAAATTCTTGACCATGTGTTTATTTATGTGGCCATTGCCGGAACCTATACCCCGATCGCGCTTTCGGTCATTGGTGGCTGGCAGGGAATTGTGCTGGCCGGCGTACAGTGGGGGATGGTGATTTTTGGTGTGCTCTACAAATCGATCGCCAAACGCAGGATTCCCAAAGTTTCGTTGACCATCTATTTGATTATGGGCTGGTCAGTCTTGTTTGTTGCACCCATGTTTTTCCGCAACGCGAGTACCGGGCTGTTTGTACTGGTGCTGGCGGGCGGTGTCTTCTACTCGATGGGCGTTTTCTTTTACGCCAGGAAGAAGCGGTTCTTCCACATGGTCTGGCACTTTTTTGTCAATCTGGGCGCAATCTGCCATTTCTTGGGCATACTCTTGTTCTTGTAAACTTTATCATAATAAGGCAGGGAATCACGCATGAAGCTTTTGGCCATTGACGGCAACAGCATACTCAACCGCGCGTATTACGGCATCCGTTCGCTCAGTACCCGGGATGGTCAGCCGACCAACGGTATTTACGGCTTTTTGAATATTTTGCACGGGCTGTTGCAGGAACTTAAACCGGATGCGGTGGGGATCTGCTTTGACCTTCGCGCGCCCACCTTCCGCCACAAAAAATATGACGGCTACAAGGCCACCCGCAAAGGTATGCCGGACGACCTGGCAGCCCAGCTAAAGCCGCTCAAGAATTTGCTGCGCGCGCTCGGGTTTGTTCTGATTGAGCAAGAGGGCTTTGAGGCGGACGATTTGCTGGGCGCACTGGCCTGTGAGGCGGCCAAAAAGGGCGGGAGCTGCGTGATCGCCACCGGTGACCGCGACAGTTTTCAGCTGGTAGACGACAAAACCACGGTTCGGCTGGCCTCTACAAAAGGCGGGCGGCCGCACGCTGAGTTGATTGATATCGCCGCCATTTTCGAAAAATACGGCCTGACCCCCAAACAGCTGATCGACCTGAAAGCGCTGATGGGAGACAGCTCAGACAACATCCCCGGCGTGCCGGGCGTGGGTGAAAAGACCGCACTTGCGCTGATGCAGGCGTGGGGCAGCCTGGATAACATTTACACGAACCTTGAAACCTTGGATATCCGCGACAGCCTGCGGGAAAAGCTGCGGACAGGCAAGGATATGGCCTACCTGAGCCGGGAGCTGGTCACCATCGACTGCTGCGCGCCCATCGGCGTCACATTGGATGCTTTAAAGCGCGGTGAGATCGACGGGCCAAAAGCCTGGGAGCTTGTCCGCGCGCTTGAGCTGTTCAGCCTGGCCGAGCGCTTTGGGGTTAAGCCGGTAAAGGCGCCCGCGCCCGCGCAAGAGGCGCCGGAAGAAGCCAAGCCCGCCCCGCCGCTGGAGATATTGTTCAACCCGCCGCATGATGACGACCTGTTCGATGCGGAAAAGCCGATGGATATCCTCTTTGACTTTGGCAGTGACGGCGAAGTCGCGGCTATCTGCGTGGTCGGTAAAACCGGGCTTTGTTTTTGGGATACACAGGCCGGTGATGTCGCGGTCAAGCTGCTGGCCGGCAAAGCACCCAAGCGCACCAACCGGCTGAAAGAACTTTACCACTGGGCGGTTCCGCGCGGGCTGGAGATCGAAAACATCCGCTTGGATGTCGAAATCGCCGGATATATCCTTAACCCCACCGGGAACGATTACTCAATCAAGCGGCTGGCCGGCGAATACCAGACCCCGGGGCTTGAGATCGCCGGTTTTTTCGGCGCGTTCGGCGAGCTGCTTGAGGAGTGTGCCCTCTTTCCCGCACTGGCCGACAAATTGGCTGAACTGATAGCATTGCAGGGACAATACAGACTGTTGCATGAAGTCGAGCTGCCGCTGGCCCGCGTTCTGGCCGAGATGGAAATCGCCGGGATCGCGCTGGACAGTCACGGTTTGGCTGCATTCGGCGAGCGGCTGGACGAGCAAATTGCCCGATACCAGGAGAGCGTGTACGCCCACGCAGGCCAGTCGTTTAACTTAAATTCCCCCAAACAGCTGGGGGTTATCTTGTTTGAAAAGCTTGAACTGCCGGTGGGGAAAAAGACCAAGACCGGCTACTCAACCGACGCCGACGTGCTCGATTCACTGCTGGGCAAGCACCCGATCATCGCAGATATTTTGGAGTACCGCAAGGCGGCCAAACTCAAATCGACCTATGTGGACGGCCTGCTCAAGGTGGTGGCGGATGACGGGCGGGTGCACACCAGCTTTCAACAAACGCTCACCCGCACCGGGCGAATATCCTCCACTGAGCCGAATATGCAGAACATCCCCATCCGCACCAAACTGGGCAGTGAGCTGCGCCGGTTCTTCCGGGCGGGGGAAGGGAACATTCTGCTGGACGCCGACTATTCCCAGATTGAGCTGCGCGTGCTCGCCCACATCGCCGAGGACGCAAACATGATCGACGCGTTTTTGCAGGATGAAGACATCCACACCCGCACCGCTTCACAGGTGTTTGACATGCCGCCCGCCTTTGTCACCTCCACCATGCGCAGCCGGGCTAAAGCAGTCAACTTTGGAATTGTCTACGGAATCGGCGCGTTTTCCCTTGCCCAGGACATTGGGGTGAGCGTGAGCGAGGCCGACAAATACATCAAAGGTTACCTCGAAAACTTTGCGGGGGTGCGCCAGTATATGGACCACACAGTTGAATCAGGCAGCTCACTCGGCTATGTTCAGACCCTGCTTGGCCGCCGCCGCTATCTGCCTGAACTGGCCTCGAAAAACCGCCCCACCCGCGAGTTTGGCAAGCGGGTGGCTATGAACACGCCGATTCAAGGCACTTCTGCCGACATCATAAAAATCGCGATGGTCAAAGTTTTTCGCCGCCTGCGGGAGGAGGGGCTGGCTGCCCGGTTGATCCTGCAAGTACACGATGAGTTGATCGTTGAGTGCCCGATCGCCGAAGCCGACAGAGCCGCGCGCTTGCTAAAAGAGGAGATGGAGGGAGCGATGGAGCTGTGCGTCCCGCTCAAAGCCGACGTAAGCAAGGGCGATACCTGGCTGGATGCGAAATCTTGATGAGTGATAAATAATATGCAATATATACTTTTCGGCAATTAACGACATTTAAGTTGCTCGTTGGCCGCGTTGGGTGTAAATGCCGAAAAAACAAGATTTACACACAAAACCTTGACCGGATGTGATAAATTTGGATCAATACTCACTTTTTGACAATAGAGCGGT
This sequence comes from Oscillospiraceae bacterium, assembly GCA_009784625.1. Classification (GTDB taxonomy): domain Bacteria; phylum Bacillota; class Clostridia; order Oscillospirales; family Ruminococcaceae; genus WRAV01. Next base: position 23,532 of record WRBI01000025.1, on the reverse strand, counting down.
AAGCGGGCCGCTGGCCAGCCGGCTTCGCCCGCAAACACTTGAAGAATACGTCGGGCAAGAACATTTGCTGGGTTCCGGTAAGGTTTTGCGCAAGTTAATTGAGGGCGACGCGGTTTCATCCATGATCTTTTGGGGGCCTCCAGGTGTGGGCAAGACCACACTGGCCCGCATCATCGCGGGAAAAACCAGAGCCAGATTCATCGACTTCTCAGCCGTGACCAGCGGTATGAAAGAAATCAAAGAGGTGATGGCAGGCGCTGAAAAGAGTAGATTGCTAGGGGATCGCACCATACTTTTTGTAGACGAGATTCACCGCTTTAACAAGGCGCAGCAAGACGCATTCCTGCCTTTTGTTGAGAAGGGCAGCATTGTATTGATCGGTGCGACAACTGAAAACCCCTCCTTTGAAGTCAACGCCGCTTTGCTATCCCGCTGCAAGGTCTTTGTCCTGCACGCGTTGGGGGTGAATGAGATGGCCGCCCTGCTCAAACGGGCGCTGGCCGACCCGCGCGGGTTTGGCGGGCAGGATATCTCAATCGCGGACGGACAGATTGGCGTGATCGCCGGGTTTGCCAACGGGGACGCGCGCACCGCGCTGAGTACGCTGGAAATGGTGCTGCTCAATTCCCCAATCGAGGATGAACGCACGGTTGTCACCACCGAAGTGATTGAACAGTGTCTTGGAAAGAGGTCTTTGCTCTACGACAAAAACGGTGAGGAGCACTACAACCTGATCTCGGCGCTGCACAAAAGTATGCGCAACTCCGACGTACAGGCGGCCATCTACTGGCTGGCGCGGATGTTGGAGGCCGGAGAGGACCCGCTCTACGTGGCCCGGCGGATTGTCCGCTTTGCCAGCGAAGATGTGGGGATGGCGGACAGCCAGGGGCTTGCGGTCAGCGTAGCCGCCTATCAGGCCGCCCACTATCTGGGAATGCCCGAGTGTAATGTGCATTTGGCGCACGCGGTTACTTATTTGAGCCTTGCGCCCAAATCCAACGCGCTGGACGCGGCCTATGCCGCCGCCAAACAGGATGCTTATGCCATGCTGGCCGAGCCGGTCCCCCTTCACCTGCGCAACGCGCCCACCAGGCTGATGAAAGAACTTGATTACGGTAAGGGTTACCGGTACGCCCACGATTACGACGATAAGCTGACCGATATGCGGTGTTTGCCCGATTCGCTCACCGGCCGCGAATATTACATCCCGACCGGCCAGGGGCGAGAGGCCAAAGTCCGAGAGCGGATGAGTGCAATTGAAGACTGGAAAAAACATAGATAGGAGTGAGGCGAATGTATTCTCAGCTCTTTACTTCGAGTGAGCCGCTCTTTGTCTTATGGCGGATTCTGTTAACCCTGCTTTTGACCTGGCTGGTCGTCCGGATTGTGGCCGGCTTTACCCGCAGGCGGTGCGAGGGCCGAATCTATTATAAACTTTTTCGCAAACTGATTAGCGCGGGCATCTTTCTGGTCGGCGTCATCATGGCCATCAATCAACTGCCCAACATCGACAATCTGGTCGCCACCATCCTGACCGGTTCGGGTATTGCGGCACTGGCCATATCCCTGGCCGCCCAGGAATCGCTGGGCAACCTGATCAGCGGGGTGGTGATCTCGATCTCCAAGCCGTTTGAGGTTGGGGATCGGGTGCGGCTGGTAAACGGCAACATCATCGGGAACATAGAGGAGATCACCATCCGCCACACCGTTATCCGCACATTTTTAAACAGCCGGATCATCGTCCCAAACTCGGTTATGAACAGTGACATGATCGAAAACTCAAACATTGTCGAAGAGCGCGCATCCAATTTTCTGGATGTGATCATCAAATACCATGCAGATATGGAAAAGGCGATGGACATCATGGCCGAAGTGATCGGGGACCATCCGAACTATCTGGACATCCGCACCCCCGAAGAGATGGACCAGCCGCTTGTGCCGGTTTATGTCCGTGCGCTGAGCGTCTACGGGGTTGAGCTGCGGGCCAGCGTTTGGACACAGTCGATCGCCAACAACTTTGTCACATGCAGTGAGATTCGCCGGGAGGTCAAAATAGCCTTTGACAAAGCGGGGATAACGTTCGCTTCCGGTATGCTGGCCCCGCCGATAAACAATTGACAAGAAAGGTGCGCGGATGGATGGAAAGTGAAATTTTTCTGGCCGGTGTGCGGCCGGGCGGCGTGGACACTGAAGATCAGGTCAAAGTGCTGATCTGCTACATCCTCTCACAACTGGGCGAGGGGATGGATTTTGACCAGCTTTACGATGCGCTGAGCCAGTACAATCTTGTCAACTACTTCGAGCTCGTCTGTGCGTTGGATAAATTAACCGATACCGGGCATCTTGCCCGTGAAAAAAAGCAGGGCGTCCCCGCTGTTTATACGGTTACGAAATTGGGCAAACACACGGAAAAAGAACTGGAACGCAGCCTGCCGCTGGCTGTGCGGGAGCGGGCACTTGACGCCGGACGCCGCCTGCTTGCCAGGGAGCGCCGTCTGCGCGAGGTCAAAATCAGCCGAACACCCAGCCCGGGCGGCGGGTTTATCCTCGAGCTGTCCATCCCGGAAAAGGAAGGCGAAATGCTTACCCTGCGCGTGTTTGCCCCCTCCGAAGAGGTGTGCGGTCAGATTACCCGACAGTTCCTCAATTCGCCGCTCACCATCTACAAAGGGGTGATGGCTTTGCTGACCGGGAACGAGCAGCTGCTCGGCCAAATCTTCACCCAGGAAGAAAAACTGTTTTAACCGATACGAAAACAGGCAGCGAGCCGCTACTCGCTGCCTGTTTTTAGAACCCGTATTCAGTAACGAGAAATGTGCGCACGAGCCGACGCGGTTTTTTCGCCAGACAAGGAAATTTTCCGCAGGAATACTCTGTGTATTCCAAGGGAGATTGAAGAAGCATAATAGAACTCTTATTAAGAAAATTGCCAGAAGCCGATGGAGGGATTTTTTATAGAACTGCTATTTATATTTGCATAGACATATAATGAACCGAAACAAAAAGGATAGCTGCCTTTTAAGAAGTCTTCATTCGTTGGATAGCCATTCTCATCAATTTGAAATAGAAATCCCAAACCATCTTCATCAAGCTTATCATAATAGTATGATTCTTCTTGAATCAATTCAGGTGTTCCTCCAAATTTAATCAGAAACGGCTCTCTTTCATTTTCATGAATAGATACTGTTTGGCTATTCGAAACAGAAGTAATATCCCCTTCATCGTTGTTATAAACTTCTATGTTTGAAGAAATATCTCCATCCGATATTGAATGCTTCGCAATATCTGAGTTTGTAAAATCTGTATTATTACTTTCTTTGGAAGATATATGTTCAAATAATAAAACTGAGCAATTAGGGTAAATCTTTTCATTAAATAATTTCTTTTTGTCTTTAGGAATAAAAATTGAAAACATCTTTTCGTTATCAAAAGGATTTACAAATGAAAGATAAAAGTAGTAATCATTTCTGTATTTTATTATAAAGTCCTCCTGATTTAAGAAATATTCCGGTATATTTCCGCCAATCCACCCTTTTGATTCACTTGATAATTTTACAATTTGAAAGGTTATACATTCACTGCGAGCAATTAAAACTCTATTAAAATCTAGCATGTTTAAAACCCCCTATATTTCTTCTAACCATTACGCGGAAAAATCGCCAAATGAGGGGCGTCTCGGGTGTTGAATACAGGTTCTTACTTTCGCGCAACAAACTTCGCGTAGATTTTCGCCGGAATTCGCAGATACGGCTTTTCCATCTTTTTGGCTGTTCGCGCCAGCTCGCCGGGGATGTCGATCTGCTGTGGGCAGAGCTTGACGCAGACCCCGCAGTTTTTGCAGTTGGAGGCCCTGGTCGGCTGGCCATTCCACAGCCCCTCGGTCGAATTGATATAGTGAAAGTAGCCGTACATCCCGCCGTGTACCGACTGGTTGTTGTAAAGGGCAAAACAGGCGGGGATATCCACCTTGTACGGGCAGGGGACGCAATAAGCGCACCCGGTGCAGGGGACTTTGACCTTTTCGGCGAAGACAGCCTTGACCTCTTCCAAACAGCGCAATTCCTGCTCGCTCAAGGTGGGGTTTTCTGTTGCCGAAGCCGCGCGTATATTCTGGTCTATATGGCTTTCAACCCCCATTCCGGACAGGACGACACCCACCTCAGGATGGGAGAGCAGCCAGCGGATCGCCCAGTCGGCCGGACTGCGGGCAGGGTCGGATTTGCTGAGAAGTTTAGCGGCGGCCGGCGGTATCTTCTCACCCAGAATTCCGCCGCGCAGCGGCTCCATTACAATGATGCCCAGCCCTTTCTGCGCCGCGTAAAGAAGCCCCGCCTTGCCCGCCTGAAAGTTTTCGTCCAGATAGTTGTACTGTATCTGGCAAAAATCCCAGTCGTAGTCATCCACCAGCTTGCGGAAAGTCTGTAGGTTGGCGTGGGATGAAAAACCCAAGCAACGCACCCGGCCGCTCGCGCGCAAGTCTTCAAGAAACTCGATGACGCCGAGGGATTTAACCCGCTCCCAATCAGAAAAGTTGACAATGTTGTGCATCATATAGTAGTCAATGTGATCGGTTTGCAGCCGCTTTAGCTGTGTATCAAAGATCATCTGCATGTCAGCTGGCTTTTTAATCAGCATATGCGGGAGCTTGGTGGCGACCTTAACTTTATCCCGCCAGCCGCCGGCCAGCGCGTTGCCCAGCGCCTGTTCACTGCCCGGATAGACATAGGCGGTGTCGAAATAGTTGACCCCACGCTCGATGGCTGAGCGCACCTGCGCGGTGGTTCGCGCCTGATCAATCCCGCCGCCCTTTCGCGGAAAGCGCATACACCCGTAGCCCAGCGCCGACAGTTTGTCTCCGGTCTTTGGCATGACTCTGTAGTTCATTTTGCTTCCTCCATAGTATTGGGTCGGCGGTCTTTGGCCGCGAGGCCGGTTACTTTTTGAAATAAGACCTGATCTGGCCGCGATGCTGAAAAATATGTATCAGCAAAAGCGGCACAGCCAAGCGGGAGGATACGCCGTGCAGCCGCCCTGCCGGGGAGGGCGACACCCCATCCAGAAAAGGTACGACCGCCAAAATTCCGGTGACAATCGCAGCTACCCAAACAATCAGCAAAAGCGCGTCAACCAAATATTTTGCCCGCAGTTTGGGGCTTAACTTTCCGGCCAGCAGAGCGCCGGTCGTCGCCTTCAGCCACTTTCGGTGCAGCCAAATATGCAACGCAAACGCAAGCAGGCAAATCGTACCCACCACAAAGTGAAAGGCCCCGCTGCCCTCCCACCGGATAAATGAGAGAATTAAAAAGGCGGTCATGAACAGATCGACCAGCATCATCTGATTTTTGGCGCTCATTCACAACCTCACTTTATATACCAATAGTAATATACAATAAATATTATACAAGTATAATAAACTCCGTTATGCCCTATATGGTAATTAGCATAGCACACATGCCCTTTAAGTTCAATATTTATTGCCTAACACGACATATAGTTGTCCTGTTAAATCTGATATGATATGATGTAAGCGAGGAGGTGCGGCCATGAAACTCGATCGCCTTTTGGGCATACTGACCGTTCTGCTGCAAACCGAGCGGGTGACCGCGCCTGAGTTGGCTGAAAAATTCGAGGTTAACCGCCGCACCATCGGGCGGGATATCGACGCGCTCTGTCAGGCCGGGATACCCATTGTTACCCATCAGGGCACCGGCGGCGGAATCTCGATTGCCGAGGGTTTTAAACTGGACAAAAGCGTTTTAACTGCCGGGGAGCTGTCCGGCATCATAGCTGCGCTTAAGGGGATTGGCAGTGTCTCGTCCGGGCCGCGGATTGCACGGACACTGGACAAGCTGGGCGCAAATTCAGACGCGGTTGTCTCTTTGCGCGAGCCGGTGGTCATCGACCTTGCCTCCTACTACAAAGGGGAGCTTACCAACAAAATCGAAACCATCAAGCAGGCGATTCTCGCGCGCCGGCTGATCGAATTTGATTATCACTACAGCAAAGGTGAGAGCCGCCGGCAGATCGAACCCTATCTGGTTGCCTTTCAATGGACAGCCTGGTACGTGTTCGGATTCTGTCTGGACCGGCAGGATTGGCGGATGTTTAAGCTGAACCGGCTGCTCAACTTATCGCTTTGCGATCAAGCGTTCACCTTGCGCGAGATTCCGCCTGAACGGCGGGGATTTGACGGCGGGCTAACCGACCACCACAAGCTGGTCGCCCTGTTTGACCGGTCGGTCAAGTATCTGCTCATCGAAAGCTATGGGATGGATTCTTTTCGCGAGACGGCCGACGGCTTGCGCTTTGAGATCGGATTCACCAATCAGGGCTATATGGTTGGCTGGCTGCTCAGTTTTGGGGACAAAGTCAAAGTACTTGAGCCGCAGAGCGTTGTGGATGAGATTCAGAAGATTGCGAAGAATATTCTGAAGCGCTATCAATAACAGGACATACTGTTGTCGTGTTCGTTCCGGTATAATAAAGACGTAGAGAATGAATAGGAGGAAACCCCATGATGAAAAAAGCGCTGGTAGTAATAGACATCCAAAATGACATAACGAAGAATTACAAAGAAATAATTGGAAATATAAATAAATCTATAGAGTGGGCAGTCAACAACGACATTCATGTTGTCTACATAAGGCATGAAAACTTGTCAGATGGCACAAGAACTTTCAAACCCAATACACGCGGGTCTGAATTAGCCCCGGATTTGAAAGTAGTGTCAAAAAACGTTTTTACAAAATCCAAAGGGAATGCGTTAAGCAGTGAGGAATTTACAGACTTTATTGATAAAAATGAAATATGTGATTTCTACATAACGGGAGCTGATGCTGTTGCTTGCGTTAAATCTACCGTTTATAATTTGCTCAAAGCAGATTATAAAGTTACTGTCTTATCCGATTGCATTACCAGTTATGACAAAAAGAAGATTTCTGAAATGCTGTTATATTATGAAAACAAAGGCAGCAAAGTGACTTGTTTGAACGCCCTGCCAGACTCTGACGCACAATAAACTTTCAAGCGTGTTGTAACCATGCTATCATGCAGATTGAGGTGATGTACGAATGGCTGGCTGAATACTGCCTTGGGCAAGCCGGCGCGACTACAGATTACCAGCCTGAATGGCAGGCAACCCGCTACCATGTCGGCGGAAAAATGTTCGCGATGTGTTGCGGCGACAAAGAGGGCAAACCGATTTTGACGCTCAAACTTGAGCCCGCGCTCGGGGAGATGCTGCGAGGGCAGTATACGCAGATCGTCCCAGGTTACTATATGAACAAAACGCACTGGAACTCGCTTTATCTTGAGGGCGATGTACCCGATGATGTGGTACGCTCAATGATCAAAGAGGCACACGCGCTTGTGTTTGGGTCGCTGCCCAAAAAGACGCAAAAAGAAATATTGGAGGCGTGCGGAAATGACTGACAGTGACATCATCGCCATCATGGAGGAGATTGTTCGGGCAAACACGGTCGGCGGTGGCGCGTTTAAAGGGCAGGTCTGTACCCTTGCGCTGATTGATGAGGATGGTTTTCCGACTTCAGCTGTCCTGACGCCATCCAAATCAGACGGCATCCGCTGGCTTACATTCGGCACCCTGTTAGATGAAAACCGGGCGATCAGGAGCAGTGTCAACAACCGCGCGAGTGTTTGTTTTGGCAGCGCCGCCCACTGTGTTAATCTGGTCGGCGAAATCCAGGTCGTCACGGACGCTGATGTAAAGCGGGAAATGTGGTATGACGCGCTGAATGCCTTTTTCATCGGCCCGGATGATCCGAACTACTGTGTGCTCAAATTTGTCACCAAACGCTACAAATTCTTTCGGGCGAAAGACGGCATAGAAGTGGCAGATATTTTATAAACAACAAACAACGAAAGGCAGTGAAGACATGAATCAAAAGGTAATTTTGGATGCGGAAAAAGTGATCGCGGACCTGGCAAGCAAAGAGGGCGCGGGCTACTGTACACTTGCGCTGATTGACGAAGATGGATTCCCGAGCGCGTCGACGGTGTCCATCTTAAAGTCAGACGGCATTAAGACGCTTTCTTTTTGCGGGGGCTTGGGCGACAATAAAGCAAAGCGGGCAGCCAACTGCAACCGCGCCAGCATTTGCGTCAATTCGCTGTACTACAACATCACCCTTGTGGGCACCCTTGAAATCCTGACGGACGGGGAAACCAAAAAAGGGATGTGGAATGCGTTCTGCAATGAGTACTGGACCGGGCCGGAAGACCCTGACTTCTGTGTTTTTCGCTTTCATACCCAGCGGTACAACCTGTATGTCAACGAGGGCATGGCAGAGGGCAAGCTGTAATGAGTGACGCGAAGAGACACGAAGAGATCATTGCGCGGACAAGTGCGCTGATCAATTCCAAAAAGGACTATATCGGCGATGGGATGGCGGGCTATGCCGTGCTGTCGCTGATAGATGATCAGGGTTATCCGACCAGTGCTACCATGACCATCTCAAAGGCGGACGGCATCCGCTGGCTCACATTCTTAACCGACACCGATGGCGTTAAAGCAAAGCGAATCGCGCGTTGCAACAAAGCGTGTGTTTGCCTTTCTTCAAGTGAATATCACATTTCGCTGACAGGTACGGTAGAAATTATCACTGACCTCGCCGTCAAAAAAGAGAATTGGCAAGACACCCTCACCAAATATTACGGTGCTGAGCACACAGACCCTGATTGGGCCGTTTTGCGCTTTACAGCTGAAACTTACAACCTGTACTTCGCCGATAACGACAGTGAGGCCAAAGGCAGTTTGTAGCATCACTACAAGGAGGGGCTCCATCAATGGCGGCAGAAAAACTCAGCTACGACGACTTTATCCAAACGCTAAACGCGGACAACCTGGCGTTTGTAGAAGAGCTGCATGGTTTTTTGTTAAACAATGGGCACAAGCCGACGTTTGAAAGCAAAAAATCCGGGCTGCTCGGCTCATACAAACACACCAAGACCAAGAAAGTGGTCATGAATTTTCTGTTTAGAAAGCGCGGCCTGATCGTTCGCATTTACGGGGAGAACATAAGTGGATACCACGACCTTTTGCAGACGCTCCCGGCTGAGATGGTTGATGAGATCACCGGCGCGGGGATCTGTAAACAATTGGTCAGCGGCGGCTGCAGCACCAGGTGTTCGGGCTACGACTTTACGATCGGCGGCGAACACTTTCAAAAATGCAGGTACAGCTGCTTCGAGTTTTTGGTGACCGGCGAGAGTAAGCCGTTTATCAAAGCGTTTGTCGAGAATGAGACAAAGGCAAGATCGGCGGCGTAACTTAAGGGCCGCCAAAGAATAGACTTATCCGGAGAGGGCATAACCATCAGCTATGCCCTCATCCGGTATTTCATTAACCCGCCGGGAAGAGACAATCTTAGCCTTTAATAAGCGAACAGCCGGGCACTATGCCCGGCTGTTTTTCTCGATGGCGATCAGATAAGGCGGCCGATTCCGGTTGTTGATCACCTGATAAGTCACTACATCAGCGACCTCCGGGCGGATGTCGGCACAAAAGCGAAGAAGCTCGTCCGATTCCCGCGCACCTTCGGGGTGACCCGGATAGACAACAATCACGATCAGCCCGCCGGGGGAAATCCCGGCAAGAAGCGCCTCAATCGCCGGGATGGTTGTCTCGGGGGTCGTGCAGACCCGTTTATCCGCGCCGGGCAGGTAGCCCAAGTTGAATATGGCCGCCTTGCACCTGATCAGCATCTGCGCGGGAATGTGCTGATTTAGGCTTTGATGGCCAGCCTGGATTAAAGTCACACCACCAGCCGCCAGGCCGCTTCGCGCGAGGTGTTCTCCGGTTTTTTCGATTGCCGCGCCTTGGATGTCAAACGCGAACACATGCCCGCCCGCACCCACAATCCGCGCGAGAAACAGGGTGTCGTTTCCGTTTCCCATTGTGCAGTCAACCGCGATATCCCCGGGGGTCAAAACGCCTGTCAGCAGTGTGTGCGCAAACTCCACCATTGATTTCATTTATAGTATTTCCCTTGTAGGCTGTCCCGGGTTTCCATCTCCCGGTCAATTGCGTTTAGGGTCTCCCACTTCTTTATGCTCCAAAGCGGGCCGATGATCTTGTCGCGCAGCCCGTCCCCGGTCAGGCGGTGGATGACCATGTCGGGCGGCAGAACTTCAAGCTGATCGCAGACGATTGACACATACTCGTCACGCTCAAGAAACCGCAGCCCGCCGCTGATATACAGCGCTTCCATCGGCGTATTTTTGAGCAGGTGCAGCAGTTGTATTTTGATTCCCTGCAAATCCAGCCGCCCGATTACCCGCGCGGTTTCAAGCATCATCTCGCGGCTTTCGCCCGGCAGGCCGTTGATGATATGCACACAGACGCGAATTTCGCGCTCCCGCAGATTTTCGACTGCCCGCAAAAACGTATCGAACGGATACCCGCGGTTGAATGCGTCTGCTGTCCTGTCAAAGATGGTCTGCAACCCAAGTTCAACCCACAAAAAAGTTCGCCGGTCAAGCTCGGCCAGGTAGTCGAGCACATCATCCGGCAGGCAGTCGGGGCGTGTCGCAATGGACAGCCCCACCACGTTTTCTTCGGCCAGCACGCCCTCAAAGCGCTCGCGCAGGACAGATACAGGCGCGTGGGTATTGCTGAACGCCTGAAAGTAAGCAATGAACTTTCCGGCCGGCCACTTGCTTTGCAGCATATCTTTATAAAGCGCGAACTGCTCGCTCAGCGGGGCTGCCCGTTCCTGCACCGAATCCCCTGAGCCTTCCCGGCTGCAAAAAGTACACCCGCCAACCGCGAGCGTCCCATCCCGGTTGGGACAGGTGAAGTGGGCGTCCAGCGCGATCTTGTATACTTTTTCGCCGAACACCCCGCGCAGATAGTGGTTGTAGGAGTTAAACCGCTTGCCGTCTGCATATGGTTTCATCTTTGCTCTGCTTTCTTTTTGTGAAAAGCGGATGGAAGAAGCCGGTACGCCTCTTTCTTGTCCATCTTTGTGATGTAGCGGGTGGCGATACGCGCCCCGCAGCCCGGACAGAACAGCGCCCCGTGGTAAAGCGAGAAGTCAATTGCGCCGCTGATAATTCGCTCATTGTACATCTTGACAAAGTTGCTTTCGCCCACTTTCTGGTAGTGCGCGATCAGGCATTTACAGTGCGCACAGCTGACCGCCAGAATATGACTGCCGCGCACCTTTTTACAGTTTGGATTCTCGTAAATCTTCATGACCCCATTCTACCACACAATCAAGGGAAGAGCCAGACCGCCAAAAAGCGCCGGCATCGTTCCCAAAAACAATGCCGGCGCTTACACATCTATGGGGTTTGGTATTTAACACGGCGCCCAACCGCCTACTTTACCTTACCGACACACTGCTTGCAGATATAACCTTTCTCAACCGCCACCAAATCCTCAGACTCGGCGCGGCAGAGCGAACAACAGGGCGAAACTTCCCGCACAATAATCGACTTGACCGTGATGTCGTTTATTTCGACCCCAAGCTTTGTACCTGTTCCCCATCCCAGCGATTCCCGTATGTCCGCGGGGATCACCAGCCGCCCCAGCTCGTCCAGCTGCCTGGTCGCTTTTTGCTCTTTCATTTTCTCTCTCACCTTTCGCTTTTGATTTGGCCGGTGAAGCCGCACAGCGGCTTCACCAAGCCTGTTCAAAAGCCCCAAATAAGAAACGCGCATAGAGGTGGTTACACCCCTACGCGCGCCAAAATACGGCTTAAACTTCCATGCGCCGACTTGTAAACATTATACTTTTGGTGTATAATGAGGGGGTCGCGTGGAAGTGCAAGGGTGTGTTGGATTAACGTGCCCACCTTTGCCCGCTGTTGGTGTGTCCAGCACCCTCAGCGGCCATGCGGCTCCTTGCTTTCGGAGCCTTTGAATTAAGTATAGCGCCTTGCGCGGGAATTGTCAATATTTGTTGTAAATGTTTAGGTTATTTTGCTTATTGTGACAGCCCGGGAAAATCAAACGCGAATGCCTCGCCGGCAAACCGGCTTGGTGTCCGCGCTTTTTTAGCTGTGTAATCCAGCCATTATTTGTCAGATTAAAGGGGATTGCGTATTTTTCACAGCTTTCTTGACATTCGCGTGTTCGGCTGTTTTAGGCCCAAAAGCCAGTTTTTTGAACCTCTGCGGCTAAAAAACATATACTTATATAGTATTCTAATCAATTCTTCGGGGAGGGAAAATAGACATGGGGCAAGAACTCAAAAATCTTTCCGCCACGTTTGCCATCGCCGAGGCCATTGCCCAAGGGCGTTCGCAAGTAGAGCTGGCTCAGTTTGCTTCTTTTTTCTTATCCATCGGCTCAAACATCAGCCTGATTGTACAAACCCGAAATGTGGAAAAAGAGCTCCTGGCCAAGAGCAGCAATGCGGAACAGTCTTTGGAAGCCGAGGAGGCGGCAAGCGGGTAGGGTGAAGCATACGATCTATCGCAAATAAATGTATTCAAAAGAAAAACCGCATAATTATGCGGTTTTCTGGCGGAAGCGGTGAGGTTCGAACCCATGTGCCCGTGAAGGCAACCGCATTTCGAGTCGAGCTCGTTATGACCACTTCGATACGCCTCCGTATATGTGCAGCCTCTAAAGTCCACCAACTTCCACTTGGAAAAATGACGTACATTTAGGGCGTACATAGCAAATATTCAGTTGTCAGTCTATCACAGAAAGTCGATAATATCAAGGTTTTTTGAAGTTTCCCGGCATTTTACACCACCGCATTTCGAGTGTTTTCCGCCGCCGGTATTATAGCGGATTATAGCACACGATAGAGTAAAATATAAGTAGATATTTCAGCCGAAAACCCTTGTAAAATCAAGGTTTTTCGGCTTTTCCCTTTTGTTTTCCTTTTAGGAACGTGCTTTTGTGAGCGACCCGACATTTTGCTAAGAATTTGGATTTTGGGCAAACATTGGACAAACATCTACCCCTTTGTAGTGCGGCTGTGTGTGCTGCACACTGTAAAGTGGACAAACATCACTATCAATTTTCAGATTGGCTCGCCTACTATTGACAAATATCTGAAAGTCGAGAGGATGTTATGAGAAAGAATTACGACCGGCTGCGTGAGCAGTATTCACGTAAGCGTCAAATCGACCTAAAAACGAACCTACTAAATACAACAGTGGCTGAAGCAGTACTTGAAGATGGGGTTTTCATGCAAGAAGTTGTGATCTGACCAACACGAATTGACGAGTAGCAGCGTTGCCGTAACCCTGGATAATGTAAAAATCCTTTTCCGGCTTGCCAAATACACACACTGCTGATAACAATGAATGTTCAGCCTACTCAAAATATAAACAGAGATTACGCTAGACAGTTGGGGAGAAATACACCAAACGTTACATTAAGACGACACTTCGTTACAGTTGATCTCAAAAACACTTGTATTAATTCAACTTTTGCGCTAAAATTGCAAAAAAGCACAAAGCATATTTAAGCGCCCAAGTATTTAAGCGATGCCTGTATGTTAAAACGGTAAGCGCACTCTGCGATGGAGCAAAACCATGAAGACCTTGATGCGCGAATGGCCGGCCCTTTCGCGGTTAATCGCAAATACTCTGGATATAGACGTTTTTGGACGAATTAAGCGAAAGTTGTCCGAAAGCGTCTTTGTTCTCTAACGCATTGGTGGGTGGGCGTATGAAAAAAGATACGCATGCTTTACCGGCAAAGTGAAAGCCTTGTTGGAAGAGTTCCAAACCATGATGGATGAGAGCAGGATGACCAAGCAGGCGCATGTGGATGAGATTACGAGAATAGATAACATGTAAACCTTCTTTGGCAAAAGATATTTCATCACTGAAAACGACAAACGACAGGAGGCAAAAGGACATGATTATAATGGCATTCAACGCGAGCGCAATGGAACAAGTTCGGGCTGAGACAGAAGCTGTGATGAGTGGCCAGGCGTCGCTGATGGAAACAACAGCGGCAGAAAACCTTTCTGCTGCGTCTAATCTGGAATCCGAAGCCTCGTCTTTGGATGCATCAGCGGCAGCACAGGAGGTTATAGCGGCCACGGCGATGAAGACGATTACGAGACGCGGGCCGAATGGTGAAAGCATATCCGTTCAAGTTCCGGACACAGCGGCAAGGGCTGCTGCAGCGGCTGCTGCGAGGTCTATGCGTGCGTAAGCTGCGGCTAAGAGGACGCAGGCGTCTGCGCTTCGGACCCACGCCGCCGAGCTTTCTGCTGAGGTTGGGAAACTCGGGCAGACGATTGTGTCGAGCAATGCGTACATGCGTGGTATAATAGAACAGGTGCAGAATGCGGATGCACAGTACGAGCAATGGCACAGGGTTACCAATGAAAAGATGATTGGTTTTATCCATAGTATTCAGATGTTGATTGATAGTATAGGTAAAGATTTTACGCTGGCGGTTTCCGAGCTTGCGGGAATGAACGCTAATTTTAATCCCCAGACGGGACTTGGCGGAATACCATCGCAAAACCCGCAGAATATTTTAGCGCAGGAAGCGCGATGGATTGCAATGGGAGTTGCCGGAATCGATCATTTGTGGCAACAAGCGATACTTGCTCAAAACCCAAACCATCAACCGTTAAGAACTGAATACTTAAACAGTATTGTGGCAGGCAACCAAGTACCAAGAGAATCTGTTTATTTCAGGAACGCCACTTATAATACTTTTCTTGCAAATATCGGTCAATGTACATGGTTCGCTGAAGGCAGGGCTCGAGAAATAACCGGGCATGCAATACAGTGGGATGTGCAAGCAGGTCGCAACGCAGTGAACTGGGCAAATCCCGGAAGAATCCAGAACGGTACGTTGTCAAACATTCCGAGCCAAGGAGCGATTATGGTTTGGGGATCAGGCGGAATTTATGGATCAGCCGGACATGTAGCTGTTGTTGAGCGTATTGTGCATACAGACGAAGGCTTCTCGGTGCTGTGGTCACATGCAAATGTAACTGGCTCGAACGTTGATGACACAGAAAACTCTACTTCGGATGGTAGAATTGACTCGCTTACAAGATCGCAACTTGACGAGCAGAGTGATAGGGAAATAGGAGAAGGAAAGTTTTTAGGGTTCATTCACTTACAATGATTATGAGGTGTGGCTATGAAGAAACTGCTTATGATAATTGCCAGCACGATGCTTTTGTTTGGGTGTTACGGCATCTCTGAACCATACCAAGCCGAGAGAAGTTTGCAAACCGAGGAAAATATACTTTCGGGACAGGTTTATGAAACCGAATCAGAAGTTAGTGTCGAGAATTGTACCGTTCAAAGCATTGAACATCAGTTGAATGAGAATGAAATTCTTATCCAAAACATAATTGCGCGCGAGCCACTATATCTTGACAATGTTGGTCTGTCGTATTATGCAAATAGATTTGTGTGGTGGGGTGATTCTCATGGCTTTATACGTGACACATGGGAAGATCCCTCTGAAATTGATATCGAGCAACTGCTGTATGGATATGAACTTGAGAAGTTTAATTTTGGATACGTAATTCGATTCTCTGAAGCATATCCCGATATAAACTTGTGGCCGGCAAATGAGGTAGTTGAGTTGGTGGTGAGTCAAGGAGAGGCCGAATCGTTTATCACACAGTATGTTGATGTTGACATCGAACGACTTAGAGAATCATTTTTTTATGACAAAGAAATGCAAGGGTATCGATTCCGCGTTATGGATGGGCTAGGATTCAGGTCAGCTCTTGGTGTAAATAATGTATGGAAAAGTGGTACATATATCGTGATCGAAATTAGCGTTGAGTTTGAAAATATAGAGCGATATCTTTTGATCGAAACAATTGACGAAGATCG
The DNA here is from genome assembly GCA_009784625.1 of Oscillospiraceae bacterium. Lineage (GTDB taxonomy): Bacteria > Bacillota > Clostridia > Oscillospirales > Ruminococcaceae > WRAV01. The sequence continues at coordinate 7,729 of WRBI01000025.1, read as the reverse complement.
GTTCATGTTTCGCGCATACGTTCAGTTGCCATGATGAACCAGGTAACAAAACGAATCGACCCATGCGTACTGTGTTTGTCAATCATCCTTTCAACGCTATTGTTGGGTTGTAATAGTGTTGGCTATGACGGCATTAAAACAGATTCAAATATCGGCTCATCGGTATCCAGCTTTGAAGTTGCTATTGATGAGGAACAACGTACTGATTTGGATTACACCATTTCTCAAAAAGAAATAAAGGAACAAGAAGGCGAAAAAGTAGTTGACAGTGAGATTGTAGCATTCATACGCAGTATCCTATCTGCCCAGCCACTAGAGCTGAGCGAAAATGAACTATTACATTATACAGAAAGGTACGTCCATTGGGCACACTTTCATGGACTAATTAGAGATGGCTGGGAAAATCCTTCCGAAATTGATATTGACCACTTATTGGGCAGATATGAAATTATGGAATTCAACTATTGGTATGTTCAAGAGTATGCGCGAATGAATCCTAACGTAAATTTGTGGCCGACAAATGAGTTGTTTGAGTTAATAGTTGATGAACAAGTTGTAGAGTCATTTATTACTAGCTTTTTGGAAATTGATATCGAAAGACTCAGACAATCGAAAATCTATGATATCGAAAAGCGTGGATATTGGTTTAGAGTTTTGGATGGATTAGGAAGTGGAATTTTCCACCCCTATGCGCACTCTGTATGGAAGTCTGACTCTTATATAGTCATAGAAATTCATGGCCGGTTAGATGGAATGGTAGGGTATGCTTTGATCGAAACAATTGACGAAGATCGATTCATGTTTCGCGCATACGTTCAGTTGCTATGATGAACCCGATAACAAAACGAATTGACCCGTGCGGGAACACAATGCAATACATCTACGATAAGTATCAGCGGATTATTAAAACGATTGACGAAGAAGACAATGAAACGAGCTATGAACACGATCCAAATGGGAATGTGATCGCGGTTATTTCCCCGCTTGGCATGAAAACGTTGATTAAGTATGATGCCCTTGACAGGCAAGAAGAGATCACCGAAGCAGATGGCGCAATTACCAAACTGGCTTACGATAAAGCCGGGAATGTCACGCAGATTACCGATGCCCTTGGAAATGTTACAAGGCGGGAATATGACTTAGCAAATCAGCTGACCAAGCTGACAGACCCGCTGGGGAGTGAGACGGCATTCAGCTACACCTCGCTTGGGCAGATTGAAAGCATAACAAACGCGGAAGAACAGACCACGACATACAGCTATTACCCGGGCGGGAAAGTGAAGTCGGTAACTCTGCCCTCCGGGGAAAGTGAGAGTTATACCTACGACAAGAACGGGAACACCACAAGCATCACCGACAAATTGGGTGCAAAAACAGAACTGAAATATGATAAGCTGGATAGAGTGATAGAGACCATAAATCCGCTGGGTTACATGAAAAAGTTCAGCTATGACGCCATCGGGAAGATAATCGGCATCACAGATGAAAACGGGAACACAGCGCAGTATAAATACGATGTGCTTGGCAATGTCATTGAGGTGATTGACGCGCTTGGGCACAGCACCAAATATGGCTATGACGCTGCAAGCAGACTAACCAAGCTGGAACAATACCGGCTTATTGCGGATGCAACAGGCAGTTTGATCCCCGAACCCCAGATCACCACATACACCCGGAACAAGAAAGGCGAGGTTGTTGAGGTGACCTCACCGTTAGACACGGTTGTCCGGTACAGCTATAACGAGATCGGGCAGGTGGTCTCAAAGACCGATGAAGACTACAACGAAACGCTGTATGAATACAATCTGGCAAATCAGCTGAGCAAGGTGAGCTATGCAGATGGAAAGGAAGTCGAGATGTCGTACAACCCACTCAGGCAGTTGACAGAGATGAAGGATTGGCTAGGGATCACAAAGATTGAGGTAGACCCTCTAGGCCGTGCGACGAAAGTAACGGATGCAAACAACCAAGATGTCTGCTACAGCTGGAACAATCTTGGACAGAAAGAGACATTGACCTATCCGGATGGGAAGGTTGTTAACTATACCTACGATCCATCCGGGAAGCTGGAGGTAGTACATGCGCCGGATGGAACAACCCGGTACAGCTACGATCCGATAGGCAGGCTGAAAGAGCGGATTTCGCCGGATGGGATCGCGACAAAGTATGAAGTGAGCGCTCTCGGTAAATTGACCGGCTTAACCCACAGCCAAGATGGCTTCACATTGGACAGCTTTCAGTACAGTTATGACCCGGCCGGTAACATCACCGGGATTGAGAAACAGCGCCACCAAGCCTCCGAGGACAGCGGGTTGTTCAGCTATGGGTATGATCCTGTTGGCAGGTTGATTTCCGCTAAGCACAATGACAAGATGAACACTTACACATACGACAATCTTGGGAATAGAATCTCCGGCATCCAAAACGGTGTTGAGACCACTTACAGTTACAATGCGAGGAATCAGCTGATTCGCACAACTGAACCTGAAGTTGAGAGCAGTTACAGTTATGATGAGCGTGGGAATCTGCGGAAGATCGTTGAGAATATTCCCGATCTGCGGCCGAATGTTTCCAAGTTTGTTTTTGATGCTACGAACATGATGACGAGGGCGGAGACGGGTAAGGGCAGTGCTACGTATACTTATGATGGGTTCCGGAACAGAGTTGGGATGTTGGAGAAGTTGAGTGATCCCGGCATTCCTGATCCTGTTCGGGAAGTGAAGTTTACTCTTGACCGGACGCTTCCTTATGATAACTTGCTTGCGACAGATGGAACAAGCAAGCAGAGTTTTGTTTGGGGGAATGGGTTGCTTTCTTCGCTTGCCGGGAAGGATGGTTTCTTTTATTTACAGGATCATCTTGGGGGTCCCGCCCGCTTGATTGGGGATGCTGGATTAAGCGAAGCTTTGGCTTTTGATGAGTTTGGTAGCAAAACACTTTCCGGGGAGGATAAGTTTGCGAACCCGTTTTCGTTCACTGGTTACATGGGTGATTCTGTTTCTGGGTTGCTTTTTGCGCAGAATCGGTTTTATTCGGCTGATCAAGGCCGCTTCATTGCGGAAGACCCGATTTGCTCGGGAATGAACTGGTACGAGTATTGCGGCGGGAATCCAGTAGTGTTTACCGATAGCGCTGGACTAGAGATTGATGACATTGCTGCTAACAATAACTTTTTCTCAAATGCACTAGATAGTCTTCTATCACCAGGCAATCTTTTTGGACTTGGCGCGAGTGGTGTTGGTGTGATTTTTAATCAAGTCATGCAAAATGTGCAGGCGAATTTTGATGCGAGAGCCGTTAGTTTAATACGTCCGAGTTATGGGGATAATCGTATTCACAGAATTAACAATCAACTTCGCCCTGAACAAGCGCAAATCAGCGGCATTCGGGTATTAGGAAACAATATATTCAGATTTTTGCCTGCGATAGGTGTAGGAATTGATGTTGGAGTAGATTTGCGCCGCGATATGCGAAATGATGATATCTCAGATCACAGAGTTGCGACTAACGCCGTGGCGAATACTGTGATGTCTGGAGGTAGCGCATGGGCACAAGCGTGGGCTGCTGCAAAAGCCGGCGGTAAGACTGGGTCGGCTTTAGGTCCAAAAGGGATACTGGTTGGGGCTGGTGTAGGTATGGGATTGAACCTTGTTGGAAATATTCCCATTGGTGACCAGACCATTAGAGAACATGTCCAAGATGGCTTCTACCGCTCTCTTAGAACTGCATATATCCCTAGTGAAGTTGTTTCAGAAGCATTTGACCGCCAAAATATTGATCGGTTGCTTCGAGACAACAACATCAATATTGATGAGCACTGGGGGAGGTAGTGTGCCTTGAAAAGTGAACATGCCAGAAGTGATGCGATTATTGATATCAGAAATGTCGAAAAATACATTTTGATCAACTATGAGGAGCCGAGAATTTTCGTTTTTCGCCCTATAAGACGGACTTTTCTATACGCTGGACTCCGAAAGTGTGTCGGTGCTTTGTTGCTTTTAACTTTTGCATTTTCACTTCATATATTTTCTGATGATGGAAGCATTCCACTGCCTCTATCTGCGCGAGAGAACGTCAATGTTTTGATCTTAATTATCGTGTTTTTATTAATCGGCATTGTTGTTGCTTTGTCTATTAAAGAACAAAAATATTTAATCCGAAAGTTTTCTCATATGCACCTAGAAGAAATCGAAAAGCAAAGAGCAAAATCGAAAAGTTTTGCTGTGGGTGGTTCAGGGCTGATCTTTTTTGCAATTACCTTATTTAGAGCATTGAACCCTGAAGCATTTGGCCTAATTCCCGCAATAGCAGGTGTAATAGTTTGCTGTATAATGCTAGCACTTTTGCTTGTGAATTTTGCTTGTGGCAACTTTTATGCAGTCTATTTACACAAAAAGTATTGTCCTTACCTTAATGCTTTTGAAGATCGGCGCTACAACGAGGATATAAACATTGACAACTAATCTATTTAAATCTAGGCGCAATCAGTTGATCCGAACAACCGAGGCGGAGATTGAGCGCAGCTACTCTTATGATGAACGCGGGAATCTGCGTAAGGTTTCTGAGCTTGGGCGCGGGGTTTTGGCCAAGTATTTCTTTGACGCTACGAATATGATGACCAAAGCGGAGACGAGCAAGGGCAGTGCCACATATACTTATGATGGTTTCCGAAACCGGGTTGGGATGCTGGAGAGGTTGAGTGACGTAAGTCTTCCTGATCCCACACGCGAGATTAAGTACATCCTTGACCGGACGCTTCCTTACGACAATCTGCTGGCGATTGATGGCAGCTCCAAGCAGAGTTTTGTTTGGGGGAATTCGCTGATTTCTTCTCTTTCTGGCAAGGATAGTTTCTTCTATTTGCAGGATCATCTTGGTAGCCCCACCCGCTTGATTGGGGATGCTGGATTAAGCGAAGCTTTGGCGTTTGATGAGTTTGGTAGCGATGCGCTTTCCGGTGATTCTGAGTTTGCGAATCCTTTCTCGTTCACTGGTTACACGGATGATTCTGTTTCTGGGTTACTTTTTGCGCAGAATCGTTTCTATGATCCGCGAGACTCTTGATTCGTTGCGCAAGACCTGCACTGGAACACCCACAACATGATTTTTGGGGACAGCCAGAACAACAACCTTGCACCTGATATTTTAGCAATTAGGCAAAGTGCCAACTTGTATGCGCTTTGCATGTGCAATCCGCTCAAGTTTGCCGACAGAACTGGGCAGGCGGCACAAGAGATACGTTGCTCGCGCGGGACGGATTGGGAGGGTGTTAATGATTTGCCGCTTGGGCGTTACCATTCGTTTAGCATCGGCGGGCAAGTTGTCGAAGGTATAGCGTTGGCCCTGGCATCAGCGGAAATACGGGTCATTCATCCCAAAGTAGTGTCGGTGCTGGTTTGGGTAACATTGAAGCAAGCCTAGGTGGGTTCGGCGGTAGTCACGGTGTTGCTGACTGGCAGTTGAATGCGCCGTCTGCAGATGCGAGGGCTGGTTTGTCATATGATTATGTTGGAGCTAGAATAGGAGGAAGCTTGATTAGCGGAGAAGTGGAAGGTAGATTTAGGATTCCAGGTACAAATATTTATGTGATTGGCGGCCTCCGAGGGGAATTAGGTGCGCTTGGCATAGGTGCAGAGATGAGCTTTGAAGACGGCGGATACCTTATAGGCGCAAATGTTGCTAAAGGACTAGGGCTGGCCGCGGTAATAGGGTTTGAAGTAAGGGGGTGCCCTGAATAAATGAAAGAGAAACCGTGGTACATATGTCTTTCACTATTGGCGTTTTTTGCGCTGTGGATGGACACCGCTAGACGCTTCGTGCTTATGAAGAAATTGCTTAAGCAGTCGGGCACACTATGGGAAGAAAAGATGGGGCTTTGGATGAGTGCCGTTTGGAACATATTTAAACTGTTTTTGTTTTATTTCATTATACCGGCATCATTGCTTTCGTTGTATTCATACAGCGTTTCGTTCCCTTCTTCGTCCAGCTTGGCGATTACCTGCCCGATCCCATTGTAGCTGAATTTAACGATAGTATCAAGCGGCGAAGTAACTGCCACTACTTCGTCTTTCTTATTCCGGGTGTATGTGGTTATCTGGGGTTCGGGGATCAAGCTGCCGGTTGCATCCTCAATAAGCCGGTATTGTTCCAGCTCTGTCAGCCTGCCTGCAGCGTCATAGCTGAACTTTTTCATGTAACCCAGCGGATTTATAGCCTCTATCACCCGATCCAGCTTATCATATCTCAGTTCTGTTTTTGCACCCGATTTGTCGGTGATGCTTGTGGTGTTCCCGTTCTTATCATACTCATAACTCTCACTTTCCCCGGATGGCAGGGTAATTGATTTCACTTTCCCTCCGGGGTAATGATTTGTTCTTCCGCATTTGTTATGCTTTCAATCTGCCCAAGAGGGGTGTAGGTGAATGTAGTCTCGTTCCCCAGTGTAGTAGGTTAGTTTTGTTACCGCGCCATCTGCTTCGGTGATTTCTTCCTGCCTGTCTAAACTGTCATATTTGATCTGCGTTTTCGCGCCAAGAGGGGAAATAACCGCGGTCACATTCCCGTTGTAGTCATGGTCGTAGCTCGTTTCGTTGCCTTCTTCGTCTATCGTCTTTATTACACGCTGATGTTTATCGTAGATATAACTGGTGGTATTCCCGCATGGGTCGGTTACTGATGTGATATTCCACATCAGGTCATAAGTGAATGTTGTACTCTTCCCAGCCTGATTGATGATCTCCTCAACTTTGCCGATCTTGTTATATTTATACTCTATCGTGTTTCCGTCAAAGTCGGTGATCTTTATCACTTTGCCGGATAGGCTGTATCCATAGGCTCTGGTTTTCCCTTCCGCGTTGGTTACGCTGGAGATATCCCCTTTGGCGGTATACGAGAATAAAGCAGCGGCACCCAGCCCGTTTATGGCCTTTACCACACGGTTTAAACTGTCATATACATATTCTGTTCTATTGCCCATCCCATTTGTGATGGCGCAGTGGCCTTCTCACCGCTCTGAGGCTGGCTAACCCTCTGGGCAACAAGTCGCGGGAATTAGTCGGCCTACTGTTTGCACGCGGGTCTCTGCTCATCGTTTCGCTTTCTTCGCTTTTCTCTCAGCTATTTTCTTTTCTTCAACAACCCATTTATCGTATTTAGTGGTGTCTTTATTATCTAGTTTCATTGGTGTGGCAGTACTTAAATCGGATTCTTTTACGCCGATAAGTTTATTTATAATAACATTTTGTGTGCCTTGTTTTTTTATTGAAGCAAGATAGTACCCTTTTGTCGTGATATCTACTACATTGTATTTTTCTACGGCATCAAACTGCTTTTTAGAGGCTCTAAATTCTATAATATTTTTGTCGGCAAATAGAATCATCAAATGATATTCTGCCCCGCCCCCCCCCATACCCTCTATCCGCCCCCCATCATAATATTTTTTCTTATTATTTTGCCCCCAGCAGACAACAGCGGTTTGCGGTCTATAGTAAAATGAGCATAGATCATAAAAAAGACTATGCCTATGCCAAATATAATTAAAAACCACACCCAATCACTCATATTACCCACCCTCCTGCTATATATGAATATTAGGGTGTGTTGACATAAATGGGAATGCACGGATTTTGAGTGAATTTTCGAGCATTTCAAGGCGGAGGAGGAAGGAATACTGTATGTATTCCGACGAACGACAACGATGAAAGGCTCAAAATTCACCAAAATACGGGCG
>WRBI01000024.1 GCA_009784625.1 Oscillospiraceae bacterium | reverse complement strand
GTTGACACAAATGGGAATGCACGGAATTTGAGTGAATTTTCGAGCATATCAAGGCGGAGGAGGAAGGAATACTGTATGTATTCCGACGAACGACAACGAAGAAAGGCTCAAAATTCACCAAAATACGGGCGTTCAGCTTTGTGTCAACACGCCCTAATGTAGGGGAGCAATGACAGACGATGCGAAATCCCGAACAGACCATTGGCAAGTTGATCGACCACCAAAAAGTGTCCTTTATCGCTTCGGTTGACGCGGATGGGTTCCCGAACATGAAAGCCATGCTGCCCCCCCGAAAACGGGAAGGACTTAGACATTTTTGGTTTTCGACCAACACATCCTCAAACCGGGTGGCACAGTATCGCAAAAACTCAAAAGCCAGCATTTATTTTGTAGACAGGCGGTTCTTTCGCGGCGTCATGCTTAAAGGGGCGATGGAAGTTTTCGAAGACGCGCAAACAAAAGAAATGATCTGGGAAGACGGCGACGAGCAGTACTACCCCGAGGGCGTCACCGACCCCGACTACTGTGTGCTAAAATTCACGGCGGACAGCGGCCGGTACTATTCGGGCGATGGAAGTGAAGACTTTGCGATATAACGGCGGTGTGACCGTCATCGGCGGCGGGCTGGCCGGCTGTGAAGCGGCGCACCGATTGGCGGCCTACGGCTTTTCGGTCACCCTGTATGAGATGAAGCCCAGCCGCCGCTCGCCTGCCCATACACTGGATAGCTTGTGCGAGCTGGTTTGTTCCAACTCGCTCAAGGCCGATCGGCTTTCCAGCGCCGGGGGACTGCTCAAAGCCGAAATGCGCCGGATGGGCAGCCTGCTGCTCGAAGCTGCCGCCCTTTGTGCGGTTCCGGCTGGCGGGGCGCTGGCTGTTGACCGCGAACAGTTCTCCCGTCTTGTCACAAAAAAGCTGACAGAGAACCCGAATGTCAAGATCATCCGCGAAGAAATTGCCGACTTTCCGAATGGCCCGGCCATCATCGCGACAGGTCCGCTGACCTCCTTTGCGCTGGGCGAGGCGATCCGCGCCCGGCTGGGGCAGGATTACCTGAGTTTTTACGACGCGGCCGCACCGATTGTGACCGGCGATTCGATTAACCGCGAGATCGTTTTCCCCGCCGCCAGATACGGCAAGGGCGGGGAAGATTACTTGAACTGCCCGATGAATAAAGAGGAATACGACCGCTTTTATGCGGCGCTGACCACCGGCGAGCGGGCGCTGCTCAAAGACTTCGAGACCGATAGAATCCAGGTGTACGAGGGGTGTATGCCGGTTGAAGTGCTGGCCGGGCGAGGCGTTGACGCCCTGCGTTTCGGGCCGCTCAAGCCGGTCGGGCTGACCGACCCGCGCACCGGGCGCAGGCCGTGGGCGGTCGTTCAGCTCAGGCAGGAAAACGCGGCCGCCAGCCAGTATAATCTGGTTGGCTTTCAGACCAACTTAAAGTTCGGTGAGCAAAAGCGGATATTTTCGCTGATCCCCGGGCTGGAAAACGCCGAGTTCACCCGGTACGGGGTGATGCACAGAAACACATTTGTAGACGCCCCCCGCTTGTTGGATGAAACTTTTGCACTGCGCCAAGACCCGGCCATCGCGTTCGCCGGACAGATCACCGGGGTGGAGGGCTATATGGAAAGCGCGGCAAGCGGAATTTTGGCCGCGGAACAGCTCGCGCGGCGGCTGAATGGCCGCCCGGCGCTCACCCTGCCGCCGGAGACCATGCTGGGTGCGCTGTCCGCCCGGGTGGCCGACCAAACCATCACCGACTACCAGCCGATGGGCGCGAATATGGGCCTGTTGCCGCCTTTAGCGCATCGGATCAAAGACAAACAGCAAAAATACACGGCCATATCCGAGCGCGCACTGGCCGCGCTCGAACAGGCGTTGACTGACACTGATGAAGGAGACCAACAATGAATATTATTCTGGACGCGCACGGCGGCGACCACGCGCCGCTGGAGGCCATAAAAGGCGCTGAGTTGGCCGTCAAAGAATACGGCGTGAGCGTCACCCTTTGCGGGGTGGAGGAAGAAATCCGCGCATTGGCAGACGAGCACAAGGTCAACCTGGACGAGATGCGGATTGTCCCCGCCGCGCAGGTACTGCCGATGGCCGCCGACCCCTCCGAGATTTTCGGGCAGTATTCCGAAAGTTCGATGGCGGTGAGTATGCGCCTGCTGGCAGACGGGGGCGGGGACGCGCTGGTCACCGCCGGGAACACCGGGGCGATGGCAATGGGCGCATCCATAATCGTCAAGCGGTTGCCGGGGATTAAGCGGGCGGCGCTGGCTGTGATTGTCCCCAACGCGCGGGGCAGTTACCTCTTGCTTGACGTTGGCGCAAATGTCGAATGCCGGCCCGAGATGCTTCAGCAATTCGGGATTATGGGCAGCGCGTATATGGAAAAAGTCGTGAACATCCAAAACCCGCGGGTAGGTATGATCAACATCGGCACCGAAGAGACTAAGGGGCATCCGTTGCAGATAGAGGCGGGTGTACTGCTCCGCGAGAGCGCGGTCAACTTTATCGGGAACATTGAAGCGCGGGAACTGCCCTTTGGCGGGTGCGATGTAGCTGTCTGCGACGGCTTTACCGGCAATGTGACCCTCAAGCTGACCGAGGGGATGGGCAAGTGGATTTCGGCCGAGTTCAAGCGGATTTTGCTCAAGAAGACGAGCACCAAACTGGCGGCCATCCTCATCCGGGACGGGTTGACCAAGTTCAAACAGGCGATGGATTACACCGAGTACGGCGGCGCGCCGCTATTGGGGCTTAGAAGCCCGGTTATCAAAGCCCACGGCAGCTCGAACGCCCACGCTTTCAAGAACGCTGTCCGTCAGGCAAAGACGATGGTCGAAACCGAAATGATCGGACAGATCAGCCAGTCTTTGCGCGATTTGAACGGCCACAGTCAGTAAGCATCTTCTAAAACAGTGAGGACAGCCTATGCGCAGTGATTTATCCGGCTTTAAACAAAAGCTTAGCCATGCGTTTAAGAGTGAAAAGTATATCCGCACCGCGCTTACACACTCCTCTTACGCAAACGAAGCCAAGCTGAGCGAAAACAACGAGCGCCAGGAGTTTTTGGGGGACGCCGTGCTCTCGATTGTGGTCAGCGATTATCTATTTAAGCGTTACCACATGGCTGAGGGCGACCTGACCCGGATTCGCGCCTCACTGGTCTGTGAGCGCAGTTTGTGTGCTTTTGCCGGGGAGCTTGACCTGGGTGAAGCCTTGCTTCTGGGCAAAGGCGAAGAGCAGACCGGCGGGCGGACCCGCCCCTCCATTTTGGCCGATGCGTTTGAGGCGCTGATCGCCGCCGTTTATCTGGACGGTGGGTTGGACGCGGCCAAGGCGTTCATCATCCCGTTTGTCGAGCGCGCGCTTGACAGCGAGCAGGCCGAGTTTAACGACTACAAGACCGCGCTGCAAGAAATCGCCCAGAAAAACCCGGGCGAGCAGGTCAGCTACCGGCTGGTTGACGAGCAGGGGCCTGACCACGACAAATGCTTTGTGGTCGAAGTGCTGCTCAATTCCAATGTAATCGGAAAAGGCGAGGGCCGCAGCAAAAAGGCCGCTGAACAAAGCGCGGCCAAACAGGCGCTGGCTTTGATGGGGCAATGAGCAAAACCCGGCGGGTCGCCGTTTTTATTCCGCACGCGGGCTGTCCGCACGCTTGCTGTTTTTGTGATCAGCGCGCCATTTCAGGACAGAATCATCCGCCCACCCCCGCGCAGGTTCGCGCGACTCTCAGTGCGGCGGCGGATACTTTACAAGCCCCCGCAGAGATTGCGTTTTTCGGCGGGAGCTTCACGGCGGTGGACGCGAATTATCGCCGGGCGTTGCTGGACGTAGCGGGAGAGTTTCTCACAGCCGGGCATTTCACCGGCATTCGAATCTCCACCCGGCCGGATGCGGTTGACCGCGAGATCCTGCGGGAGCTGGCCGGCACGGGGGTGACCGCAATCGAGCTGGGCGCGCAGAGCATGAATGACCGGGTGCTCAACCTGGCCGGGCGGGGGCATACCACCGCGCAGACAGCAGAGGCCGCCAAAATGATTCGCGAAAGCGGCTTTTCGCTCGGCCTGCAAATGATGACCGGTCTGCCGGGAGATGACGCTGAAACAACACTGGCAACCGCCCGCGCACTGGCAAACCTGACACCGGATACCATTCGCATTTACCCGACGCTGGTGCTGGCCGGCAGCGGGCTGACCAGAGAATACACCGCCGGGCGCTACATCCCGCAGACGCTGGGCGAAGCCGTTGACCTTTGCGCCGAACTGTTAAAGTTCTTCGCGGGCAGTGGAATCAAAGTTATCCGCCTCGGCTTACAGCAGGAAAGTACGCTGATGGCCAAGCTGGTTGCCGGGCCTCATCATCCCGCCTTTCGCGAATTGGTTGAGGGGAAAATTCTGCTTGAACAGGTGACCGGTATAATCCGCCAAAAGCAAATCTCGCCCGGTCGGGTAGAAATCGAAGTTGCGCCCGGTGCGGTTTCGAAGATGGCCGGACAGAACCGCCGAAATATAACGGCACTGGAAAAGGCCGGATATAACCCGCGCGTCACCACTAATCCGATGTTAAACGATTTAGAAATTCGTGTGGCTCATTCAACACCCCGGAGGTAAACACTTGCGGCTGAAAAAGCTAGAAATTCAAGGGTTTAAATCTTTCCCCGACAAGACCGAACTTGCCTTTGACCGCCCGATTACCGCGGTGGTCGGGCCGAATGGCAGCGGAAAAAGCAACATCGCGGACGCGGTGCGCTGGGTGCTGGGCGAACAGTCAACCAAAACGCTGCGGGGCGGCAAGATGGAGGACGTCATCTTTTCGGGGGCGCAAGGCCGCAAAGCGGTCGGCTACGCGCACGTTCAGCTGGTTGTGGACAACGCGGACAAGCAGCTCACAGACCAGGAAGACGAGATCACGATCGCGCGGCGGCTCTACCGTTCGGGCGAGAGTGAGTACCGTCTCAACGGGGTGAGTGTGCGGCTGAAGGATATACACGAACTGCTGATGGACACCGGCCTTGGCCGGGACGGCTACTCAATCATCGGGCAAGGGCGGATCGCCGAGATCGTCTCGGCGAAGAGCGGTTCCCGCCGCGAGATTTTTGAAGAAGCGGCCGGGATCTCAAAGTTCCGCTACCGCAAAGAAGAAGCCGAGCGCAGGCTGGCACAGGCCGAAGACAACTTGGTGCGCCTGCGGGATATCGTCGCCGAGCTGGAAGACCGGGTCGGCCCGCTTAAAGAGCAGAGCGAAAAGGCAAAAGAATTCCTGACACTGAGCGAAGAGAAAAAAGTGCTGGAAATATCCCTTTGGATGGAGTCGCTCTCCGGGTTCCGTGAGCGGCTTTCCGCCCACGGGGACAAGATATACCTCGCGAAAAACGCTTACGAAACGCTTGAAAAAGAAAGCGAAGCGGGCGAAGTGCAGATCGGCGCGCTTTACAGCCGCCTCCAAGGCCTTGGCGCGGAGGCCGAAAAGAAACAGGCCGACATCAAAGAGATCGAGACAGCGATGACCGACGCGGTTTCCCATTCGGCTGTCTTGCAAAACGACATCCATCACAACAAGCTGAGTATAGAGGAACTGGCTGCAGAACTGGAAAGTATTCGGCTGGGCGGCGGGGAACTGGCGGTGCAACTGGCCGACAAAGAAGCCGAGTTGAGCGCGCACAAGGCCGAGTGCACGGCCATTTCCGGAAAAGTCGAGGCCACTGCCCAGCGGCTGGAAGAACAGCGGGAAACACTGGCAAAAGCTGTCCGCGAGCTGGAAGAGATCGCGCTGCGCAAAGAAAGTGCGGCGCAGGCCATCCAACAGGCGCGGTTGGAAAAAGCGTCCGGCCGGACTATGCTGGAGGAAAGCGCAACACGGCTGGAAGATTTGCGCGGCCAAAGCGGGACGCGGACAGCCGCCCTGACCGAACTGCAACAGGCGCTGGCAGAAAGCAAAACTCAATTGGCCGAAGAAGAAGAAAAGGCGGCCGGTCTGCGCAATTCGCTGGAGGGTTACGCGCTCAAGCGGGATTTGCGCCAGCAGTCGATGGACAAACTGGCCGATCAAATGCGCGGTTACGCGGATGAAGCCAGAGATCTTGACCGCAGGGCAGGCCTGCTCGAAGACCTTGAAAAGAACATGGAGGGCTTTGCCGGCAGCGTTAAATATATCCTGGATCAATCGCGGCGGGGGGCGCTTTCCGGGGTGATCGGCGCGGTGAGTTCGCTGATCTCAACCGAGGACAAGTACGCGCTGGCCATCGAGACCGCGCTGGGCGCGGCCATCCAGAACATCATCGTCGAAGATGATGGCGCGGCTAAACGGGCGATCGCCATGCTCAAAGAAAGCCGGTCGGGGCGCGCGACATTCCTGCCGCTGAACACAATCAAAGAGCGCCCGGCCGGGAATATGGACGCCGCCCGAAAACAGGAGGGCTTCATCGGCCTGGCCAGTGAACTGGTAAAGATTGACTCGCGCTACCAGAAAGTTGCCGGCCAGCTGCTTGGCCGGGTCTGTGTGGCCGAGGATTTGGAAAGCGCCGGGCAGATCGCGAAAGTTTCCGGCTACAGCCTGCGGGTTGTCAGTCTGGACGGTCAGGTGATCAACCCGGGCGGGTCGTTTACCGGCGGGTCGTCCTCTAAGTCGGCGGGTGTACTGGGCAGACGGCGGGAGATCGAGCGGCTCCGTCAGAAAGCAGAGGAGGTACAGGCTAAAGCCGGGGCGCTCGCGCCTAAACAAAAAGCGTTGAGCGAAGAGTTGAGCGCGCTGGCCGCAACCATCAGCGGGGTAAAGGGAGAACTGCGCACCTCGCAGGAAGAAGCCGTCCGCCTGACCGCCACCGGCGAACAGCTCCAAAAAAACGTAGAGGGCGCGAAGCGCGACCAGACGCTGGCTGAGCAAGAGCTGCAAAAGCTGACCCAAAGGCTGGGCGAACTTAAAAATCAGGACGTAGACGCCGACACCGCCATCGGGGAAATGCAGTCCCGGCTGGATGAATTGGAAGAGCAGACCCAGAGCGCACTCCGCCGGAAAGACAGCCTGAACGTCGGGGCCGAGGCCGCGCTGGCGGCGCTATCCGAACATAAAATGCTTGAGCTGACTGCCCAAAAAGACCTCGAAAGCCTGACCGGCGAGCTCGAACGGCTGCGCAGTGCGAAAGAGAGCTCGGGCGAGCGGGCGCAGGAACTCGAAACCAAAAGGCAGGGGCTTGCCGCCGAAAACGAAAAAACACAGGAGCGGATCGCCGAAGCCGGACAGGAAAACGACCGCCGGCAAAAGGAAAAAGAAGAGATACAGGCCAAAGTGGCCGAGCTGGTGGCCATGAGAAACGAGCTGGAAGGGCAGATCACCACTCTGCACGCCGCCGAGCGGGAACGGGGAGCCCATCGCGAAAAAGTCGCCCGCGAGCTGGCCGAGCTGGAGAGCCAGAAGTCGGTTATCCAAAACGAGTACGACCAAATTATCGCAAAGCTGTGGGAAGAATACGAGCTCACCCGCTCAGAGGCCGCCCAATTCGCGCAGGAGCTGCCGAACAAAGACAAAGCCGGCCGCCGCCTGGGCGAGCTGCGCGGAAAAATCCGCGGGCTGGGTGTGGTAAACGTGGCCGCCATCGAAGAATACAAGCAGGTCAGTGAGCGGTACGAATTCCTGACCGCGCAAGTGGCCGATGTCGAAAAGAGCAAGGCAACGCTCTCCCGGCTGATCGGGGATTTAACCGGCGAGATGCGCGCCTTATTCGAAGAAAACTTCGGGAAGATCGCCGCCGAGTTCAGTAAGATTTTTGTCCAACTGTTTGGGGGCGGGCGGGGCGAATTGACCCTGACCGACACGCAGGATGTGCTCGAAGCCGGGGTCGAGATTTTTGTTCAGCCGCCGGGCAAGATCATCAAGAACCTGTCACTGCTCTCGGGCGGGGAACAGGCGTTTGTGGCCATCGCCATCTACTTTGCGATTTTGCGGGTGCGGCCGTCGCCTTTCTGTGTACTGGATGAAATCGAGGCCGCCCTCGACGATGTCAACGTGACCAAATTCGCGGCCTACTTGCGCCGGATGTGCGAGGGCACACAGTTTATCTCAATCACCCACCGCCGGGGTACAATGGAAGAGGCCGACGTGCTCTACGGGGTGACCATGCAGGAGGAAGGGATATCCAAACTGCTTGAGCTCAAGGTAAGCGAAGTCGAGGCAAGACTGGGGATTTAGGAGGGGCGAGTTGAAAAAGGTACAGGTTCGCAGATTAACGTTCGGGTCGCACCTGAAATTGTTCTTCCTTACCGGGCTTAGTTTTGGTCTGGCGTTTGGTTTGTTAATGTTTGTTATCTCAATTTTTTCCAACAACGTGTTTTTCAATGTCGGGAGCACTGTTTACCGTGGCATGACTGCGGGGATTTTTGGGCTTGCGTTCAGCCCTTTGTGGGGGATCGTCCTTGCATGGTTCGCGCTCGTTATGTTTCTTCCGTTCAAGCTATTTATGCGAGTTTTTGAAAGATTAGAGTTCACGGCATTTATAAATGAACAGGAAGAGGATGTAGGACCGCAAAGCACCGTAGTACAAGAGGAAACAACCAAGCCGCAAAGCCCCGATGAGCGAAAGTCAGAACTGGGAGGCGAGCGCTGATGAAAGAGATACAGATTCGCGGGCTGGCGTTTGGCTCGTATGTCAGGCTGTTCGCGGTTAGCGGGCTGTGCGCGGGCGTGTTTTTCGGTATACTCTCATTCTTTTTCGCGTTGGGTGTGCCTGAGAGCGTCATACAGGTAGGGGGCGTAAGTGCAAGCGGATTGCCCGGAGCACTGCTCGGGCTGTTCGGCACCCCGATTGCGGGGATGCTGGGTTTTGGGCTGACCGCCTACATCACCTATTTTCCCCTAAAGCTAGCTATACAAATCTTTGTTAAGATGACGTTTACTGCGCTGGTCGATCAGCCGGAAGAAGATGTAGACCACAGATAACAGGAGAGAGCGATATGGGATTTTTCTCAAAGATCAGCGACGGGCTCAAGAAAACCCGCGAAGGGCTGAGCCGCCAGATGGATTTGATCGTCAACTCGTTTACCGCGATTGACGACGACTTGATTGACGAGCTGGAAGAAAGTCTGATTCTGGCCGACGTGGGCAGCCCAACCGCCGCGGCGATCACGGCCAGGCTGCGCGAAGAAATCAAGCGGACAGGCGTGACCGACCCGGCCCGGCTCAAAGAGATGTTAGCTGCCATTGTAGCCGAAATGGTCACAAGTGACTGCGAACTTGCGCTCAACACCGCGCCGTCGGTCATATTGGTTATCGGGGTGAACGGGGCGGGCAAGACAACCACCATCGGCAAGCTGGCCATGCGGCTGAAAGGGCAGGGCAAAAGCGTGATGCTCTGCGCGGCCGATACTTTTCGGGCGGCGGCCATCCAGCAGCTGGACGTTTGGGCAGAGCGCGCCGGTGTTGAGATCATCAAGCAGGCCGAGGGCAGCGACCCCGCCGCCGTCGTTTTTGACGGGATGCAGGCGGGCAAAGCCAGAAATAAAGACGTGGTTATCGTCGACACGGCCGGCCGGCTCCAGAATAAAAAACACTTGATGGAAGAACTCAGCAAAATCCGCAGAGTGATCAGCCGGGAACTGCCGGACGCAGATGTCGAGACCCTGCTTGTGCTGGACGCGACCACCGGTCAGAACGCACTCAGTCAGGCCAAGCTGTTCGGCGAGGCGGCGGGAATCACCGGCCTTGTGCTCACCAAGCTGGACGGCACAGCCAAAGGCGGGGTGGTCATCTCGCTTGCCAGAGAGCTGGACATGCCGGTTAAATTCATCGGGGTTGGCGAGGGGATCGAAGACCTGCGGCCCTTTGATCCCGAACAGTTTTCGGCCGCGCTTTTTGCGCCGGTTGAAGTCAGGGAGGAAGAAGCGTAATGCGCATTTTAGCGGCAACCAACAATCAAGACAAACTCATTGAATTTCACCGGATTTTAGAGCCGCTGGGCATCAGCCTGGTCACCCCGTCCGACTTGGATATTGAGATTCAGGTCCCCGAAACCGGCGAGACTTTCAAAGAAAACGCGCGCATTAAAGCGCAGGCGTTCCATCGCGAAAGCGGCCTGCCCTGTGTGGCCGACGACTCAGGGCTGTGTGTAGACGCGCTAGACGGCCGCCCCGGGGTCGACACAGCCAACTATTGCGGCGAGGACGCAACGTACCCGGAGCGGATGTCTGCCCTGCTCGAAGAGCTTAAAGATGTGCCGCCCGAGCGCAGAACCGCAAAGTTTGTCAGCGTCATCTGCTGTGTAATGGACGAAGAGACCGTGTTCTATAGTGAGGGCGTCTGCGAGGGCAGCATCGGCATTGCCCCGGCCGGTGAGGGCGGGTTCGGTTATGACCCCATCTTTGTGGTGGGCGGCAAAACGATGGCCGAGCGCTCAGCCGAAGATAAAGACATGCTCAGCCACCGCGGAAAATCCCTGCGCGCGTTCGCGAAGCTGCTCGAAGAGCAGATATAACAGAAAGAAGAGGGAAACTATGTTGACATCCAAACAGCGGGCATCCCTGCGCGGGCTGGCCAATTCGATCGATACAATCCTACAGGTCGGCAAAAGCAGTGTGGGCGAAACTTTAATCAAACAAGTGGACGACGCGCTGACCGCCAGAGAACTGATCAAAATGCGGGTTCTGCCCAACTGTGAGCTAACCGCCCGCGAAGCTGCCGATATGCTGGCCGAAAAGACAAATGCTCAGGTGGTGCAAGTCATCGGCACTCGGTTTGTCCTATATCGAAACAACCCCGAGAAGAAGGGAATTGAACTTTAGCAGAAGGGGGATATGTCATGACAAGCAAAAAGAACTTAAAGATTGGCGTGTTCGGCGGTACATTTAACCCGATCCACAATTCGCACATTTATCTCGCGCAGGAGTACCTGCAAAAGCTCGCGCTTGACCGGATGGTGATTGTACCCGCCTATCTGCCGCCCCATAAAAAAGCAAAGAATCTGGCCGGCGCGCAGGATCGGCTGAACATGTGCCGGCTGGCTACCCGCGACCTGCCCCTTTTTCATGTGACCGAGTTTGAGATCAAACAGCAGGGCCAGAGCTATACATTCAAGACATTGCGGCATATTCGGGAAAAATACCCGGATTGTGAGATATTTCTGATCATGGGCGCGGATATGTTCATGACCGTCCAGGATTGGCGTCTCGCGCCCGAAATCTTTAAGATCGCCACCCTTTGCGGCGGACAGCGGGAAAAGGGCGAGTTCTCGATGTTGGATATCCACAAACAGGTGCTGGAAAATCATGGGGCCAGATGTATCATCATCGATCAGGAGGCAAAGCCGCTCAGCTCGACCCAGGTGAGGGAGATGATCGCGGCGGGTGACAACCCGAAAGAACTCGTACACCCCGACGTTTGGCAGTATATTGTAGACAACAGCCTTTATTTTTAATGACGGAAGAGTGGTGACCGGGATGACGCGCACCGAAATTTTGGGGCTGCTATCTGAATGGCTGAGTGATGCACGGCTTGCGCACAGCCTTGAAACTGAGAAGATGGCCGCCCGATTGGCTATCCTCCACAACGAGGACCCGGAAAAAGCGGCGACCGCTGCTCTTTTGCACGACCTTTGCCGGTGTTTGCCTACAGAAAGGCAGCATGAATACATCAAGCGGGACGGCATAACCCTGTCAAAAGAGTGGATGTTAAGCCCCCAGCTCTGGCATGGGCCGGCTGCGGCGTTCTATATCCAGGCCGAGCTTGAAATTTACGACCGGGATATTCTCGACGCCGTACGCTGCCACACCACCGCCCGCGCACAGATGAGCACGCTTGAGAAAATTATATACTTAGCCGATAAAGCCGAAGACAGCCGCGACTACAATGGGGTAGAGGAGATACGGGCCGCCGCGCAGCGCTCACTGGACGAAGGTGTTTACCTGACGATCTGTAAAAACCTGACCAAACAATGCAGAAAAGGCCGCCCACTTGTCAAAGAAGCGCTGGGGGCGTATAATGAGCTTGCGGTTAAATTTACAGTTGACAGTAAAAAGGAAGGATGATGTGTTAGATGCCCGAAAACAATATGGCGTTCGTCGAAAAGGCGGTCAAGCTGCTGGATGCCAAAAAAGCGGAGGACATTGTTGTGCTCGACCTGCGGGAGTTGACCTCGATCGGTGATTTTTTCATCATCGCCTCGGGCAATAACATCACCTTGGTCAAGTCGCTGGCTGAAGAGCTGGAAGAGCAGATGGCAAAGGACGGCCTCAGGCCCCGCCGGATCGAAGGGGCAAACTCGTCCATGTGGATTTTGATGGATTACGTGGACGTCGTTGTCCACTTGTTTTATAACGAAACCAGAGACTTTTACTGCCTAGAACGCCTGTGGGCAGACGCGCCCAAGCTGGACTTGAAGGGATTAATTAACAAATAACAATTAACAATTATGGCGTCTGCTGCGCGGACGTTATTCAAAATCATCGCGGAGCGATACATTCATTGTTCATTGTTAACTGATAATTGTTAATTGAAGAAAGGTTGAACCACATTGAAATATGACTACCCGACCATCGAAAAGAAATGGCAGGATATCTGGGACGAAAAACAGGTGTTTGCCGCCAAGAACGACTACAGCCTGCCTAAGTTTTACCCGCTCGTTGAGTTCCCGTACCCCTCCGGGCAGGGGCTGCACGCCGGTCATCCGCGCCCCTACACCGCCCTTGATATCGTGGCCAGAAAACGCCGGATGGAGGGCTTTAACGTCCTCTACCCAATGGGCTGGGACGCGTTCGGCCTGCCGGCCGAAAACTACGCTATTCAAAACAACGTCCATCCGAAAATTGTCACTGAACAAAACGTAAAGCGTTTTCGCGAGCAGATCAAATCGCTTGGTTTGAGCTTTGACTGGAGCCGCGAGATCAACACCACCGACCCCGCTTACTACAAGTGGAGCCAGTGGATATTCCTCCAACTGTTCAAAAACGGCCTTGCCTACAAGAGCAAGATGGCGGTCAACTGGTGTACATCCTGTAAGGTTGTGCTGGCCAACGAAGAAGTGGTAGGCGGCAGCTGTGAGCGCTGCCACAGCGAAGTTGTCCGCAAAGAGAAAGTGCAGTGGATGCTTGCCATCACCAAATACGCCCAGCGGCTGATCGATGACCTGGACGAAGTCGATTATCCCGAGCGCGTGGTCGCCAGCCAAAAACACTGGATCGGCCGCTCTCAGGGCGCGCTGGTCGACTTTAACAGCACGGCGGGGGATTTGCTGCAGGTCTACACCACCCGCCCGGATACGCTTTTTGGCGCGACTTATATGGTTATTTCCCCCGAACATCCCTATATCGAGAAGTGGGCGGATAAAATCCAGAACATGGACGAGATCAAAGTGTATCAGGCGGCGGCGGCCAAAAAGTCTGACTTTGAGCGGACCGAGGTGGCCAAAGAAAAAACCGGCGTGCAGCTCAAAGGCGTTATGGGCATCAACCCGGTTAACAACGCCGAGATTCCGGTTTTTGTGGCCGACTATGTTTTGGTCAGCTACGGCACCGGCGCGATTATGGCGGTTCCCGGCCACGACCAGCGGGACTGGGAGTTCGCCAAAAAATTCGACCAGCCGATCGTTGAAGTGGTCAGCGGCGGGGATGTAGATGCGGCCGCTTTTGAAGACTGCGACACCGGCGTGATGGTCAACTCCGGGTTCCTGAACGGGCTTAGCGTTGACGACGCCAAGGCAAAGATCACCGGCTGGCTGAAAGAACAGGGCAAGGGCGAGCCGAAAGTCAACTACAAACTGCGCGACTGGGTATTCTCCCGCCAGCGGTATTGGGGCGAGCCGATTCCGATTATCATCTGCGACAAATGCGGATTTGTCCCGCTGGATGAAAAAGATTTGCCGCTCACACTGCCTGATGTTGAGAGCTATCGCCCGACCGGGGAGGGCGACTCGCCCCTGGCCGGCCTGGATGAATGGGTCAACTGCACCTGCCCCAAATGCGGGGGGGCGGCCAAGCGCGAGACCGACACAATGCCCCAATGGGCCGGCTCAAGCTGGTACTTTTTGCGTTACTGCGACCCGTTTAACGACAACGCGATCGCCTCCCCCGAGGCCATCAAATACTGGATGCCGGTTGACTGGTACAACGGCGGGATGGAACACACGACGCTCCATCTGCTCTACTCCCGTTTCTGGCACAAGTTTCTTTACGACATCGGCGTTGTGCATACCCCTGAACCTTACTCCCGCCGGACAAGCCACGGGATGATTCTGGGCGAAGACGGCGTGAAGATGAGCAAATCCCGCGGGAATGTCATCAACCCGGACGACATTGTAAACGAGTACGGGGCGGACACTCTGCGCCTGTACGAGATGTTCATCGGCGACTTTGAAAAGACCGCGCCGTGGTCATCCAACTCGATCCGCGGCTGTAAGCGTTTCCTTGACCGGGTCTGGAATTTGCGCGAGAGCGCTCAAACCGGCGAGGCCTACTCGCCTGAGCTGGAAAGCTCTATCCACAAAACCATTAAAAAAGTCGGCGAAGACATTGAGACCCTCAAGTTCAATACAGCCATCGCCGCTTTGATGACCCTGCTCAACGAGATTGCAGACAAAGGCAGCCTGACCCGCGGTGAGTTTAAAACATTTTTGCTTTTGCTCAACCCGTTCGCGCCGCACATCACCGAAGAACTTTGGGAGACACTCAGCTTTGGCGGGATGGTTACCGAGCAGAAGTGGCCGGCCTTTGACTCTGAAAAATGCAAAGACAGCACGGCCGAAATTGTTCTGCAAATTTCAGGAAAAATCAAAGCGAGAATGAATATGGACGCCGGCCTTGACAAAGAGCAGATGATTGCCCTGGCCAAAGAAAACCCCGAGATCAAGGGGATTCTCAGCGAGCGCGGCATTGTTAAAGAAATCGCAGTACCCGGTAAGCTGGTCAATTTTGTTGTCAGATAAGCGCAAAGACGGCCTATTCGCACTTGACAGCGGTGGCCACAAGATATATAATGATTAGTATATTCTTGTTTAGCGGGAATAACTCCAGCTGTCAAGCGTGGGGAGGGATATAAGTGTCAGAAGTTCGCATCAAGGACAACGAAACCTTGGACAGCGCACTGCGCAGATTTAAAAGATCATGCGCGAAGTCCGGTGTTTTTCAGGAAGTTCGCAAAAGAGAGCATTATGAAAAACCGTCTGTCAAGCGCAAGAAGAAGTCCGAGGCCGCGCGCAAGCGTAAGTTCAAATAATCAAGCGGAAAAAAGCGGGCCAAATCGGTTCGCTTTTTTGCATGGAGGATTGCCATTTGTCGCTGTTATACCCGACGATTTACCTCAAGTCAATTGCCGCTGTCACCCCGGATTTGCTAAGCCGCTGGGGGGTTCGCGGCCTGATCCTGGATGTGGACAACACCCTGACTACCCACAACAACCCCGACCCCGCCCCGGAGGTTGAAGGGTGGCTGGAGCTGATGCGCGAAAACCACATTGAAATGATCATCCTCTCAAATAATCACCCAGGGCGTGTGCGGCCGTTTGCACAGGCGCTTGGTATGGGTTTTACCGCCAATGCGGGAAAACCCCGCCTTGTCGGGTTTAAGCGGGCAGCGGCCGAGCTGGGCCTGCCAAAAGAGCAGATCGCCGTGGTGGGTGATCAGATCTTCACCGACATACTTGGCGGCAACCGATGGGGTGCCAGAACCATTCTGATTAAGCCGATCGAGCCGGAAAATGACCTGTTCTTCCGCGTTAAGCGGCGTCTGGAACGCATTGTCATGCGAAAAAGGAGCGGATACAGTGGTTAAGTTTGGCCCGGCTGGACAGGACGATACTTTCCCGACCATACACAAGAGTGTGCTCGAGCTGCCCGAATATCTGGCGGCCAGAGGGCTGACCGCCCTTGAGTACCAGTGTGGCCACGGGATTCGGGTGGGCGAAAAGACCGCCCGCGCACTGGGAGAAAAAGCCAAAGAACACGGGATAACGATTTCGCTTCACGCGCCTTACTACATCTCGCTTTCCTCGCCGGAAGAGGACAAGCGGTTAAACTCGCTGAACTACATCCGCGACGCGGCCAAGGTTCTGGAGTGGATGGGCGGCGAGCGGATGGTCATCCACTCGGGCAGTGTGGGAAAAGGCAGACGGGCAGACGCGCTGGCAAGGTCGCTGCAAACACTGTCTCAGGCGCAAAAAATGCTGGACACTGAAAATTATTCGCAGATCCGCATTTGCCCCGAAACAATGGGCAAGCTCGGCCAGCTGGGCGACCTCGAAGAGACATTGGCGCTGTGTGGGGTAGACGAGCGGTTTTTGCCCTGCATCGATTTTGGACACCTCAACGCGCGGACACAGGGCGGGGTCAACGACTACGCCGCTATGGCCGGGGTGCTCGATGCCATCGAAAACGCACTGGGAAAAGAGCGGGCGGCCGCCTTTCACGCCCACTTTTCAAAGATCGAGTATTCGGCCAAAGGCGAAGTGCGCCACCTGACCTTTGAAGACCAGGCGTTCGGCCCGGATTTTGACCCGCTGGCAAAACTTTTATGTGAGCGAAAACTCTGCCCGACTATCATCTGTGAATCAGCCGGGCGGCAGATTGACGACGCCGCCGACATGCTGCGTATTTACACCGCGCAAGGGGGAAGAGAATAAATGTCCCGACTGGATTCGCTCGTCCGCCGGCTGCCCGAGCAGGCGGACGCGGCCTTGATTACCGGGGAGTTTGCCCGGCGGTATTTAACCGGGCTGGCGTCTTCGGCGGGCACGCTGATGGTCACCCGCACCGGCTGTGGGATGATCATTGACGCCCGCTACTTTGAGCTGGCCGAAAAAACGCTAAAGGGCTGCGAGATCATCCTGCAAGACCAGTTGTATGAGCAGATTGGGCAGTTTCTGAAATCTAAAAACGCAAAGTCAATGGCTTTGGACAGCGCCGGGTGCACACTAAAGGCGCGGAACATCTACCGCGAAAAGCTGGGCGGGGTCACTTTGCTCGAAGACGACAAACTGAGTGACATACTGGCCGGGATGCGCCAGTGCAAAGATGAGGGCGAGCTTGCAAGCATCCGCGCGGCGCAAGGCATTGCTGAGCGGACATTTGACCACCTGTGCGGGTTTGTAAAACCGGGGATAACCGAGCGGGAAGCTGCGCTTGAAATCGAAATTTTTGGCCGTTCACACGGGGCGGACAGCGTATCCTTCTCCCCGATTGTGGCGGTGGGTGACAGTAGCTCAATGCCCCATGCGGTTCCGGGGGATAAAAAAATCCGGACCGGCGACATGGTCTTGTTCGATTTTGGATTCAAGGTGGGCGGCTACTGCTCGGATATGACCCGAACGGTCGCGGTCGGCAAAGCCGGCGAGAAAGCGCGGGATGTATACGGTACTGTTTTGCGGGCGCAGGAAGCCGCGCTGGCGATGATCAAACCGGGCGCACACTGCAAAGAAGTGGACGCCGCCGCCCGCCTGCTGATTGACGCGTCCCCCTACGCCGGGCTGTTCGGTCACGGACTGGGGCACTCGCTCGGTCTTGAAATCCATGAATCCCCCGCCTTTAACAAGATCAGCGAAGCCACCCTTAAACCGGGGATGGTGATGACGGTTGAGCCGGGAATTTATCTGCCGGGCGAGTTTGGTGTGCGGATTGAAGATATGGTCGCGGTCACCGAAGACGGCTACATAAACCTGACATCCAGCCCCAAGGTGCTGATTGAGTTGTAAGGCTGCTGAAAGTGAGGACACCTGCTACGCGGATTTATTAAAATATAATCATGAAGCGATTCCGGAACTGTCAACTTTCAACTATACGCTGTCAACTGTTTAAACTTTGTCTTGCAATATCCGCGTTAATGCTTTAAACTAAGTACTGTATACTAAACGAAATTCAGGAGGACAACAACATGGTTTCAGCCGGCGATTTTCGGAACGGCGTCACATTTGAAATGGACGGCAACGTTATGCAGATCATAGAGTTCCAGCATGTAAAACCGGGTAAGGGCGCCGCCTTTGTCCGCACAAAGGTGCGCAATGTCATTACCGGGTCGGTGACCGAAAAAACTTTCAACCCGTCGGACAAATACCCCACCGCCTTTGTCGAGCGCAAAGAAATGCAGTATCTATACAACGACGGCGGGCTATACTACTTTATGGACAATGAAAGCTACGAAAACGTACCGGTCGGCGCGGACAAGCTGGACGACAACTTTAAGTTTGTCAAAGAAAACACCGACGTCAAGGTACTTTCCTACAAAGGCGATGTCTTTGGGGTTGAGCCGCCCAATTTCATCGAGCTTGAAGTAACCGAGACCGAGCCGGGTGTTAAAGGCGACACCGCCACCAACGTACAAAAACCCGCCACACTTGAGACCGGCGCCGAAATCAAAGTTCCGCTCTTTATCAACATCGGCGATCGCATCCGGGTAGATACCCGTACCGGAGAATACATGGAACGCGCTTAACGCGGAGGAGAAATATAGTGGAAATGATGGAAAAAGTGGCCTACCTGAAAGGCTTGGCCGAAGGGCTGGGGATTGACAACACCACAAAAGAGGGCAAAGTGCTGGGCGCGATGATCGATCTGCTCGACGACATGGCGCTGGCCATAACCGATGTCGGCGAAGGCTTTGTGATGATGGGCGAAGAACTCGACGCAATTCAGGAAGAAGTCGATGACATCATCGAAGACCTGTACAGCGAAGAAGACGAGGATGACTGCTGCTGTCACCAAGACTTTGACGGCGAGCTTTACGAGGTTGCCTGCCCGTCTTGCGGCGACATCGTCTATGTGGACGAAGATATGCTTGATCAGGGCGAGATCGCTTGCCCCGGCTGTGGTGAAGATTTAGAGTTTGACCTGGACGGCGAGCTGGACGATGACGAGCCGGAAGACGAAGAGTAGCGCACACCTGTTAAAGATCAACGCCGCCGGGCAGTTTGCCCGGCTCAGTGCGCCCTGTGCCGGATAACGACAGGAACTATGCGCGCAGTGTGCTATACTTGACATCGAAAGCTGCTGGGACAAGGAGAGGTGCGCATTGAGATGGATTTACCGTCTGGAGTATAAACTCGGGCGCAGGTTCGGAATCCCGAACATTATGCTTTATATTACCGGTACCATGCTGGCGGTCTATGCCCTTTCGCTGATCGCCATGCCCGGGCTGGTCAGCTTTATGAGCTTTTCACGTGCACATATTCTGGCTGGCGAAGTGTGGCGGGTGGCCACTTTTGCGCTGGTACCGCCGCTTTCCGGCCAGCCGCTTTTTGTTTTGCTCTCGCTCTTTGTCGCTTACCGAATCGGTTCCAACCTCGAGTACACCTGGGGTACGACCCTGTTTAACATGTATTTTTTCCTGGGGGTCATCGGCGCGGTCATCGCGGGATTTATCAGCGGCTTTGGGACGAACAGCTACCTGCTACTCTCGCTCATCCTTGCCTTTTGCTATATGAACCCGAACGCGACGTTCCTGCTTTTTTTTATCCTGCCGGTCAAGGCGAAGCACATTGCGCTCTTTAACTGGGCCTTTTATGTCTTAGCCTTTATACAGGGAGATTTTCCGGCGCGGGTGGCGATTATCTTCTCGCTGCTCAACTTCTTTCTGTTCTTTGGCCCTGAAGTATGGCGCACAATGCGCCAAAACTATGAGAGCGCCAGGCGCAAGCGGAATTATCATAAAAACTGGGGGAACAACAACCCTTGGCGGTAAAAGCGCTGCCAGTCATCATGGACGATAACAGGAAGCCCCCGCCGCATTCACTGCGGCGGGGGCTTTGTGATTATTCGTCTTCTAAAATTCGCTCGAGCCAAATGGTGGCCACGTTTAGCGCATCGTACAGGTTGTTTTTCTCGGTCCGCTTTTTGATTCGTTCCTGCGGCTTTTGTTCGGGGTCGGTGGCAATGATCTGTACATTCACCTTTGTGGGCAATTTCAGATCAGCGAAGTCCTTTGTTTCCACAATCATCAATACGGCCACATATTCGTCCGCCATGTCGCCATAGTACATTGTATTTCCATCACGCACCAAGGGCTTGCCCTTGTACGTGAGCATCTTTTTGGTATTTTCTTTGCCCATTCTCATCATCCTTCCTTGCTCAAAGAATAAGTATACCACAGTTCGCGCCGGATGTATACACTTTGCTAGACTATTTTTATCGCCCAGGCCGGGCAGACACTCGAGCAGTACCCGCAAAGGATGCATTTTTCATGTGCGCAGACGGCGATTTCCCCGCCCAGCGAGAGCGCGCCCTGCCCACAGCGGGGGACGCAGCTGCCGCAGTTTTCGCACCAATCGTCGATGTGCAGCCGCCGCACTTTGCCGGCCAGCACAGCCCTGGTCTCGTGTGAAAACCCGCGCCCCTCAAAGAAATCGACGTTTGCGTCGATCTCATCCATACTCTGCATCCCGACGGCCACACTGTGCAGATAGGGCAGTGAGAGCGCGTAGTCAAGACATTCCTCAGCTTTTCGGAAGAGGTTCCCGCCGCCCAGTGCCTTCATCCCGAAAGTGCCTATCCCCGCGCCAAAAGCGTCAGCCACCGCGTCTTCCATCTCTTTTCGCGTTCCGTCCACGATGCCCAGGCCGTCCAGGTTGATCAGTGGGTGCAAAACATCCAGCCCGGCCTTGATTGCCCCGGCCACCCCCGCGACGTGGTGGGTGGAAAGCCCGACCGCCCCGATCTTTCCTTTTGCTTTTTGCTCGAACAGATAGTCAAGTGCTTCTTTGTGGCCGCGCAGGGTATGCTCGCTTTCCTGCTCGTGCAGGAGGAATAAGTCGATGTAATCGCGGTCTAATTCGCGCCGCGCCTGTTCGAACGCCTCAGTGGCCGTGGTTATGTCGTAAGCGTAAGTCTTGGTCGCGATCACAACGTCGGGCTGCCCGGCGCGTCTAAGCCCCTCACGGATATAGGGATAGGTCTCATACAATTGGGCGGTGTCGAAAAAGTTCAGCCCGCGCCCGATCCCGTGGGCAATCAATGCGGCGCCTGTATCCAGATCCAGATTCGCCTGCAGCGGACCAAGGGTCAGTGTGCCGAAACAAAGCCGGCTGACCGAGATCCCTGTCCTGCCTAAAACTACCTGCTCGATGACTGTCTCCCCCTAAAAAACGTACAGACATGGACAAGAGGCGGTCGGCCCGACCGCCTCCAAATAATATGATTTTATTGCCCGGCTTCGCCCAAATAGTTTTTGACCAGCGCGTGTAAGAGGTCGTCCCGGTCAATGCGACGGATCAGGCTGCGGGCGTTGTTGTGGGTGGTGATGTAGGTAGGGTCTTCAGAAAGGATATAGCCGACAATCTGGTTGATCGGGTTGTATCCTTTTTCTCGCAGCGCATCATACACCTGCACAAGCAAATCCCGCATCTGGCGGTCTTTGTCCTCGTGTATCGAAAAGCTAATGGTCGGCTCCTGCCTCATCCTCTCACCCCGATTCTTGTTATTTCATTCATCATACACCAAATCTTGCGCTTTTGCAAGAGCAAGAACCTGTCTTCATAAACGAAGTGTGTCGATACGGCAGAAAAAGCGCTGTCGCAGCGATGCCTGAGCGGTGAAGACAGGCTCTAAGATGTGACAGCTGTCCCGGCCGGCGACAGAAAACGGTTGACATTTATCCCGTTACGGTGTACATTAAATGCGGTTGACAATCCCAATGGCAGGAGTGATCTTTATGATACGCGCGGCAGTGGTCGGATACGGAAACATAGGGCGCTTTGCGGTAGAGGCGGTTAACGCCGCACCCGATATCGAGCTGGCGGGCATCGTCCGCAGAAAAGCGGGAGATAAAGAAATGTTTGACTTGCCGGTTGTGGAGGACGCTTCATCGCTTGGCAAGATCGACGTAGCGCTGCTCTGTGTGCCCACCCGCAATGTGGAGGAGACGGCAATATCCTACCTCGCGAAAGGGATATCCACTGTTGACAGCTTTGATGTACACAGTGAAATCCCCGCCCTCCGCCGAAAGCTGGATGGGGCGGCCAAAGCCGGAAACGCGGCCGCTGTCCTCTCGGCCGGGTGGGATCCGGGCAGTGACAGCGTGATCCGCGCCTTGCTTGAGGCCTGTGCGCCAAAGGGAATCACATACACAAACTTTGGCCCAGGCATGAGCATGGGCCACACAGTGGCCGCCAAAGGCAAGGATGGGGTGGCCGGCGCACTGAGTATGACCATCCCGACCGGGACTGGTGTACATCGCCGAATGGTGTATGTACAGCTAAAACCGGGCGCCAATCTCGAAGAGGTCACCGCGCTGATCAAAGCCGACCCCTACTTCTCAAATGACGAGACCCATGTGATTGCGGTGCCGGATATTGACGCGCTGATGGATATGGGTCATGGGGTAAGCATGACCCGCAAAGGGGTTTCGGGCAAGACCGACAATCAGATGTTCGAGTTCAGGATGCAGATCAACAACCCGGCCCTCACCTCACAGGTGATGGTTTCCTGCGCGCGGGCGGTGGTTCGCCAAAAGCCGGGCGGGTACACAATGATCGAACTGCCGCCGGTTGACTTTCTCCCCGGTGAGCGGGAAAGCTGGGTGGCAAAGCTGGTATAATGTCTACCGAAGCGCGTGAACATTATACGGGTTTCTATGACCGCGCCTACGGCGATGGCCAATTATACCATGGCTACGCTCATGGTATAATAAACTCGCCCCGGTTGTCTTCGCATAAAGAAGGCAGCCGGGGCGAGGTGATATGTCCGTTTTAGTGTCGTGGGGAGTCCTTGACGAAATTCAGGGCATGTACGATTTTTACAGTCAGGTCAGCGTGCTTGTCCTGTGCATTTTGGGGCAGCTGCGTGAGGATTTCGCCCTTTCGGGTGGTGACATAATGAGGCGGCAGGTCATTTAAAACCAATGCACAAACGTCGGTCAAACACTTGTTGCAGGTACACATTTCCAGATACTTTGCCATAGACAACACGTTTTGCTTGACCAGATCTTCGTATGCGTTGACTATTACGTAATCCTGCGTTTCTTGATTAGAGCCGTCACCCGGTTTGTGGTCAAACTCTATCATAGACACACCGCCTTTTACACTAAAAATAAGCCACCGGTCGGCCGGGAACATCTGGTGTCATTATAGCATCAATCTGTTCACTTTACAACCACTTTTTTGGGTGAAAATCTATGTGAGTTTTGAAAACACAATATTGAAGACGTTGGCTGGCTGGACTATTTCCCATTATAGGGAGGGGAAATATGAGAAGACTTACCGCAATACTGATTGTTTTGATTTTGTTAGCGGGATGTGGCCGGGTGCGGGTGGAAGAAACCCTGACCCGCACTGATTTTATGCTGGATACATTTGTGACCATAATCCTGTACGGCTCGACCGACGAGCTGGCGCTGGCCGGAGCCTTTGACCTTGTCCGCGGCTTTGACCACATGATGAGCCGGCACACATCGCACAGTGAGCTCTATCAGCTCAACCACGCGGGGGGGGCGCCGGTTGAAGTTTCGGATGACCTTGCCCGGCTGCTCGCGGCTGCTCTGGAATACTCGGCCGCTTCAGGCGGAGCTTACGATTTAACCATTGCGCCTATGATGGATTTGTGGTTTCGCGACCGGGGGATCGAAGAAGCTGAGGCCGGCCGCCGGCCGCCGACTGTCACCGAGCTGGCTCAGGCGCTTGCGCTGGTTGATTATCGCAATGTGCAAATAGACGGGAACACGGTCAGGCTGGACCACGGCGCGATGATCGACCTTGGCGGGATCGCCAAAGGCTACATTGCGGATGCAGCCGGGCAGTATCTGCGCGAGCGCGGTGTGCCCGGCGCAATCATCAATTTAGGCGGCGATATCCTGGCTGTCGGCGAGCGCCCGGGTGGCAATGCCTTTCGAATTGGGATACGAAAGCCGTTCGAAGACGCGTGGGATATACTGGGTGTGGTCGAAGCCAGAGATCTGGCCGTGGTTACTTCCGGGGTGTACGAGCGCTACTTCATTTACGGGGATGTGCGCTACCATCACATTATAGACTTGCGCACAGGGATGCCGGCCGACAATGGGCTGGCCTCGGTCAGCGTGGTTTCTTCCAGCGCTTTGGAAGCGGACGCGCTGAGCATAATCGCCTTTTTGTTGGGGTTAGAGGCGGGGATGTCCATGATCGAGCGGACACCGGGTGCCGAGGCCCTCTTTATTCAAGAAGACGGCCAGGTTATCATGACTTCAGGGTTTGAAGAAATTTTCACATTTTCATGAACGCGAAAACTATTGCAATTGCGCTGACAATGGGGTATAGTGTTGAATGATGCAGGATAAGGGGAGGGGCGTTTGCTTATGCGGGCAGCCACAGTTGGGCGCAGCACCAACGAGACGCAGATTAAAGCAACCATAAATTTAGATGGCACCGGCACCGGCAAAGTCGAGACCGGCATCGGCTTTTTCGACCACATGCTGGTCAGTTTTGCGCGGCATGGGCTGTTTGACCTTGAGCTGCACTGCGCGGGCGACCTTGAGGTAGATACCCACCACACCGTCGAGGACGTGGGCATTGTCCTTGGTGAGGCAGTCAAGCAGGCGCTCGGCGACAAAGCCGGAATCAGGCGGTATGGCAGCTGTCTCCTGCCGATGGATGACGCGCTCATTCTCTGTGCCCTTGACCTTTCCGGCCGGCCATATCTGGAGGAGGACCTAAACCTCGGCACACAAAAGATTGGGGATATGGACAGCGAGATGCTGCTTGAATTCTTTTACGCGTTCAGCTATAGCGCAGGGGCTAACCTGCACTTCATCCAACATCGGGGCAAAAATGCGCACCACATTGCCGAAGCTTGTTTTAAGGCGTTTGCCAAAGCGCTGGACGCGGCCACTTCTTATGAGCCAAGAACAAAAGAAGTCTGGTCGACCAAGGGCGTACTGTGACCTGAATTTTACTTTAAAAAATCGGAAAAATAGATGTGCTGGGATCTGCCTGTAATTGTCGGTGCTATAATTTAGCCACAAAACACAGTCTGTTCAAATCGACATAAATTCATACACCAAGCACATGAAAACATTTCTTGTCGGTTTTTAAGGTAAAAAGTTGCTTAGTGTTATAATGTGCTTAAAAGCATTCAATCAATCAACGGCATTTCTGTGTGTCTAAAAAATTTCTTTATGTAAAGCGAAAATGGAGATGGTGTGACTTGTGTATGACTAGAGCGTGATAAGATTCAAGCTAGTAATGTTGCAAAAACGACCACTTAAGGCAAAAAGAAACACTTGTTTTCTTGGCTTATGTAATGTATAATGGGGAAGAATTAAAGCTGAAACACGTGCGAAACACCTTGTCTTTCTGGGGCAAGAAGTACGAAAGAGATTTTTGAGGAGGGTTCGTTAATGAAAAACTTTAAAGTAGCAAAGAAGCTTATGGTGGGCTTTTTGATTGTGATCGTGTTTGCGGTTATAATCGGCACTGTAGGCATCATCGGTATGATGCAGATCAACAGCGGCAGTGACGACATCTTTTATAATCAACTGGTACCGATCAACGAGATGGGTTTCGCGCAGGAATACTTCCAGCGTATGCGGGTTCAGATTCGCAATATAGCAATCAACAGCGGTGACACCGCCGCGGTGAATCAGTTTGCAGCTCTGTTCGAAGAAAGAGAAGCGAACTTCCTCTTACACTTCAACGAATTCAGGCCTTTCCTCGTTACTGAGACGGGCATCCGCGCCGCCTATGAGATCGAAGTTCTGTTTCGCGACGAATTCATGCCGGGCATCCGAGAGGTTATCGCCGGTGCCAGAGCCGGCCTGCCCACTCATGAACTGATGGATATTATGGCAAGCACAACCTTGGCGGCCGACCAAATCTCCGCCCAATTGGCCAACATCATGGAACTGCGCCTCAATGCGGCCGAATCGACCGCAGTTAGCAACGCAAATCTTTACCTGACCCTGTTGATCGCGACCATTATCCTGCTGATTGTCGCGGTTGTCATATCCGTACTCCTTGCCCTTTACATCTCCGGCCTTATCAGCAAGCCACTTGCGCCGCTGGCCACATTCTTTACCCGCGCGGCCGAAACCGGGGACATTCTTTTCGACAAGAGAGAACAAGAAGCTGTCGACCGTTATAAAGAAAACAAAGACGAGATCGGTCAGCTTTCGAGTGCAATTTCCGACTTTATGCACGAGATCAACCACGAGATGAATATGTTATCTCAGGTTGCGGACGGCGATTTGACCATAAGCCCCAATACCTTATCGGATAAAGACATGGTTGGTAAGGCGCTCAGCAAGGTTGTCGACAACCTGAACAACATGTTCAGCGAGATCAACGTGGCTTCCAACCAGGTTTCTACCGGTTCTCAGCAGATCGCCGACGGCGCACAGACACTTGCCCAGGGTTCAACCGAGCAGGCTGCCACTGTAGAAGAGCTTTCGGCTTCGACCAGCGAGATCGCAGATCAAACCAAAGCCAACGCGGAAATGGCCAACAAAGCCGCCGACCTGGCTGGTACCATCAAGGTCAACGCCGAGAAGGGCAGCCGCCAGATGGACGAGATGGTCACCGCCGTAAACGAGATCAGCGCAGCCAGCCAGAGCATCAGCAAAGTTATCAAAGTCATCGACGACATTGCGTTCCAGACCAACATTCTTGCGCTTAACGCTGCTGTTGAGGCCGCGCGCGCCGGTCAACACGGCAAAGGTTTCGCGGTTGTTGCCGATGAAGTTCGCACACTGGCCGCCAAATCCGCAGAAGCCGCTAAAGACACCGGTGTGCTCATCTCCAACTCGATGGAAAAAGCCGAACACGGCGCACGTATCGCGAAAGATACCGCTGACAGCTTGATTGAGATTGTTTCGGGCATCAACGAAAGCACTGAGATCATCAGCGATATCGCAAGGTCGTCCGAAGTGCAGTCGAGCGGGATTACGCAGATCAACAGCGGCATAGACCAAGTGGCAACCGTTGTTCAACAGAACAGCGCTACCGCCGAAGAGAGCGCGGCCGCCGCCGAAGAGCTGAGCAGCCAATCGAGCATGCTTGAAAGCTTGATCGCCCAGTTTAAACTCAAAAACGCCGGCGGCAGATCGGTCAGCCACGCGCCCAGCGCATCCGCGGCCTCTGCCAACACCGGGTTCTCGATGGACGCACACAGCAAATATTAAAACCACAAAAAAAGCCCGCCATTAGGGGTGGTGACGTAAAACAAGTTAAGATGTGAGAAAATCGGTGTAGCGTAAAGCTACGCCGATTCTCTTGTGGCTGATAAAGCAACTGTGCATTAGATTCTGAAATTCCTCACCACAAGTGTATCAAGGATTATCCCGAACTTGAGGAATACATGAAAGACCTGTTCGGCAAGCAACGTGATATTGTGGACAAGATGAAACCTGTTCGCGAAAAGTTGGAAACCGCTGCTCGGCGCTTAACTCGCTATGAAGATTATAAAAAGCGCAAGGCGAAGTATGATACCTATATCAAAGAATACAACGCGCAAAAGCCGTGGAAACAAAAAGCGCTCTCTTTCGCGCGATCGATGATGGAGATTAGATTGCCATTACTTATTGCACACCCCGCCGAGAAGAACTACAATATCCATAAATCCTTGCAAAATTCACAAGATTTGGATTGATTTCTTCCATGATTTCTGAAACAATTATCACGGCACGGCACGGCACGGCACGGCACGGCACGGCACGGCACGGCACGGCACGGGCTAACTCCGTCTGTTTGTCATGCAGTAAAGAGTAAACTATAGGCGCCTGCTTTGCCCGCGCGGGTAAGGCGGCCGCCTTTTTGCGTTTACGCAACGAAGAGGAAACAAAATGACAACCACAAAACTAACCAAGCGAATCCTTGCGATTATCTTGACCCTTGCGCTACCCTCGGCGGGGTGAGCGTCATCGCCTCGGCGGACACCGCGAACGGCGACTACCTTGAGCCGGAGGAAATAACGGCAGCCTACAGCGTGGGCGAGGGACAAGAACCAGCGCCCACCGACGGCGACATAAACGGCGACCCAGCTGAACTCACAGAGGGCGAAACGGGCGAACCCACGGACGAAACGGTAGGGCAGATTGCCACGCCAAGCGATTTGCCGCCGATGGAAACGCAGACCACAACCCCTGCGGTGTTGAGAGTATTAAGCGTACCCATCGCACCATTGGTATTTACCACTTACGCTGCTTGCAAACCGAAACCGAAGCAGCAAGCGGTAACGCTATAGTGCAACTTACCCCAAATTTAACAGCCACGTTCGAACTTGTAATTGGGTGCAGCCTTACCCTTGACCTTGACGGCTTCGACCTTGGCATAAGTACGGAATTCGGTCAAAACAGCATAAATATCCTCCCCGGATTTACCTTTGCCATTATTGACAGCAGCGGTACGCTTAACGTCTCCAATAACGGCTTGGGTAGTTCAAACGGCAATCATGCAGGTATAAACACAACAGGTGCTACACTGCATATTGACGGCGGTACTACAGTTGCACAAGGGGGCATTCAGGCAGCAGGTATTGGAGACAGCCAAGGCAACGGCGGCCCTGGCTCTCCAGGTGCTGGTGGGCCAAGCGGCGACATTTCCGTTAGCGGCACACCCACCATTAACGCCACAGGGGGCGGCAATGCGCCGGCTATTGGCCCGGGCAGCGGTTCGGGAGGTCTTGGCACACTGGGTACAATCAATGTCACAGGCGGTATATTTAACACAACTCCGAGTCCCCACTATAACATTTAATCCGCAAGGCGGCACACGTCAACATAAGCAACGCAGGCGGTAACGTGGCAATCGTGCTGTCAAACGATGCGTTTGCAGGAACACTTACCTCCCCCGCTACATGGATAACCAATCTTCCGGCGGGCATGACACAGACCCGCACCTGATTTCTGTCTAGCCATTTTACCATAACACGGCTTTGCACAAAATTCAACACGCCGGGCTGTCGGCTTTTTAGTATTTGCAAGTATTTGTTGGAATACACCCCAAAAACAAAAAGCCATGCAACCATACGGTTTTGTGGCTTTTCGGCAGTTGGCAGAGGGAGTTGCTTTGGTGTTGACGATACTACCCGGGCTTTCGTATTCTGTAGCAAACCCCCTGCTGTTGGCCTTTAACCAGCAGGGGGCAATCGTTGTCGGTTATCTAGATCGGGTAAATCTCTTTATTTCTTCGGCTATCGTTTGGGCGCGGTCGATCAAAGCGTAGTGGGCGCAGCGCTCGAGAACGATTTTTTCTTTCTTGCCGGTAAAGGCCTCGAATGTCTGGTCAGCGCTGTCCCGGGGAAGGAGCAGGTCGCTGTCCCCCCAAAACCAAAGAACCGGGCAGGTGATGGCATTGATTTTTCCGTTGCCGGGTACAATGTCTCTTGCCTGTGTTGAGATGTTAAAGTTGTCAAGCGCCCAGTAGATGTCTATACAGCATCTTTGTTTAAACAAAGCTTCGGTCAACTCGCGGCCTTCCTGCTCGCTTGGCTTGCTCACATTAAAGACCGCGTAGGCTAGGCGCTCCATCATGGCTGCGTGGTTTTTGTTTTCTAACATCGCCAAAATCGGGCCGACAAACCGGGGGTCTTTGGCCATTTCTGCTTTTGACGCAAAGTGGCTGCCGGAAATGATCTGAAAGCGCTCATCGCATTTGGGCACCGGCCAACCCTTGTAAGAAACGGCAGCGATCATGATCAAGTTTTCGACCAGGTCGGGATGGTTTGCCGCAAGGGTCATCAGTACCGCGCCGCCGGTCGACCAACCGGCAAAAGATGCCTTTTTGATCTTCATAACCCGGCAAAAATCCGCAATGTCCTCGCTCAACTCGTCTAGGGTGTCAAAGCGATTATGGTAACTCGAATCACCAAAACCCCGCATATCGACATTGTAAATGTGAAACTGATCACCTAACAGCGGCATAAGCGGCTCCATATGCCGGGAGGAAGAGAGTTGCCCATGCAGTAGTATGAGGTTTTTTTCGCCGCTTCCGGCCTCGCGGCAGAAGAGCGTTTCGCCGTTTGTTAGCTTTGCTTGCCCGGATTTTATGTTCATGCTCATAATAGAACACTCCTTTGATTATTACGGGCGAACAGAGGATATCAATGTCGATGTCCTCTGTTTAAAGGTCGCTAATTTTACGAGTTAAGATACCTGGCTTAACAGGTAGTCAAAGCTTCTCAGCCCGTCCACTTCTGACCAACCGGTGGGCGAAGTCATGTCAATTTCAAACAGGCTCATCTCTTGGGTACCCATCCGCGCGCCGTTGGCGTAGTCAACCACGCCGCCGAAGGGAATGGTAATGGGTGCTTCTTCCATCGCGTCTCTAAAAGATTCCCAGGTAACCGGTTGACCTTCTAACCGGCGCAAACCCTCAACAAAGAAGTGGGCGCCGATCCAGCCTACATGGGCAAAGCCGTTCATTGAATAGTCACCCAGCCACTCAGAAGCCGCTTCCAGGTTGGCCAGCCGCTCACCCTCGTAGTTCAGCCAGCCGGATGCGTACAGTTGGAAGAGGCCGTCAATGTCGTCAGCTACCTGTTCGGCCAGGGTGATAACGGTGTTGATGTAGGTGGTGATGGCGGGAACGGTCATATTTTGCGCGGCCAGCTCTTTGACCACTGTGGGCATGGTGGCCTGTGCCGCCGCGACCACAATAAAGTCAACATTCGCGCTGTTGATGGCCGTAACCGCCGCGCTTACGTCAGAGGCGCCCGGCGCGATCTGCTGAACGGTCAGCGGAATGCCCATTTCGTTTGCCTGAGCCTGTACACCCCTGAAGAGGTCCATCCCGGCCTCGTCACTGGTATAGATAATCCCCATGCTCTGGGCGTCAAAGTCTGCGATTCCGCGGACAACCATTACCCGACCCTCAGTGATATACAAAGGCTGGATGGGGAAGATGTTTGCGCCTTCATAAAGAGTTTCGGCGTTTTCAAAGTAAAGCTGGCCGATTGCGGTGGCAAAGTAGACCGCCGGCATACCGATGGCCATCAAGTCTTCGAGAATGGCAGCGGTTGGGGCCGCGCCAAATTGCCCGACATAAGCAAACACTTGCTCATCTTCGGCAAAGGAGGCAAAAGCTGCCCGCGCGCGAACCGGATCCATCTCATCGTCGGTGTGGATAAACCGGATGGTGCGGCCGTCTATCCCGCCGCCCGCGTTTACCATATCGAAATATGCCTGAATGCCCACGTTAAGCGGATGCCCGGTGGTAGCGAAAGGCCCCGAAACCGCCGAGCTGTTCGCAACCAAAATTTCAGTGTCGGTCACACCTTGGGCATTGGCGCTGCTTCCGGTTTCGGTTGCGCCACCACATGCGGTCACAGAAAAGATAAGACTCATGGCCAGAAGTACTCCTAACAGTTTTTTCATTTGGTGCTCCTTTCATTATATCACATGAAATTGTTTTTTGTAGATTTTTCTGATGTTAATGCCCGCCTAAATATGCGTCAATCAGCGCCTTGTCTTTGATCATATCACCGGCCTTTCCCTGCGCCGATACTTTTCCTACATTTAAAACGTAGGCGTAATCGGCTATTTTTAAAGTTTGTAATGCGTTTTGTTCTACAATGAGGATGGTTGTGCCCTCCTCGCGTATTCCTTTGATGACCTCAAACAGGTCGCGGACGATCAGCGGCGCAAGACCGAGGGATGGCTCGTCGAGCAGTAGCAGCTTTGGGTTGCTCATCAGCGCCCGCCCGATGGCCACCATTTGCAGTTCCCCGCCCGAAAGGGTGACTGCCGTCTGGTTTTTGCGCTCTTTTAAGATTGGAAAGTACTTGTGTACCCGCTCTAAACAGCTTTGGATGACTTTTTTATCCTTGAGTACAAAAGCGCCAGACATAAGGTTTTCGTGCACGGTCAGGTCGCGAAAAGCCTGCCGACCCTCCGGTGACTGAGCAATGCCTAACCTTGCGATTTTTTCCGGCCGCATTTTTGCTATCTCCTTGCCGAAAAAAGTTAGGCTACCGGCTATCGGGGCTACAAGCCCGGAGATTGTGCGCATGGTTGTGGTTTTACCCGCGCCGTTCGCGCCCAAAAGGGAGACAATAGAACCGGGCGGCACTTCGATGTCAATTCCCTTGACCGCCTCAATTGCCCCGTACCGAACTTTTAATCCCTTGATAGAAAGGGCGGACTGGCTAGTCAACGTCGCTTTCCTCCTCTCCCAGGTAGGCTTCTTGGACATGTTTGTTCTTTTGGATTTCAGCCGGTATGTCACAGGCTAAGTATCTGCCAAAGTTGATCGCACAAACCCGGTCACAAATGCCCATTACCAGCCGCATATCGTGCTCGACCAGCAGGATGGCCAGGTTGTACCGGTCCCGAATTTGTTTGATGGTTTCGGCGAACTGTAGCGTTTCACCGTCGTCCAGCCCGGCGGCCGGTTCATCCAGGATAATAATGCGCGGTTTGGTCATCAATGTGCGGGCCAGCTCAACTTTTTTAAGGACCCCGTAAGACTGCCCCCCCGCGGGTACATCCCGCAAGTTTAAGATTCCGAGTACCTCTAAAATTTCTTCTGCCCGCGCAGCCATCTCCCGCTCGTCCCGCTTAGCGTTCGGCAGGCGAAGAATTTGGGATATAACGGAGGATTTATACTCGGTGTGTGCGCCCAACAAAAGGTTGTCAAGCAGCGAAAGCTCGCGGATAACCTCAACGTTCTGGAAAGTCCGCACCAGCCCGAGGCTGATAATGTCGTGTACTTTTTTGCCCACCAGATCTACGACCTCTCCGCGGTTGGTTCGGAATAAAATCTCACCGCCATCCGGCCGGTAAAACTGTGTGATGCAGTTAAAGACGCTGGTTTTGCCCGCGCCGTTCGGCCCGATCAGCCCGAAAATCTCTTTTTCGTGAACAAGAAAAGATATGTCGTCAACCGCCTTTAGGCCGCCAAAGCTGATTGACAAATTAGAGACTTTTAGTATTTCTTTCTCCCGCAGGAGCGCATTCATCTGGCTTGACACTTTTTTGTCCACCGCCTTTATTATCGGAGTTTTAAGCCCGCCCGGTTTTTTTGATCAGCTTGCCTATGTCGGTAAAGATGCTAACAATTCCCCGGGGGTAAAGCAGGACGACGATCACAATGACAATTCCGTTAAAGACAAAAGAAACCCCCGGAATATCCCCGATAATCGGCAACCGCACCAGGATGAGGCTGGGAATCCCAAACACAACGAACGCCCCGAGCAAAGTACCGTAAATCGAGCGCAAACCGCCGATGATAACCAGCGCTAGAATATTCAGTGACAGCCCCCATCCCCAGATATCCGGGTGGGTAAAGCGGACAAAGTGTACGTACAAAACCCCGGCCAGCGCCACCAGTCCGGTCGAAACCGCAAAGGCAAACAGCCGGTAACGCAATATGTTAACCCCCATCGCCTGGGCGGCGACTGTACTTCCCCGCATGGCGTGTAAGGCCCGGCCCGGGCGGCTGTGTACAATGTTGTGGGTGAGAATCATGGCTAAAGTCAGCGCAACCGCGATCAGGACAAAGGTGCCGTTGCGATCCAAACTCCAGACCCCGAACAGGGTCGGGTAATTTACCCGCATCCCGGCAAAACTGTTGGTAAAGCCGACCAGCTCTTCAAACGACCGCCTGAGCACCTCGCCCAC
The DNA here is from genome assembly GCA_009784625.1 of Oscillospiraceae bacterium. Classification (GTDB taxonomy): domain Bacteria; phylum Bacillota; class Clostridia; order Oscillospirales; family Ruminococcaceae; genus WRAV01. The sequence goes on along the minus strand of WRBI01000024.1, from coordinate 5,369 downwards.
CGACAGGGTGGCGATGGCTAGGTAAATTCCCTCAATCCTAAAAGAAACCAGGCCGACAAACAGGCCAAGCAAAACCGGAACGGCAATCGAAATAAGCAGGGTAATCTCAAACGGAAAGCCCAAATTCATGGTCAGGTAGGCGGCTATATAAGCGGCGAACCCCATAAATCCGGCCGTACCCAGTGAAATCAGCCCCGAATAACCGAGCAGTATGTTGATTCCCAGCCCGGCTACGCTGTAAATAAGGATGCTGCCAATCAGGATGACAACCGCACTGCGCAAAAGGCCAGCCGTTGCCAAAAACGGAATGGTCGCCACCAAAACCCCAATGATCACATACCGGGTGCGGGGGTCTTTTAAAAGCAAGCTGATCGCTTTGTTTTTTTCCATTATCTTTCCTCGCCTTTCTGCAAATGCATTTGGCTAAACCTTTTTCACAGTGGCCCTGCCTACCAGGCCGTGTGGGCGGATGGCTACAAAGGCAAAAATCATAAGGAACAAAATCTGCTCACCCCAGACCGAGGATACGTAAAAGAGCAAGATATTGCGGGTAATACCGATGATATAGGCGGCGATAACCGGGCCGTGAAAGGTCTGAAACCCGCCCAATACACAGGCCATCAGCGCAAAGACATGTACGCTATCCATCAAAGTTAAGGTAACGGTGGTGGAGGGGACAATCATAATTCCGGCCATACATCCCAGCGCACCCGCCGCCGCCCAAGAAAACATGGTGACGTTTTTGATCGGAACCCCCAGCATTTGGGCGATCTGTTCGTTGGAAGCGGTTGTGCGAATGGCCAGCCCCAGCTTGCTTTTTTGTAGCATAAAGAAGAGGGCAACCGCAACCACAAGGCCGATCATAATGTTCAGCAGCCCGTTATAAGACAGAGAAACGCCGCCCATCTCAATAGAGCCCTGGGGAATAAACCGCGGAAAACTCAAAAGCTCGATCCCGAACAGGATAGGGGTGATTCCTAAAAGAATCATCAAGATCCCCAAGCTGACAATCTGTTTTGAAATGGGGGAAAGGCCGTCGGCGTGCCGCAGGGCAACCACGTCGATCAGCGCGCCCAACAACAGGGCCGCAACAATCGCACCGGCCGCCGCCAGATAAACGGGAAACCCCCAGCTCCAAAAGAGAAAGGTGGCAATGTATGTACAAAACATCCCTATCGTGCCTTGGGCAAAGTTGAGGATTCGGCTGGTGCGAAAAATTAGGATAATCCCCATCGCTGCCAGCGCGTATATACTGCTGGTCTCCAGGCTGCGCACAAGCAGCTGTAAAAACGTTACCAAGTTGCCCCCTCCTGACCATTAAGCCAACGCTTACTTTTATCTAATTTTAACATAACGTACAGGTGAAATAAATGTTTTTAGCGAAAATGTCAATGACAAACCATTTTGTCACGACCGATGACAAAATGGTTGTCTTTTCTCATATCTTTGATATAATGGTGGTAGCCGCCACAAAAAACCGTGGATGGAAGGAGGGGGAGCCGGTGACCTTTGCCGAAAAGCTGGATTTTCTGTTGGGGCTGACCAATACAAAAAACAGCTCGATCGCGCGCTACACTTCCCTTGACCCCTCTTACGTCAGCCGTTTGCGCAGGGGTGAACGTTGCCTGCCCAAAAACGACAGCAACATCGAGCTAATGGCCAATTACTTAGCCGACAAATGTAAGACCGTCCCCCAGCTAAGTACCCTGCGCACAGTCATTAAAAACGAGGCGATCAACAACCAGATCACAGCCGAAAAGCTCAGTCAGGTGCTGCTTGTCTGGTTTCGTGACAGCCCGTTTGAAAAATCGACTACTGTGAGCAATGTCAGCAACATCCTCACCGACTTAACCTGGCTTTCGGTCAGCTCGCCCTATCCCGCCTCTAAAAACGAGGTGATGGTCTACTATGGGGTAGAGGGCAAACAGCAGGCAACCATCGCGCTTTTTAATATGATGCTCTCGCAGGAAAAGCCGGGCACGCTGCTACTTTACAGCGACGAAAGCACTGAGTGGATGATCGAAAACCCGACTTACTACAATACCTGGCAATCCCTGCTTTCTCAAATCATCCGACAGGGGAATGTGATCAAGGTCATTCACAAAGTCAGCCGGGACATTGACGAGATGCTCGGCGTCATTCGGCTTTGGCTGCCCTTTTATATAACCGGCGCCGTTCAGCCCTACTACTACCCAAAACTGCGGGACGGGGTCTATAAGCGGTCGTTGACCATTGCGCCGGGGGTAGCGTCCATCGTGTCTACCTCGGTGGGGGATGCCACCGACAACGCCGCCAACCTCATGATGACTGACACCCCCACCGTAAACTCGTTCAAAGAGGAGTTTTACAGCTACCTAGCGCTTTGTAAGCCGCTGCTCAACATTTTTTCGGCTGCGCGGCAAGAAAACGCGCTGGCCACCATCCGCCAGTTTGGCCATTCCCACCTGCCCTCAATCGAAAAGAGCACCGGGCTACCCATTATTACCATGCCGCCGCCTCTCTTTAAAAAAATCTGTGCGCGGGAGGGCTTGGCCGACAGCTTTTTCGAAACGTTCACACAGCTTAACAAAAACTTTCACGAAAAGCTAAAACACACATCCGTTTGTAATATTTTTAATCTGCCGCTCGACCTGGACACGGTCAGCCACTTGCTCATGCAGGGGTCTACCTTTTTCGCAGGTAAGCCGGTCTATTACACCAAGACAGAGTACCTGGCACATTTAGAAAATATGATCAAACTGTCTGCGTACTATGAGAACTACGAAATTGTTCCGCTGAGTGGTGGGGTCGAAGAAAACTACTCGCTGACCGTGGTTGAAGAGATGGGCGTGGTTGTCTTAAACGAAGAAAACCCGCCGGTCATCTTTGAAATTAGCGAAACCAATATGACCGCCGCCTTTTGGGATTACCTGATCAGTGTACGGGCCGGAGCCAAAAGAGCCGATCTTTCCGGGCAGCTGGACAAGTTGCTAAAGGGTTGTTGTGGTATGCTGTAGGCTTGGTGGGGCTACGCGCCCCGCACCCGCGGCCTCGTCCAAAGAACAGGATTTTTTTGTAGAATTTGGGTGGGGGATATGGTACAATCAATGATAAGGTGTTTTTGTTTTGCACGTTGTTCATGTATGTTGTGGGTGGCGTGACGACTTTATATAATGCGGTGATGGAATGGACAAAAATGAGTTTATGGATTTTTTAGACTTCCCCATTGAATGGTTGGATTTTGGTTTATATCCTGATGAATTGTTTGAGGAACAAATGTCGCAGATGCTAAAAGAGTTATCAGAGGAAGATAAAAAAGATAAACTCCATTTGAAAAAATATGGGCTTGGCTCTGAGCATTATAGATACGGTGCTTTTTGGTGGGTAGTAAAAAACATAGGGTATTCAGCCTTAGATAAATTAGAAGCAGTTATAGAAAAAGATATTGATGAACCGATGCGATGGGCGGCAATAAATGAGTTAGCTAAATTAAAGAAACAATGAAGTGCGTTATATGATTGCTTATTGGTAGAGTACATTTTTTAGGTGATACAAGGATTGTATGCAAGTGCAGACTGCTAAATATATATTTGTGGATTCTTCGAGGAAGTATGGTGAGATGAAAATATTTGGCAAATGGTTTGGTAAACCAATTATACATCATAGTGAGATAACAGAAGAAATGCTAAATTGGCCGAAAGCAGACATGATATTACCGGATAAGAATTTTTCTGATGAAGCTGTTGAGGTTTATTTTCATGTTCCAACAGAAGAAGCCGAGTTGCTTGTGAAAGACTTAATAACCATTCTTCATAAAATTGATGCTATGGTTCAGAGTTGCCCGAATACTGAATTTGAAATTGGTTACATAAACATTTATGATGATAACATGAAGGTTCGCTATTTCGGGCTAAAAGTCAATACGGAGTTTGATATTGAGGTTTACAAAGACGCAGAGCAATGGTATTGCTCAAGGCAGGGTGGAACTACATACAATCCGCCGAAGCGCATTTAACAATATTGGAGTAGAACCGTTAGATACAGGACGTTCGTGCCGTGGTCGTCGGCGGCATATTTATATTTTGGAGGTAAACTCATGAAAATATCTGAAAAATATATAAACGGACTCAAAGAAGCATATTTGAAAAATGGCGGGGATGAAGAATGGGAGCAATTTGAAAAAAATATTCATGGTGCAAGCGAGGAAGATATACTAAAACTGAAAGAACTATACCCCCATATTCCTGATTCTTTAGTGGATTTGCTTGGGTATGTTGATGGAACGTATTGGAGAACATACGGTAGCGAAACGGTTTCTTTGTTGGTTATTGGCTCTGATATAGAAGAGTATGGGTACTATCTTCTTTCCTCAAAAGAGATAATTGAAAATCAGAATATAGTGAGAGAGTATGCGCACTATTCAAGCTATGTCAACAGAGAATATGATGAGGTAAAAGTTGATGAGAAGATTATCGATAAATCAGATACCGTTAAATGGCTTCACTTTTCTGATTGTATGAATAACGGTGGCACATCACAGTTATTCATCGACTTTACCCCTTCTTCTAAAGGCAAAGCAGGGCAAATAGTAAGGATTGTTCATGACCCAGATAGCATCAAAGTTATTGCAGATAGCTTTGATGATTACTTGAAAATGCTAATGGATAGCGAATATGACTTCGTTAATGAAGATACTGTTTTTTAGGCATGGCATCATGACTTAAACGCAACTCGGCTAATAAGCATAACACCGTGTAACGTATCCAAAAACCCCACAGCGTAATATTGAGATTTTGAGCAACAGACCTTGATACCCCAAAGCAGCCAATGCGCCTTGGAGTATTTTGTGTCTACTCATAAAGCCAACAAGTATTGCCGCCAAACAAAGAAATAAACCCTATTTTACAGGCTTCTCTCATGTTTTCCATGCCCGAAGATAAAAAGGTCCTTGACAAATTGCCACAGGTAAAACGGCGAAAAGCATATTAATTTCCTGCGCCGCCCGCCTTGCCCCATTCGGTATCCAAGCCGTCCGTGACCTGCTTGCGGTGGATGAATTGGAGCTTGATACCCTCGGTGATGAAAAGACCGTGCTGTTTGTTATTATAAGCGATACCAACCCGACCTAGAACGTGTATTTGGAGGGCGGAAATAACACAACTAATGCTTATTTACCGAGTATGTCAATCTTCACTCTGTAATCAATCTCATCATCATTTGGGATATCAAAGAAATGATTGATGTCTTTTTCATTTGTTAATATATAGCCTAGAGTCTGTTGACATTAACTGATATAATAGCGATATGAAACTAAGAGAAGAGGATTACAGAGAAATAGCAGAGATATTCCCAATACAGCGCCGGAAATCGGAAATGAGCAACCTGGAAGT
>WRBI01000023.1 GCA_009784625.1 Oscillospiraceae bacterium | reverse complement strand
GATACCGGTATTTGCGCGCAAAATAACACTCCTTTTCACGCGCGCTCTTTAGGGGTGCTTTTTTGCATTCTATTTTACCTTTTCCTATTTATCTCGCTTGCTTTTTTCTCCCTGCTCTTCATTCTTTGCGCAAAATAACATTGGGGGAATTCGCTGCTTTCTTCGCTTAGTGGAAAAGATAGTTTCCAATACTTTCAGGATCATCTTGGATCGCCTATACGGCTTGTTGGATTTAAGCAAACCAAAATCCTGCCGGTATCTTCTTGCCGGCAGGATTTTCATTACAGCGCTTACGCGATTTTTTTAAGAATCTGCGCAAGGGTGGTATCCGGGGTGCGGTTGTTGCGCTTCATGTCAAACAATGCGTCCTCATCCCCCACCCGCAAGTAGTTGAGGCCGGACGCGCAAGAGAGGGTAACCTTGAAACCCATCCCCCGCAGGACTTCTTCGGCGTGGCTGCACTTGGCGCCAAATGGATAGACGAAGGACAGAGGCCGCTCGCCACTGGCCGCTTCAATCCGCGATTGCAGAGCTTCAATGTCTTCAGTCAACATCTGCGCGAAAGCGGTGGGGTCTTCGCCCTCTTTTTTGCGGCAGCCCTTTCGGCCATTTTCATTTTTATGGAGGTTGTGGGTGTGATTGGCCAGTTCAACCAATCCACTGGCCGACATCTCGGCGATTTGCGGCCAGGTCAGATGCCCGTACCGCTCGTCGATCTCGTCGGCGTGCTCGGTCCAGTGGTCGCTGCTTGTCCCGATGACAGCCAGCACCATCTTCATATTGTATTCTTCGAGCAAGGGCAGCCCCCGCGAATAGTTGTTGTAATATCCGTCGTCAAAGGTCAGCACAATCGGCTTTTCGGGCAGCGGCACCCCCTGGCAGACATAGGCGATCAAATCGGACAAAAAGACAGTGGTGTACCCGTTTTCGGAAAGATAGCGCAAATCGTGTGCAAACGCGTCGGGAGAAATGTTCCATTCATTGGTCTTTTGGGGCAGCAAGCTGTGGTACATAATGATTGGCACGGACACGCTTTCAGCGTCAGGCCGGGCGGTCTCCGCCCCCGAAAACACCGGCGTGAAAACCAAAATCAGCGTGAGCGTAAGAACAAAAATACTGCGTTTCATGCGATCACCTGCCTAGTTAATGATTGTGCCGCTGTTGACGTGTAAAATTTGGCCGGAGATGTTCGACGAATCGTCGCTGCCCAGGAAGACGTAGGCCGGCGCGAGTTCAAACGGCTGTGCCGCCCGCCCCATCGGCCGGGTCGAGCCAAAGGTCGACACTTTTTCAGGCGAAAAGCTGGATGTTATAAGCGGCGTCCAGACCGGACCGGGCGCGACCGCGTTCACACGAATCCCCTGCTCAACAAGAGACAGTGCCATCGAACGGGTAAAGGCAACCAGCCCGCCCTTTGTGGCTGAGTAATCGATCAGAGTGGGGCTGCCTTCAAAGGCGGTAACCGAGGTGGTGTTGATGATGGCCGCGCCGGATTTTAGGTGCGGCAAAGCCACCCGGGTCAGATAAAAGCAGGAGAAAATGTTGCTCTCAAAAGTGTCGCGCAGCTGGTCGGCGGTGATGTCCAACAGACTGTTTTGCGGGAACTGTACCGCCGCGTTGTTAACTAAAATATCCAGTCCGTTCAGCCCTTTGACAGCCGTTTCAACCGCCTGTGCCGCCTCATTTTCCCGGCGCAGGTCACACCGGATTTTCAGGCAGGTTCGGCCCAGATTCTCAATGGCCTGTGCAGTCTGTTGGGCGTCGCTTTCCTCCCGCAGGTGGATGATGGCGACGTCCGCGCCCTCTTTTGCGTAGCAAAGGGCGACCGCCCGGCCGATCCCGCTGTCACCCCCGCTGATCAGCGCCCGCTTACCGGTCAGCTTGCCCGCCGGCTTGTAAGCCGGGTTGTCGTAGACCGGCTGTGGGGTCATCTCAGCTTCCCGTCCCGGCTGGCGGTTCTGGTGCTGGGCCGGAAATGTACCGTGCTCTTTTTGTTCCATAACGATATCCCTATCGGCTTTAGGCCGACCCTTTCTCACATTTCGCGCCCCAGCTGTCAATTTTTAGCTGCCCGGCAAAGAAGGTGACAATCTCACACCGGTTGGCACAGCCCGCGCACTCCCGCGCGGTTGTCCGGCAGGGGCGCCGGCTGACCTGAAAGTCAAAGCTCACGCCGGTCTGTGCCTTACTTGCAAGGACGGCCGCACCGACCGCGCCCATCAGGTGGGAATCGCTGTCCACATGAATTTCGGCACTCAGCGCCTCTTCAAACGCGCGGACCACCCCCCCATTTTTACTCACCCCGCCCTGAAAGACAATGGGCGGACGGATTTGCTTGCCCTTGCCCACATTGCTCAAGTAATTGGCCACAACCGCCTGACACAACCCGGCCATCAGATCGTCCTTGGAGTGTCCGGCCTGGGCTTTGTGCACCAGATCAGATTCGGCGAAGACGGTACACCGCGCCGCGATCTTGGCCGGGTGACGGGCACGCAGCGCGGCCTGCGCGATCTCCTCCACCCGCATACCCATTCGCGCGGCCTGAGAGGATAAAAACGCACCGGTGCCGGCGGCGCAAAGGGTATTCATAGCGTAATCGACCACCACCCCGCCTTTGATCAGGATGATTTTCGAATCCTGGCCGCCGATCTCCAGAATGGTGCGCACCCCCGGGTGCCGGGCGAGCGCTCCGACCGCGTGGGCGGTGATCTCATTTTTGACCGCGTTCGCGCCCAACATCGCGCCGATCAGCCGCCGGGCCGAGCCGGTCACCCCCACACTTTCAACTTTGACGCCGCCGCCGAGCTGTTTCTCAAGAGAGGCCACAATCTGCTTTGCCGCACCGATCGGGTCGGCCTGTGTCGCGATGTACGCCTCAGCCAGCAGATTTCCGTCCCCGTCAATTACCACCCCTTTGGTGGACACCGAACCCACGTCCACACCAAGGCTTGTTCGCCCGGTCATTTTCACGCCCCCTTTCTCATCCTGATCATATCCACAAAGGCTTCCAGGCGGGTGGCCGCGCCGACCTCGCCGCTGTGTGTGTCAAAGCTCATTTGCAGGATGGGTATCCCCTCCCGCTTGGATAGCGCACGCAACGCCGGACCCGCGTTAAGCTCGGGGATACAGCCGAATGATTTGAGGTGGAGTATCCCGTCGTAGCCCCGCCTTGCGTAAGAAAGGCTTTGGGCAACACTGTCCACCCCGTTTGCCCCCACCGGGTAGCGCAGGTAACCGCCGCCCTCTTGTAAAGACCGCGCGTCACTTCTCCCGAAAAGCAAAAACCAGATCCCCATCGCCCGGCTGACCGATATCCCGTCGCTGGCCAGCTGGCGCTCTAAATTAAAGTTGCTGAACGGCTCCATCAGCGTATAGAGCTCACCTACTACCCCTACCCGCAAAGGGTGCTCGGGTTTGTCAAGCTTGATGGCTTGCATTGCGCACCGGCCGGATTCGATCGCCCGCATCATCTGTGCGGCTGAGTCGGCTTGTCTGACCTTGTGCAAAAACGCACGATGTATGGCCATAATTCGGTCGGAAGATTGCGCAAATCCGATGTTCTCACGCATCCAAAATTCCATTTCATCCAGCCCGCGAATACTGAGCAGTGCGAGATAAAGCGCAGCGGCGATCTTGTGTGCCGGCAGCTGACACCCCGCCGCGTGCAAAGTCCTCAGCGCGGCGGAAGGCCGGCTGTTCTCACGGGACAGGCAGGCGAACCGAAAGTCGTAACCGAGATCGCGCAGGATCTGCTCTTGCAGTTCGCCGTAATGACCGTAGCGGCATCCGGTTCCGGTCTGAAAGAGCAGGTTGGCGCCGGCCTCAAGCGCTTCGATGTAGTTGCCGACATTGTACTTGAACGGGGCGCAGACAAAGTCGGGGCTGTGCCGCCCGCCCAGTTCAAGGGTTCGCTGTGTGATTGGCGGCGGACTGCGCACTTCCGCTCGTGGAAAAAGTTGGGCGAACAGCCGCTCGAAGACTGCCGCGTAGTTTCCCATATGCGGGTAACTGATCACCGTTTTAAGCATAGCCCCGCCGCCTTTCTTTTAAAATATCGGCAAAGCACTCGACCCGGGTTTGCAGCCCTGCCTCGCCCTCCTGCCCGTCTAATATGATTTGGATAACCGGCAGCCTTTTCTCCCGCCGAAGCACCAGCTCGTTGACCAGGCTGTCCGTCCCGCAGGGGAACGCGCTGACAAGGATCACCCCGTCGACGCGCGGGCGCAGCAGTTCAATTGCGCCGATCGCCTCTTTGTTCATCACCCAGTAAAGGCTTTGCGAGGTGGCTTTTGAAGCCCTTCGGCATCCGGCGCGCCCGCAGGCTTCGGGAAAGATCGGGGTAACGCCTTCACGCGCAAGCAGGCGAAGAAGCGTTCCGCCCATAGCCGGGTCCCTGAGAATATACGGTGGAGCCGCAACCAACACTTTGATTGCGGGGGAATCGAGCAGCAGCCGCTGATTCACGCCCGCTCGGGTGTCGGCGGTCAGCTGTGCCTGCTTGGCTTTTTTATACGCCGCCAGCACTGCGATTTGACTCTTGCCCAGCGTTTTTCCCATCTTCATAAAGCCGGATACTTCGCTGTCCGGCCTGTGGCTTTTCAGGTTATAAGAAAGGATTCGCACACCGGGAAAGGTTCCGCGCGCAAGGTCACTGAGGCCCCAAAACCGCACGCAGAACTCGTCGTTTTTGCCGATTCGCTCAAATCGCGGGGCGAGGATGTAGTCGCAGTTCCCAACCAGGCGGTCAAGGTGGCCAAGATAAGCTTTGACCGGCAGACAGCATTCACTGTCCGCCAGGCTTTCACCTTTGGCGATCAGGATTGGATCGCTCTCCGGGCTGACCACAACCCGACCGCCCAGCGCCTTAAAAAAAGTTTCCCAAAGCACACCGTACCGGTGGTAAGCCAGCGCTCTGGGCAGTCCGATCGTCATAAAAAATCACCCTGGTTATTCTTTGCGTTATTTCCAGAAATAATGCAGGTAAGATTTAGCATATTCTGCCGGTTATCTATGTTCTATCACCGCCAAGTGTGTTATAATGTTCACTGAGAGGCGTGAACATTATACAGATTTTAATGGCCGCGCCTACGGCGATGGCCAATTATACCATGGCTGCGCTCATGGTATAATGTTCACTGAGAGGCGTGAACATTATACAGATTTTAATGGCCGCGCCTACGGCGATGGCCAATTATACCATGGCTGCGCGCATGGTATAATACTCTCAGTATCTATTGACATTTGACATTATGACCTTGAAAGAGAGGCAACAGATATGAAAAGATTTCGGGCGGGAACAACCAAGCGGGCGGCGGGGATTTTGTTGCCGGTCTTCAGCCTGCCATCCCCGCATGGGATCGGCACTTTTGGGCGGGCAGCCTATGAGTGGGTTGATTTTTTGAAAGACGCCGGCCAGCTCCATTGGCAGATATTGCCGCTTGGCCCGACCGGCTACGGTGACAGTCCGTACCAAAGCTTCTCAGCCTTTGCCGGGAACTCGTTCTTTATTGACCTCGATATGCTGGCCGGCGACGGTCTGCTGAAACCGGAAGAAATCGACGCGATTGATTGGGGGGAGAGTGAGCGGCAAATCGACTATGACGCGGTTGCCGCCGGGCGCAACATCCTGCTTCGCAAGGCCTACTCGCGCTTTGACAACCCAATGGCACTCCGCCGGTTTAGAGAAGAGCACATGGGCTGGATCGACGACTATACCCTTTATATGGCCACTAAGGCTAAAATGGGCGGCACACCCTGGTATGAATGGGATGTCGAGATCAGGATGCACGAGCCGCAGGCCATCGCCCGGCTTTGGGCTGATCTGCAGGAAGATATCGAGTACCACCTGTTTGTACAGCACCAGTTCTACAAGCAGTGGATCTCGCTGAAAGCGTACGCGAACCGGGCCGGAATCGGAATCATCGGCGATATTCCGATTTATGTGTCGATGGACAGCGCCGATACCTGGGCAAACAGTGAGCTGTTTTTGCTCGACGAAAACGGGCGGCCAACCGATGTCGCCGGCTGCCCGCCCGATTATTTCTCTGAGGATGGCCAGCTTTGGGGCAATCCGCTTTACCGCTGGGATGTGCTCAGAGAGCAAGAGTACGGCTGGTGGATGGACCGGATGGAGTTCAGTCTGACTCAGTGTGACTTGGTTCGGATTGACCACTTTCGCGGATTTGAAAGTTATTACGCAATCCCCGGCGGGGCTGCAACCGCCAAAAACGGCGAGTGGCGGCGAGGCCCGGGGATGGATTTGATCGGAAGAATCAACGAGGCTTTCGGCGGGGATCGAATCATCGCCGAAGACTTGGGTATACTGACCGACGACGTGCGTTGGCTGCTAAAAAACAGCGGCTACCCCGGCATGAAGATTTTGCAGTTCGCCTTCAGCCCGAACGCTGAAAGCGACTATCTGCCCCACCACCACCACAAACACTGCGTCATCTATTCGGGTACTCACGACAACGACACCACCATGGGCTGGCTGACCGACGGAGACCCGGCCGAAGTTGCGCGGGCGATGGATTACCTGGCCACCGCCGACAAAAACGCCACCCTGGACGCGATCATCCGGGCGGCGCTGGCCAGCGTCGCAAATCTGGCTATACTGCCGATGCAGGATTATCTCAGGCTTGATAACCGCGCGCGGGTCAACACGCCCTCTACACTGGGCGGCGGGAACTGGTGCTACCGGATGGGTAAGTGGGACGCAGCTCCCGAACTCGCACAGGAAATATTTGGACTGACCAGCCTGTATGGGCGGCTCTAATCGTCCTGGACGCCGCCAGCCAGCTGAAAAACGCTGCCTATGCGGGAATACCCCTGTTTTTGGTAGTAGCCGTCTACATCACTCATCACATAGACCTCCTGGCCGGGGAAATCGGCACAGACCCTGTCCATCAGCGTGCGGCCGATCCGTTCCCCCCGCTTTGACTTTCTGACCAACAGATCGTATATGTATACACCCAGCCCGTCGTCCTCCCGACAGCGGATATAGCCGCAAAGTTCCTCCTCTTGATAGGCGACAAGTACAATGGAATTTGAAAGCGCCCGCCTGTACTTGGGCGCGCCTGTCTGGCTCCAGTAGCCCTCCCAGCCATCCCCTTCTTCGAGAATCATCTCGCGCAGGTTGTGCTCGTCCGCTTCGCTGTACAATCTAATATTCATTGATCTTCTCCCTTTCTAACAATTCGCCGAAAAAACGCAGGGCATCCGCCTCCAAATCCTCCAGCCGGCCGGTGTTTGGGTAACAGTAATCGTAAGTGTAATCCCCGGCCGCATCGTCGGCGGCGTTGCCGAAGGTTTCGCTGTTTTTGCCTTTTACCAGCAGGGTGACGCACTTTTCACTGACCGAGCGCTTAAACGCGTCGATCTGGTCAGCCTCGCGGATGTGCACAAACAGGATTTGCCCGGCGGGATTTGCGACAAAAGCGGCATACTTGTCCGCGAGATACCTGCCCGGCAGATCGTTGTACGCGATGAACGCCTGTTTCAAGTCGGCCAAAAATTTTCTTGCTTTCGGGTCTTTCTCGCCCTGCCATCCATGCTGGCGGGCGATCGCCTTGATCGGATCGATGGAAGAAACATTCTCCGCCCTGTAGCGGCGGGCGACAATTTCACAGATGGCGTCTTTTCCGACCCCCCCCTGCCCGTTGATGACGATCACGATTTTTTGCATATTCAATCACTCCTGCATTCACAAGGCCCGCCCGGCGTTGCCGGGCGGGCCTCAAGCTTTTGTTAGTGCAATATCAGCCGCTCGTCTTCAACCACCAGCTTGATCTGATCTGGCGGTTCGGGGCTGTCAATCAGGCGGTTACAGATGACATCCTCGACTTCTTTGCGAATCACCCGGCGCAAATCACGCGCCCCGCTCTTCTTCCCGAACGCCTTGCTTGTGATCAGGTTGAGCGCCGGTTCCTCAAAGCTGAACACGATGTCTTTTTCCCGGAGCGGCTCGCGCAGTTCTTCAAGCATGAGGGCGGCGATTCGGTTGTAGTCGTCTTTGTCAAGCGCCCTGAACGCGACCACTTCATCCACCCGGCCGATGAACTCGGGGCGCAAAAACTCGCTGAGCGCTTTTTTTGCTTTGTCCTTGGCGGCGGTTTCGGCTTGGGCGTTGAAGCCTAACGCGTTGTTGCCGATGTTGCTGCCCGCGTTTGAAGTCATCACAATGACCGTGTTTTCAAAGTTGACCGCACGCCCTTGCGCATCGGTAATCTTGCCCTCATCTAAAATTTGCAGCAAGATATTCATCACATCCGGGTGCGCCTTTTCGATCTCGTCAAAAAGCACCACGCTGTAAGGGCGGCGGCGGACTTTTTCGGTCAGCTGGCCGGCCTCGTCGTAACCCACATAGCCGGGGGGCGAGCCGATGATCCGCGAGACGCTGTGTTTTTCCATAAACTCGCTCATATCCAAGCGGATGAGCGGGTCGGCCGCGTCGAACAGCTCGGCGCTCAGCGCTTTGACCAGCTCGGTTTTTCCCACCCCGGTCGGCCCGACAAAGATGAAAGACGCCGGGCGCCGACGCCCGCTGATCTGCACCCGCGAGCGCTTGACCGCGGCCGCGACCAGCTCGACCGCTTCGTCCTGGCCGATCACTTTGCCTTTGAGCGCTTTTTCCAGCCCGGCAACCTTGCGCAGTTCGGATTCGCGAATTTTGCTGGCCGGTATCCCGGTCCAGAGTTCAAGCACTTTGGCAAGGTCGTCCGAAGTCACTTCTATAGAGAGCGCGGCCGGTTCAATCTTCTTGAGCCGGTCGGTCACCCGAATCCGCTCGGAACGCAGATAGGCCATCCGCTCATAGTCCGGAACTTCCCGGCCGCTCCCCGCTTCGTCCAGCTCGTCGACTATATTTTTCAGCTCGCCGTTCAGCGCGTCGTATTCGGCCAGCTCCTGGCTGGCAAGGGACGCGCAGGAACAGGCTTCGTCCAGCAGGTCGATCGCTTTATCCGGCAAAAACCGGTCGGTGATATACCGCTCACCCAACACAACCGTACCCTTGACAATCTCATCCGGCACACGCACTCGGTGATAGGTCTCGTAATATCGCTTGACCCCTTTGAGCACCTCAACTGAATCGGAAATAGAGGGCTCCATCACCTTGACCGGCTGAAACCGGCGTTCAAGGGCTGCGTCCTTTTCGATGTGTTTGCGGTATTCGTTAAACGTGGTCGCGCCGATCACCTGAATTTCGCCTCGGCTGAGTGCGGGCTTTAAGATGTTGGCGGTGTTCATGGTGCCCTCAGAGTCGCCCGCACCCACAATGTTGTGCACTTCGTCAATGAACAGGATGACGTTGCCGGCTTCTTTGATCTCGCTGACCAGCCCTTTGACCCGGCTCTCGAACTGCCCGCGGAACTGTGTACCCGCGATCAGCGCGGTCAGATCCAGCAGGTACAGTTCTTTGTCGGCCAAACGGGCGGGCGCTTTGCCGTCAGCCAGCCGCTGGGCGATTCCCTCGGCGATGGCCGTTTTGCCCACCCCCGGCTCGCCAATCAGACAGGGGTTGTTCTTGCTTCTGCGGTTGAGAATTTGAATCACCCGGTAGATTTCTTTATCCCGGCCGATGATGTTGTCGATTTTTCCGTCCTTGGCCTTTTCGGTCAAGTTCTCACAAAAATTGTCGAGGAACTTGCGCTTGCGTGAGCGTTCGCGCTTTTTGGTTTCTTCCCGCGATTTTTGCTGAGGCGGCTGCTGCGGGACAATGCCTTTTTCCTTCTCGTCTTTCATATCCGAGCCGAACAGGTTTTGGATAAGCGGCAGTGACTGGGCGCCGCCCACCTCAAAGTCGCCGTCCAGGTTCCCCTCGCTGTCCAAAAATTCTTGCATCTGAGCGCTCATCGTCTCGATGTCCTCATCAGAAATGCCCATTTTATCCATAACCTCGCGCACCTGGGGGATATTCAGCTCTTTGGCGCACTTAAGGCAAAGCCCTTTGTTTTGCATCTCGCCGTTTTCCATATGCGCCAAAAAGATGGCCGCGATTCTGATCTTACATTTCGAACACATCATATTCATAAATTGCCCTACCTCGTGGTGGAATCAAGAACCGCACGTATTTCCCGCCCTGATTCTCAACTTCTCATATATCATGTCTTACACTCTATTATACACTTTACATGTGAACTGTATGTGACTACACATAGCGCAACCTGCGCCGCGGGGCGATTTTTGCCCGACTTTCGCTTGTTTATCGCTTTATCAGTATAGTACAAAGCCGGGCGTTTGTAAAGCAAGAACTGCCGCAATATCTCTGTCTTTGGGGTTTTACGGTAAGGCGACCGCCAATTCCTTCCCCAGCGCAAACGAATAGATGAGGCATTCTTTAACCGGAACCGGCAGCGCGCGGCCGAGAATTTCGCGGTAAAGTTTAAGTTGCAGGCTGTACCGCGCAACCAGCACTTCACCGCTCTGCACCCGATCGGTTTTGTAATCCAGGATGACCGCGCCGTCTTCTTCGATAAAAACACAGTCGGCAACGCCTTGCAGCGCGACTTTGCTTTCCCCGTCCATCCCCTCTAAATGCGCACCCAGCAAGTCCTGCCCGCATTGGCCCAGAAACCGCAGTTCCCGCATCAAGGCTCGGGCGGCAAAGATTCTCCTGCCCAGTGCGCTATGGAAAAAGTTATGCAAACGGATTAAGTCAAGGCTGTCCGCTTCGGTTTTTGAAAGGAATCCAAGCTCAGCCATTCGCGCGGCTTCGGCTTCGATGTTATCTCTGGCTTGATTGTAGTCTGAAAACTGCATGAACTTGTGCATGGCGTTCCCGCGCTCGGCGGGAGTGAGGGTTTGTTCCCCCATAAACCTTGGCCGCGTCCGGAAGTGGTAAAGCCCCGCGTCTTTCCCTTCGCCCAGCGCCGAGACCGCCAGTTTGGCCGGGATACGTGTCTGATTCTCAAACGGGTACCGCCAGTCAACGCGGCTTTGCAAGGTTGCCAGCAAATCCGGGTCGGGGGTGGCTGTCCGCGCAATAGCGGATGGTTTATCCTGCGCCTGTGCTTTCGGCTCGGGCTTTGCGATTTCGACTTTCCAAGATATCGGATCATCAACTCGTTCGATCTCGCCGCAGTCGGCCAGCTCGCGCAACGCCCCGCCGTCCGGGTGGCGAAGCAGCGCCATCATCAGCCAATCGGCCGGGCATTTGGCCTCCTCCACCCCGCGGGGGCTGAGCTTTCCGCCGGCCAGCTCACCGGCCAGGCCCTCAAGCTTTTTGGCGAGGTTGCCATTGGGGCAGGCGGTGACAATCAGTTTTTCCCGCGCGCGGGTGAGCGCCACATAGAGGACCCTTAATTCCTCGCTCAAAATTGAGCGCCGTGCCTCTATTCGGATGGCCTGAATCGGGATGGTCGGGTATTGCGCAAATGTTTGGGCATCCCGACGCAGACATGCGAACCCATATGTTGAGTGCAGTTGGGTGCTCTGGTGAAGGTCGGTCAGGTTGAATCCCTTGGCCGTGTCCGCCAGAAAAACAACCGGGAACTCCAGCCCCTTTGAGCGGTGAACCGACATGATCCGAACCGCCCCGCTGCCCTCTCCGGCCAGGGCGGCGGGGGCAAGGTCGCCTCCCCGCTCTTTAAGGCGGGTGATAAACCCGACAAAACCTGAAAGCCCCTTGTAACCCATTTTATGGTAGTCAGCCGCGTACTCACAGAGCAACAGCAGACTGGCCGGTCGGCAATCCCCCAGCGGCATTGCTTTGACAATGGCCAGCGCACCGGTCAGTGAATAGATTTCCATAATCAGCCGATCAGCCGGCAGAGCCGCCGCCCGCTTGCGCAGCCGGTTAAAAAGCGCAAGGAATTCCCGGCAGCGCCCGGCCAGCTCGCTTTCTCCTTCGCTTGCGGCAAGCAGGGCGCGGTAAAACGGGATTTTCCGCCCGCACAGCCGGATGGCGGCCAGGTCGGTATCCGAGAAACCAAAAAGCGGGGAGGCCAGCGCCGCAGCCAGCGAAATATCCCGCAGCGGGCTGTCCATCGCCTCAAGCAAAGAGACAACCATAGCGACCTCCCGCAAAGCCAAAAAACCGGATGTGCTCTGTGCCCAGACCGGCAAGCCGGCCGCTTCGAGTGCTTTGACGTAAACTTCCTGACGGCCTTTTGGTGAGCGCATAAGGATGCAAAAGTCACCGGCTTTTGCCGGGCGCAGGGTTTTGGCTTCCTTGTCGGTGACTTGGAACCGGTCGCCAATCATGCGGGTAATTCGGGCGGCGATGGCGGCGGCTTCGATCTGCACCGCGTCTTCATCCTCCTCCCGGTCGCCCGCGTCCAAGAGCAGGAACTCGGCGGCCGCGTTCGGATGGGGCGGATACTCTTTCGCCCCGCAGACCAGCCGCTCCTCGCCGCCGTAGTCGATCTCACCCATCTCTCTGCTCATAAGCATGGAGAACAGGTAGTTGACCGCCCCGGTAACTTCAGCGCGGCTGCGAAAATTCTCACCCAAAATAATCTTAGCCGGAGTCTGGCCGCAGTCGTAGTCAAATGCGTTCTCTTTGCGGTCAAGGAAGATGGCCGGGGTGGCCAGCCGAAAGCTGTAGATGCTCTGCTTTGCGTCCCCGACTAAAAAGAGGTTCGCCTCGCCCTGTGAAACACTGCCGAAGATCAGGTCCTGCACTTTGTTGACATCCTGATACTCGTCGACCAGCACCGCGCCATATTTGTGGGAAAGCTCGACCGCCCGGTGACTGCGTATATAATCACCTTTGCCGTCCGGCTCCAAAAGCAGACCCAGCGCAAAGTGTTCAAGGTCGGGGAAATCCAGCCGCTTTTTGCGCTTCTTTGCTTCGGCAAACGCAACATCAAACGCGCGGCAAAGATCAAACAACGCGGTTACCTTGGGCGCAAGGTCGGCCATATCTTCGGCAAAATCGGCCCTGGTCGCGTTCAGGGTTTTTGCGCTCAATTCACCCGCCAGTTTTTTGCAGCGCTCGCGGACAGCTTTAACCCGCCCGCCTATCTCTTTGCTTTCCCGCAGTGCGCCCAGCCGGGCAAACTCTATCCCGCCGACCGTAAATACGGCTTCGTCCCAATCCCCGCTGTCCAAGGCGGCTCGACAGCGGCGATATTCACTTAAATCTCTCGTAAGCGCACCGGCGTACGCTTTTTCGACCGCGCAGTCTGTTTCGGCCAAAGCAAGCGCGCCCTCGGTTGCGCGAACGCAAAAATCGAGTGTCCTGCCCGCATATTCGAGCAGGGCGCGCCCCCACAAGGTTTCATCCACCGGCGGCGGGTTGTGGTAGGCCGATTCGGCCTCGTTCAGCCAATCGGCGTAAAAAGGGTGCGAGCGGGCAAAACCGTACAGCTTGAGCAATGTTTCGGTCAGCCGGCCATCATCCCGCCCGGAAGAGAGCAGTTCAACCAGCGCGAGAAAATCGGCTTTTTCCTCCCGCGCGTAAAAATTCTCTATTACCTGGCGGGCGCAGTCTTGCCGGAGGATTTCCAGCTCCCCCTCATCGGACGGGGAAAAATCCTGTGAGATGGGCAGATGTTGAAAGTTTTGGCGGATCAGGTCAAGGCAGAATGCGTGGATCGTGCCGATCATCGCGCCGGAAAGCAGGGTCTGCTGCCGCGCGAGGCGCAAGTCTTCCGGGTTTTCGCGGGCGAGGGCGGAAAGGCGGAGTGATATCCGCTCTTTCATCTCAGCCGCGGCGGCGTTGGTAAAAGTGACAATGAGCAGGCGGTCGGCTTCAATCGGATTTTTCTCGTCCAAGATCAGCCGGATAGCCCGCTCGACCAGTACGGCGGTTTTTCCGCTGCCCGCCGCCGCGCTCACCAGGATCGGCCCGGTCCGCGCTTTGATCGCGTCTCCCTGCGGCTTAGTCCAGTCCGGCATGGTCATCCTCCCCCAACATTTTAAGCACGCTTTCGCGATCCATTTTAGCCACCGTTTTGTGTGTATCCCCCGGCTCAAAACCGCAGAGCGCACCCATTTCGCAGTAGTCGCAAGGATCAAAATCAGCCGAGCGCAAAGGCGTTGCGGGCAAACGGCCAAGCATCAGGCAGTCGGCCATCTCACCGACCAAGGCGCGAATCTTGCGGGAAAGCCGCCCCATCTCGGCCTTACCGGCCAGCGCGGAGCGGGCGTCCAGCCCGTCTTTCCCCATCTTGGCCGGGATGAACACACCTTTCAGCTCCCGCTCCATCCCACGCAGGCTCTCCTCGTCGTCCAATAGCAGGCCGCTCATCTTCCACTGTTTTTGTGACTGCGCGGCGATCATTTCTTCATCTTCCCCCCGCTCGGAAGTGACAGGCTTTGTGCCGACCGGCATGTAGAGCACCCCGGCCGGGACACAGCCGGCCAGCGCGCCCTCCCCTTTTTCGGCGATTGTGAAAAGGTAAAGCAGCATTTGTAAATTCAGGCCGCAGATCACGTCGTCCAGCCGGAACTGCTTTCCGCCCGATTTGTAGTCGACCACCCGCAAGTAGCGATTTTCGCCCTTTTGCATAACGTCCACCCGATCGACCACCCCCTCGACCCGAACTCGATTTCCTTCGGCGGTGACCATCTCAAGCGGGCGAACATCTCCATGCAGGCCGATTGGCAGCTCAAACGCAACCGGCATATACTCGCTCTGATTGAACTCTTCGCCTAAACGGCGTAATAGCTTAACTAATATCTCACTTAACCTCAAAAAGAGATAGTGAAAGCGGTTGGGCAGCGCGTCCAGCCTGGCCACCCGGTCAGCCAAATAACTGTCGATGATCTCGGCGATTTCGCGCTTGAGTTCTTTAGCTGACAGATCAAAAAGCGCGCGGCCGTGACGCTGGGTCATCACTTGCAGGACATGATGGAGTACGCTGCCCGATTCAAGCGGGGTAAACTCGACCCGCTCGCGGCGGCGCAGTCCAAGCCCATCCCGGGCGAAATAACTGAAGGCACAGCGGTGATAGCGCTCGATTCGGGAGGGCGAAAGGGTCATCCGCTCGCCGAAAAGTGCTTTGGCCACTGCCGGATCGGCAATCTCGCGCACACCTTTGAACGCAGCCCTTTCCATTCCGCGCAATACGGCCGCCTCGCCCAGCAAAGCGATCAGCGCAGCGGTTCGCGGGCTTTCTTCCCGATAAATCCCGGCCAGAAGGTCTCTCGCCGCGCCGCGGCTGTAAATTTCCCCGAAAGGCACGGGCGGCTCCAACTCAATCTTTGGGAATATCTCGCACAAACGCGCGATCATCCAAGAAGGGCGCTGCCCCGCGCCACTCAGTTTGGCGGCGGGGTAACTGACAAATAGCTGTTGTGATGGTATTGTTAATGCATAATAACAATAAAACCGCTCAAGCACCGCGCGCGCAAGCGCGTCCCCGCCGATTTCGGCACCCAGCTCGGCTATCTGGCGACGCTCTTCTTCGGTAAAGACGCCGGTAACCGACGGGTCGGGCGGGAATTGCCCCTCTACCCCGCCGATCACGAACGCGGCCTTGATCTGCCCCGGGCGGATTCGGTCAGCCTTGCCGACCAGCACTTGATCCAGCGTTTGTGGCCGCAGTCCGATCTCGGACGAGCCGAGCGCCAGACGAAAAAGCTCGACAAAACGCCCGGCTGGCAAAGCGGTTGTGGCCAGCGCAGTACCAAACACATCCAGAATATCCATCAGGCAGTCCCAAAGTTGGGTGCTCTCGTCCAGAAAGGTCTCCCGCTCGCCTTGACTTAGCCCATCCGCGAAGCTTTGCAGATGCTCGGCGGCGTTGATTGACCGTAAAAACGCGTAGATGGTGCCGGCAAAGCCGCGGCCATCCGTATTTTTCATCCCGTCGCGCAAAGCGGCCAGCGGCGCGATTATCGCTTGTCTGGTCGCGTTGAGCGCGATCAACTCCTCTCGATCCCGCTCGTTGTGCGGCCCGACCATTCCGCGCGGGTTGTTCTGCCACTGCTCTTCCCAAAGTTTGCCGCGCACCGACCAGATGTAACTGTAACCTTCAAGCGCGGCGATCTCGTCTGGGTCAAAGCCGGGTAGCGGATTTTTTGCGTAGGCAAGCACCGCCTCGCCGTCCAGCCCCGAGCGTATAGCCTCAAGCGCGGCCAACAAACCCCCGGCCAGCGAAACGTTTTCGACATCCCGGCGCTCGTCGGTGAAAAATGGGATTCCCTCGCGCAGAAATACACTTTCGACCGCGCGCAGATACGGCTCTGTTTCGCGGGCGACCAGCGCGATCTCGCGGTAGCGGCAGCCATCTTCGCGTACCAGCCCAGCAATTTGCGAAGCTACCCACTCGATCTCGCGGTAAGGGTCCTCCGCCCGAAAAAGGCGGATCGCCTCCGGGTTTTCGCCAAACTTGGGGGGATTGGGCAAAGAGAAGCTGGTCGCCAGATGCGCAAGCGCGGGGGAGTGGTAACGGCAGGGTGTATGCAGCTTGACCGGGCTGGCCACCTGCACACCCGCCTGCCTGGCGTATCTGCGCAGACGGGCCATCGCCTCTTTGGCCGAGGAAAATATCCCCATCCCCTGCTGATTGTCCTGCATCTCATCCGCGGTAAAAGCAACGGTAACGCCACCCGCCCCCGCAATCAGCAACGACAACATCTCGAACTCACCGGCCATAAATGTGGTAAACCCATCCACAAAAATCTGCTTTCCCGCGAACAAGTCACTGCCTCGCAAAAGATTGATGGCGCGGATTAGATCGTCCTCCGAGTCGGTATAGCCTTGTTCGAGCAAAGCTTGATAGGCGCTGTAAAGAGCAGATAGGTCAGCTAATTTATCCCCAAGTCCACCGGGCGGGCAGTCGCGGGATATCCCGCTCAACCGGTCAGGAGATATTCCCGCGCCTTTGAATTCGGCGATCACCGCAGATATGGTTTCTAAAAAGGCGGGGTTCAGGCTGCTCTTTTTGTAGACGCGCAGTTTGTCGGTCAACTCGGCCAGCGCGAGGGATAGCAGCAGATACCGCCCGGCCGGGGTAATAGATGGGCCGCTCATCCCGCCAAGCGCGCGAAAAATGCTGTTGCAAAGCCGGGTAAAACTGAGCACCTCTACTTCAAGGGCAAGGCGGGGTCCGACCGCCTGCTGAACCGCAAGCTCGGCTTCAAACGAATACTGCTCGGGCACAAGGAGGAGGATGCGCGCCCCGCCATCCGCCGCCGCGGCCAGCCGCTCAAGAAGCAGCGCGGTCTTGCCCGACCCGGCCGGGCCAAGAATAAAGTTCAGCGTAGCGATCCCCCCTAAAACAGTTGACAATGGACAGTTGACAATTGGGGGATCGCTACGCGACTAATTATAAAAACCATCGCGTAGCGATACATTGATTGTCCATTGTTCATTGTCCATTGTCCCTTGTCAATTGCCTGCAAACCCCAGTTTAAACGCCAACAGGTTTCGCTCGATCATGTGCTGTCTGGCCGGTGGAATGGATTCCTTCAGCGCGGTTTTCAGCGTTTCGATCTCACCCCAAGCCATCTCTTTGAACAGGCGCCCCAACAAAACCATGTTGGCCAAGCCGCTTAGCCCCTTTTCGGCTGACAGGGCGGTGGCCGGCAGTGAGCAGGTCTTGACGTCGTCCCGAATCTTTTCCGGGTGTACGATGCTCGAATCGTAGAGGACAATCCCGCCCGGTTTGACCGCATCCACAAACTTATCGTAAGCCGGGCCGTTCATAGCAACCAGGGTATCCGGCTCAACCACCACAGGCGAGCCGACAGGTTTATCTGAGATACATACCCCGCAGTTGGCCGTACCTCCCCGCATTTCGGGGCCGTAGGAGGGCATCCACGAGACCTCTTTGCCCAGAATCAGCCCGACATATGCCATCACTTTCCCGGTAAACAGGACGCCCTGCCCCCCAAATCCGGCGAACAGGATTCCGCAGTCGATCATCTCACTTCGCCTCCCCCGCAAATTTGTCTTTGTACACACCCAGCGGGAAATGTGGAATCAAGTTGTCGGCCAGCCAGTCCAGCGCCTCGACAGGAGTCAGCCCCCAGTTGGTCGGGCAGGTGGACAGCACTTCGACAATCGAGAACCCGCGGCCGCTCGACTGATATTCAAACGCCTTTTTGATCGCTTTTTTCGCTTTTCGAATCTCGGGGGCGCGGTGAACGGACACCCGCTCGGCATAACTGACCCCCTCCATGGTCGCGAGCATTTCGCAAACTTTTATCGGATACCCGGCCGTGTCTGTCTGTCTGCCATACGGGGAAGTCTGGGTCACCTGCCCGGTCAGGGTGGTCGGCGCCATCTGGCCGCCGGTCATCCCGTAAATCGCGTTGTTGACAAAAATGATCACGATGTTCTCGCCCCGGCCGGCCGCGTGAATGGTTTCGGCCGTTCCGATGGCGGCCAAGTCGCCGTCCCCCTGATAGGTGAACACGACCCCGTCCGGAACAGCCCGAATTAACCCGGTGGCCACCGCAGGCGCGCGTCCGTGGGCGGCCTGAATCATATCACAGGCAAAAAAGCTCTGGCACATAACCGCGCAGCCGACCGGCGCAACCCCGATCACCCGGCCCTCCAGCCCCAGCTCGGTTATGCTCTCAGCCACCAGCTTGTGGATCACCCCGTGGGTACAGCCCGAACAGTAGGTAAAGGGCAGGCCCCGCAAAAAGCCCGGCTTGTCATATACGACTTTCACAGCCACTCCCCCTTTGCCATCCGCGTGATCTCACCCAGTACCCCCGCGGGGGTCGGAACAACCCCGCCGGTGCGGCCAAAAAACTCGACCGGCTTTTTGTATTCGAGCGCGGCTCTGACGTCTTCAACCATCTGGCCCATGCTCATCTCGACGGTCAGCACAGCTTTTGCGGTTTTGGCCGCCCCGGTCAGTTCTCTCTTGGGATACGGCCAAACGGTGATCGGCCGGAAAAGCCCGGCTTTGATTCCCGCCTCACGGGCGGCGGTCACCGCGCTGCGTGCAATCCGCGCACAGGCGCCGTACGCGACCACCACAATTTCGGCGTCTTCGGTCATAAAGCACTCAGCCTGTGTTTCGGTCTCCTCGATGGTTTTGTACATCTCGAACCGCTCGCGAACCCTCGCTTCCAGCGCTTCCGGATGAAGATAGAGCGAGTTCACCAGATTGCCCGGACGGGCGTTTCTGTGCCCATTCACCGCCCAAGGCTTGGCCGGCAGCCCCTCCACCGGTTCGGGAAAGACAACCGGCTCCATCATCTGGCCAAGCAGTCCGTCACAGAGCAGCATCCCGGGCATCCGGTATTTGTCGGTTAAATCGAAGACGGTAAACACGCAGTCACACATCTCCTGCACGGTGGCGGGAGTGAAGACCAACATTTTGAAATCACCGTGGCCGGCCGCTTTAACCGCCTGATTATAATCGGCCTGCGACGGCTGAATCCCGCCCAGCCCCGGCCCGGCCCGCTGGATGTTCAAGATAACGGCAGGCAGATCGCTCCCGGCCAGAAAGGAGATCCCCTCTGTCTTAAGCGAAATGCCGGGGGAGGAGGAGGAGGTCATCGTCCGCTTGCCGGCAGCCGCCGAGCCCATAACCATGTTGATCGCGCCTATTTCAGATTCAGCCTGCAAAAACAGGCCGCCCACCTTGGGCATCCGCTTGGACATATAGGCGGCGACCTCGGTCTGCGGGGTGATCGGGTAGCCGTAAAAGTGGCGGCACCCCGCCCGGATGGCCGCTTCGGCAACCGCTTCGTTGCCTTTCATAAGGAGTCTTTGCGCCATGTGTTTTTTCACTCCTTCTCCACTTTGATCGCGCAGTCGGGGCAGACCAGACCGCAGACACAACAGGCGGTGCAATCGTCAATTTTTCCCATGCAGGACGGGTTGTAGCCCTTGGCGTTAAATTTTTCGCGGTTTAAAAACAAAACTTGTTTGGGGCAAGCGGCCACACATACGCCACATCCCTTACAGAGTTTTTCGTCAATGGTCACTCGGTTTGGCATCGGTGATCTATTCCTCCTTGTTGGTGATCATCTCACCACGGGGTTTTAACGTAGACGTCAATGGGCAAAATAGCTTGGCCGGTTTCGCCAAGTTTGCCCGCCAGGCCGCGCTCGACGCTTGTAAACAACAGCGGCCTGCCGGTAAGCCGCGCCAGCTGCTCTGCCTTTTGAATGGACTGCAAAACATCTTCGACGCCAGTCTGATAAGATAGGTTTGAATTATTCACAATTCCGCTCACTTTCAGGCGGCTGGCCGTTTCAATCTCTTTCATGTATTCGGCGGCTTGTTCGGGTGTGCCGGTCAGGTAACGAAAAAAATTGACCACAAATAGCATGTCATAGGGCGCCTCTCGAATTCGCGGGGCATAGCTGCCCAGCGCGTAACAGCCCTCGGCATCGCCGCCCGCGTCAATCATGACAGTTGCGCCGCTTCCCAACTGCCCGCCCAACTCACCGGTCAGCGAGGGTGAATCGAGGCTTGTACCGGCAAAGGCCGGGGCTATCAGGTCGATTCCCGCGCTCGCCGCCAGTTCCTTAAAGTCGGCGGTGACAAAGTACGGATTGACTACATCCAAGTCGGCCAGAACCACCTTTCGGTCCTCGGCTTTCAGCGCAAGCGCTAAGTTGATTGAAAGATTGGTCTTACCACTTCCGTAATGACCGGTGACGGCCAGGGCCTTACTGAATTTGGTTAACATGGCCGACTCCTTTTGTCTGCGCTGTTCGGCATTCTGTTTGCTCATCTCACACCATTGTAACATGTGATACATTTTTTTGCAAGCGTTTTGTGTCGATCGCTTAAATGTATGTGAATCATTTGCCAATTAGATTTATAATCCGCACCGGCACACCCTCTTTAATACAGCAGGCGATGGCGTGCGCGGTGCCGCGGGAATGAAAATCCCAAACCGCCAGGACTTGGTCGGCCTTTCGGATCATTTCTTTGTTCCGGATGATCGGCGCTTTGCGGCCATATCTTTGATAGTCGGGCAAAATTTTGACAAAGGCAATCCCCCGTCGGGCAGCAAACCGCTCTGCAATGGCATCGACGCCATTCGCCCCGCCGCTGATAATGGTCGTTGTCCCTTTGGGTATATAACCGAGCAATATTTTATCGTCAATCAATGTGATTTTGCGAGAGCCAATGATTGCCAGTTTCACCTATAATACCTCCCGGATGTTTGCGCCGGCCGCGTATCGCCGTGGTATGAAAGCAAAAAATGATGGAAAGATATTGAAAATTGCCTTGAAGTGACAATAGATGCAACTAACAGTGAATCACTCACTATTTTACTGCAATAAACGAGAGTGCACAAGGCAATTTAATAAAGCGAAATATATGTTTGGTCAGTCGATTCGGCCGGCATGTCTTTGGAACCTGTATTCAAACTTGAAATGCCCTCACGGTGATTTTCCGCCGGTTCCGCGTCAATTTCCCTTGGAATCAAAAGTATTTCTGCGGGAAATTTCATTGCCCGGCGAAAAAGCCGCGCCGCACCGGCATTTCTTTCTTATGGATACAAGTTCAATAAATTAGGAATATGGAGTTTTACACTATGCGAAAATTGATTCGGGCTTTGGCCGCCCTGGGGACGGTGGCCGCCTCACTGCTCTTTGCCCTCATTATATATATACAGTATATCATACCGGACAATCTTTTGGTTGGCCAAAACGGAAGATTTATGATCAGCGAACGGCTCACGCTGGTTGCGGTAGAAGAGCAAAACCTGCTGCCCAAAGTGGTGGACGCAAGCGGCCAGGTCTTTGGTTTACAGTTAAGGCCGGGCGGCGAGCCGGTACAGGAAGTGCTTTCTTATGTTGAAGCGCGTATGGTAATCCCCGGCGGCAATCCGTTCGGGATCAAGCTGCGCACTGATGGTGTGCTGGTGGTCGGGATGACCGATGTTCAAAAAGGCACAACTTTAATGAATCCGGCCAAAGAAGCGGGAATCAAAGCGGGGGATATCCTCACCCACATCAACGGCGAGCGGCTGGAAGAGGGCAACTGTGTCCGGCGGATTGTAACCGACAGCAACGGCTCCACCCTGACTTTTTCGCTCCAGCGGGGGGGCGAAGCCCATGAAGTTTCGCTTTCGCCTGTCCTGTCCGACTATGACCGGGAGTTCAAGGCCGGTATCTGGGTGCGGGATTCATCCGCCGGAATTGGTACCATAACCTATTTTGACCCGGCCAGCGGGCTGTTTGCCGGTCTGGGCCACGGGGTCTGCGACATTGACACCGGCGTGATCATGCCCCTTTCGACCGGTACAATTGTGGACGTAAACATCTCAGGGGTCCACGCCGGGCAGAGCGGGCGTCCGGGTGAGCTTCAGGGCGCGTTCCTGTCCGACTCCCCGCTGGGCGCGCTTGAAATCAACACCGAGGCGGGGCTGTTCGGGATATTGACCGCCACCTTCCCCTCCCACGACCCAATCCCGATGGCGCGGCGCAGTGAGATCGAGCCCGGTCCCGCACTGATCTACGCAACCATTTCAGGGAACAAGCCCCAGGCCTTCGAAGCTTATGTCGAAAAAGTCAACCACTCGGATATCTCTCCCACCAAAAACATGGTAATCCGGGTGACTGACCAGCGCCTGCTCGATATCACCGGCGGGATTGTGCAGGGGATGAGCGGCTCTCCCATCATTCAAAACGGGCGGCTGGCCGGCGCGGTCACCCACGTCTTTGTCAACGACCCCTCACGCGGCTACGCCATTTTCGCCGAGAATATGGATAAATATCTCAGATCTATCGAAGGCAGAGACCTGGCCGCGTAAATGTTTTTATGAACGCTGCTCCCTCCGGCAAACGTCGGAGGGAGTTTTTGTTAAATGTTATGCTAATAAATCTCAAAAACATCTAGTATTTTTCACTGCGATGCGCTATAATAGATTCAGGCGATTTTTGTCGAAAAAATAAACAGCCGCTTGACGTAAATCGAAAACAGCAAAACCCTGACAGATATACTATCGCAGAATAAACAAATTATTGACAGTTTATTCATTAAGAAAGTGCATCCACAAAGACTTGCAAATTTTTCCAATATATGGTAATATCATATCAAGATGAGGCGAAACTAGATTGACAAAGGAGAAAAGTGTAATGGCCCAAAACCTTCAGATTTTGATTTCCGACGATTCTAGGGAGTTCTTTGCGAAGTGTGCCGGCGCGTTTGGCGCGCGCGATTGTCAGGCGATCTCTGCCCCTGCGGACGGAAATGAAGTTTTGAATATGATCGAAGCTTGCCGGCCGGACGTTGTTTTGATGGGCGTTTATATGCCCAACCGGGACGCGCTCGGGGTGTTGGAGGCGGTTCGCGCCAACCCGAACCTTAAGGCACCTATGTTTATGACCATTACCAGCTCAGCCAATCAGATGCTTGAGCGGGAGCTGGTGGCGGGCGGCGTCTCTTATTGTTTTTTAAAGCCGGTTGACGCCGAAATGATTGTCGAGCGGGTAATGCAGCTGACTGCGGCCAGCCTGCAAAGCGGCCCCACAAAGCAGGGCAAAAGCCAGCCTGACCTTGAACTGATGGTCACCGACATCATCCACCAGATCGGCGTACCCGCACACATCAAAGGTTACCATTATTTGCGCGAGTCAATTATGCTGGCCACCGAGGACGCTGAGATCATCAATTCCGTCACCAAGCGGCTTTATCCGACTGTCGCCAAAAAAGGCAAGACTACCCCCTCACGAGTGGAACGGGCCATCCGCCACGCGATTGAAGTGGCCTGGGATCGCGGGGATGTAGACGTGCTCAACTCTTACTTTGGTTACACCATACACAACGGCCGGGGCAAGCCGACCAACTCTGAGTTCATCGCTATGATCAGCGACCGGCTTCGGCTGAAAAAGAAGTTTGCCGGTTAGACCTGCACATACCAAAAAGGCGGGAAAGAATCTGAATATTCTTTCCCGCCCGTATATTTTTCTGATGTTATAGCTCTGCGTAAACTTGCGCACGTATAGCTCTGAATTCATCCCGCTTGGACTGCACCGTTCGGGCAAAATCGCTGCCGCTTCTCCCATTCTCGACCGCCCTGCGCATCCCGCCTTCCCCCAGCTGATAGGCCATAAGGGCATAGCTTTCGCTGTAACGGGAGAGCAAGTCAGCGATCATATAGGTACCCGCGTCGATATTCTGGTGCGGATCCATCAGGTTGTAAATCCCGTGCTGGTCATACAGCCAGCCCCGGTTGACGTCGTTGATCTGCATAAGGCCGCTGTCCTGGGTACCGTTGCGGTTGATGTTCATCGCCTCTACCCTAAATGTACTCTCCCGCCAAATCAGGGCCAGAATCAGCTCGTACTCAAGCCCCAACTGAGCCGAGCGCTCGAAGATATACCGCTGGAGGTTATAACTGAGCGGAACCTCCTCAAGGTAGAAAAAGCCAAACGGGTCAACGTGCGGCCGAAGCGGCCCGGCTGTCGGCATTCTCGCGAAAGCGGGGAGCGCTTCTTCTTCCTCCACGGTTACCCGTTGCGCGCCGGTCGTCATCCCGAGCAGTGATCGCAAAGTCGCCTGGTCGGGGAACTGTACCCGCTGACCAAAATCAACCGGCGGCCGGTGCAGAATTGCGCCAACCCCGCTGGGCGGTGAAAGAGCTGTAATCGCAATCAGGCCGCCGATCATAAAAAAAGTCACGGCAAAAACAGACACCTTTTTGGCGATCCTATACCGAAAAGCTGGCTGGGCGACCAGCGCGGCCAAGATTTTCTGCCAGACAAGTGTGGTTTTGATCCGCACAACCCGTGCCCCGGCCAGCGCCCTCCCGCACTTACTTGCCACCGGGCCGGACAAGGCCTGCCGACATCGCGCGGCGATGGGCTGCCAAATCCGCTTTCGCAGATGCTGTCGTATTCGCATAATCATTGAATCACCTTTTCTGTCTGACCCTTAACGCGTTTGTAAAGAGCCATATTTGCCGGTGGCCGCGCCTGAATTTGCCTTATTTGGGGAACTTGTACCTATTGCAGTTCTGGCCGCCGGCAGTATTATTCTAATCGCCACCAGGCAATTATTTTGCTGAAACGCGTCAACAATGCCGTTTATGCAACATCGTCACCCAAGTAGGATAGCCTTTGGAAAGATCATTATACACAATTTTGCCTTACTTGCCAAGTATTTTGCGCCAAAACCTTCCATCCTTTCGATTTGTCCGCAATATTTCCCCGGCCTGTACATATACATCAGACAGGCGGATAAGGGGAGGATTTGATCGAATGATCACTGGGCTTTACGACATTTTACACCGGGCACAAAGTCTTTTGCAGGGCGGTTCAATGATTGTGTTGATCTGTGGAATGGGCGTTTATCTCACCCTGCGCACACGGTTTTTTCAAGTGCGCGGGCTGACGTTTGTCTGGAAAAACACGGTGGGCAGCCTGCTCAAAAAAGATGACCGGCCGGCTTCAGGCGGAATCTCCCCTTTTCAGGCGGTAAGCACAGCACTCGCCGGCACTATGGGGGTCGGCAACATCGCCGGGGTGGCCACCGCGCTTACCCTGGGCGGCGCAGGAGCCCTCTTTTGGATGTGGGTCAGCTCGTTTTTCGGGATGATGACCAAGTATGCCGAGATTGTGCTGGCTGTCCGCTACCGGGAGCGGGACGCAGGCGGCGGCTGGCGGGGCGGGCCTATGTACTATATAGAAAAGGGGCTGGGCAAGCGCTGGATGGCCAAATTGTTCGCGGTTCTGTGCGCGGCCGGTTCTTTCGGGATTGGGAACATGACCCAGGGCAACGCGGTGTCGGGCGCTGCCAGAGCCGCTTTTGGCATACCGATCTGGCTGAGCGGGCTGATTACCGCTTTCATCGTCGCACTGGTTATTTTTGGCGGGGTGAAGCGGATTGCCACGGTGGCTGAAATCACCATCCCGTTTATTTCGGTGGCCTACATCGCGTTCTGCCTGGTAGCCGTCACCAGGGGGAGCGACTATTTGGGCGGCGCGGTCAGTTTGATTTTTGAACAAGCGTTCACTCTCCAGAGTGCTGTAGGCGGGGTGGCCGGTTACGGCCTGCTCACTGCACTTCGGTACGGGGTATCCCGCGGGGTGTTCACAAACGAGGCGGGAATGGGTGCGGCCTCTATCGCGCACGCGGCGGCCGACTGCAAAAGCCCGGCCCATCAAGGCGCATGGGGTATTTTTGAAGTTTTTCTGGATACAAACACCGTTTGTACGTTGACCGGGCTGGTACTCCTGACCGCCGGGGGCGGAAGGCTTTGGTCAAGCGGTTTGGATGGCGTGGAGATGACAACCGCCGCATTCGTCTCGGTATTCGGGCAGCTGGGCGCGACGTTTATCGCGATTTCGGTAATGATCTTCGCGGTGGCGGGGATGTTGGGCTGGTGCTTGTACGGTGAGGTGTCGATCGGCTACCTCACCGGCCAAAGTGCGCGGATGATCTTACTTTACCGGATGCTGTTTGTTCTTTGTGTTTATGTCGGCGCGGTCAGCGAGCTGCGCGCGGTCTGGGAATTGACCGACGCGCTTAACGCCTTGATGGCCATCCCCAACATCGCCGCCATCTGGCTATTGCGCCGACAAGTCATCTTGCCGAAAGCGTTTGAGCGCAGGCTCCGGTCTTAAAACACTGAACGGGCAATCCAATTTGACGTGCCTCCGGCAAAAGAACGCCTCCCCGGAGGCTTAACCGGGGAGGCGTCACTTTGGGGCTTTACTTACTTGATCGAGTTCTCGTAAGCTTGGATCATTTTCTTAACCATCTGGCCGCCGACAGAGCCGGCTTGGCGAGAGGTAAGGTCACCGTTGTAACCTTGTTTGAGGTTTACGCCAACTTCGTTGGCACTTTCCATCTTAAAGCGGTTCATTGCTTCTTTCGCTTCAGGAACAACGATTTTGTTTCCGTTACTAGACATTTTTATTACACTCCTTAGACTGGTTAAATGTTCGTTTGCGTTTGCCCTAATATTATGGGCCCACGAGCGTTTGATATGAGTGGTAAATTTGTGGGGTGAGCTTAGATAAATCCTTCCTTGAGGTGGTCAACCTTTCCGGTGAGGATCAAAATTGCGGCCAAACTCATTAGCAAAAAGCTGTCAACCGGGCTGCTTAAGCGCATCGGAATCTCTTGCGGCTCGATCTGGCTTTCATCTAGACAAGTTATCGAGCGGCGCAAATCAATCACAGCGCCAGGCGCGGTCATGCTGGAAAGCGAGATGGTGTCCCGGCTATTCAGCCCACAAGTGATGGCCGGCAGCCGTGTCTTTGAAACATGCGCCAAAAGCGCGTCGCTGGATGAATCTACAATGGCCACAGCCGAAGCCGCGCTGACAATTTGCGTAGAGATTGCCCCTTGTGCCTTGTAGACGACAATCACTTGGTCGGTCTCGATCTCACCAAAGCTCTGGGCGTCGCAAATCAAAAGATCAGGTGATTTACCGGACGTCTTAAGCTTTTGGCTGTTTGTGCGAACGGTGACAAAATGCCGGTCAAGCATCTCAGCCAGCGCATTGACAAAGGCATTGTCGCCCGCTTCATCCACCACCAGAATTGTGATCAAAGACAGCCCTCCAAACAGATTTCCGCCGCGCGCTTTGGCTTATGCGCGATACAGCATCTTTGCTTTTTTGCCGCAGACTTAGATTTTGTCAATCGCCCTTTGATATGCAAGCCAATCTAATCCGCAAAAAACGTAAAATTTTAGACACACGCGGTCCGCGACAAATTATTGAAAAATTCACAAATTCTCGCTATAATGAATGGAAGTGGAATGATCGATTGTTGCATACAACTACCCCTTTTATCGACAAGGAAAGTATCGTATGAAAAAACTTATGACGCTCCTGCTTGTCACCGTGCTTTTGCTTTCACCTTTTTCTATATACAGCGCGGACGCGGTCGAGCCGAGTCAGATTCGCGCGCGCACCGCCGTTCTCATGGACCTTGAGACCGGGCAGGTGATTTACGACAAGGGCGCGCACCAGCGAGTTTATCCGGCCAGTACCACCAAGATTTTGACCGCCCTGCTTGTGGTCGAAAACGCAAGCCTTACCGATATGATGGAAGTGACCGGCTCAGCCATCGGCCATCTGCCCTGGTATGGTTCCCACATCGCTTTGGTCGAAGGGGAAATGATCTCGGTGGACGATGCGCTTTACGCAATGATGCTCCCCTCGGCAAACGACGCTTCCAATGTGCTGGCCGAACATGTGGCCGGCAGCCTTGATGCGTTTCATCAAATGATGAACGACAAAGCCAGAGAGATCGGCGCGCTGAACTCAAACTTTACTAACGCGCACGGCCTGCATGAGGAAAGCCATTATACCACCGCTTACGACATGGCGCTAATCACCCGCTATGCAATGGAAAACGAGGATTTCCGCCGTTACTTCGGAGCACCGCGGCACACCATGGGGCCTACCAATATGAACACTGGGCGGGAATGGCCCAACTTTCAGTATATGCTTGTCCCCGGGGTGGACGCTTATGATCCGACTGTCATTGGCGGTAAAGTCGGTTTTACCAACGCGGCCAGGCACACTATGAGCACAGTTGCCACCCGGGATGGCCGCTCGCTGATCTGTGTAGTCATGTACGCGCCCACCCGCTGGGATAAATTCAACGACACCAGCACCCTGTTAAGCTTCGGGTTTGAGGAGTTCATCCCCATTACCATCAGCGGTGAAGAATTTTCCGGTTTCCAGCTGCCTGTCATGCAGGAAGGCGAAGTGGCCGGCAACGCCACGTTTGATATGACCGAAAACTTCACCGCCCTTGTACACCGTTCAACCGACTTGGACAATCTGCAAATCCGGCCGAATAGTCCCGACTTTTACGATTACTTGGACCCGACCCCGTTTACCGTAAGTTTTGAGCTGCCCGGCAGTCTGCCATTTGTCCCGTCTTATTTGGGCAGCGCCAGCCTCACCCCGACGATAGATATCCTGGCTGTTTCCGCTTCACTGCACCTGACCGGTGATGGCCGGATCACACCTTTTTGGCTGCGGATTTTGCAGGTCATCGGCATTGTGTTGGGCGTGCTCATCCTGCTCTTCGCGCTCTTTGTCGTTTACCGCAGGATTCAAATTCGAAAGCGGCGACGCCGGCGCACCTCCCGGCTGGCTCAAAAGCAAGCCGAGACGACCAGCCACAATTTCGGCACAGCCAAGGGGTACTCACCCCATGCTTATATGAGTAGCTCATTCCCGCGCAGCAACAGCGGTTATAGCCGCCGTCGTGTGCGGTAATATGCACAAACACACCGGCAGACCGGGTTTTCCCCGATCTGCCGGTGTCGTATTTATTGCCCGGCCAACCTTTGAATGGTCGCCTGGTCGGCTTCCCCGTCGGGCGGCAGGCCGCTTTCTTCCTGAAAGCGGGTGAGTGCCGCGCGTGTAAGCGGGCCGATGATGCCATCCGGCCGGCCAGGGTCCTGCCCGTTTAACATCAACGCAAGCTGAAGCCAATATATGACCGCGCCGCGGGTAAGCTTGGGCACAGATCGCAGGGCGGCCAATGTTCGCGCACCCAGAATTCCGTCCACTTTTAGTTTTGCGCCCAAGTCGGTATTCAGCGCCATTTGCAGCGCCGCGACCACCTGTGGCAGGCTGCTTTTGTCAAAGACACCGCTCAGCGGGATATCCAGGCCAAATCCGGTGTTCATCAACAGCTGCGCCTGCATGACGCGCGGGTCCGGACAGCCGGGCAGTTGCGGTTTATCGGAAAGCCCGTAGTATTCGGCGACCGCGCTGACAATGGCTGCCGCGTACTCGTGCAGCTTTTCGTCAAACAGCCGGTTATCCTCCTCGTTTATGATAAATCCCATCTCGAGAAGCATAGACGGCATAGTCGTTTCGCGCAGAACGTAGTAGTCGCCGCGGCTGACTCCCCGGTCGGCCTGTACCCCGGCCTCCACCACCCGGTCGAGCACCAGCCGGGCGATCACCGCGTCGGGGTCTTCCGGCGCGGTCAGATATATGTAGTTCTCAACCCCCATTGTAGTGGGCGTCTGTTCGGGGTATGAGTTCCGGTGAAGGGATATAAAGAGGTCAGCACCCGCTTGATTGGCCATATCGGCCCGGTCGGTCAGGGTGACATATACATCGGTATCTCTGGTCATCTGCACCGGTATATTGTGTTCGCGCAGCTGTTTGGCCACCTCTCGCCCCAGGCGGAGGTTGTCGTCTTTTTCCAGCCGGCCCTCCCAGCTCGCGCCGTTGTCCCAGCCGCCGTGTCCGGGATCGACGATAATCAATGGCAGTTTGTTTTTTTCCATTTTATATGCCTCCTCTCTCGGCTTAACAGCGAACCGCGTTTACTTCTTCGATGATTGCGTACCAGGTGACCGGCCCGATGATTCCGTCTACCGTTAGCTCAAACCTTTCTTGAAAAACCTTGACCGCGTGTTCGGTATGCGGCCCGAAGACGCCGTCCACATCCAGTTTTATTAAGACCGGATGACAGGCGGCCAGCTCTGCCAAAAATCCCTGCATCAGCCGTACATCATCCCCGCGCATTCCGACTTTAAGCGGTCTGCCGGGGTATTCAAGGTTATCTGCCTGCGCCCCACCGGTGAGCAAATCGTATTGCCGGATGATCGCCTCCCAGGTAACCGGGCCGACTACGCCGTCCACCCCCAACATAAACTGCTGCTGGAACGCGACGACCGCCGCCTGCGTTTTGGGGCCGAACACGCCGTCCACCGTCAGGCGCGGGATGTTCGGGTAAGCTTTTCCGATGGCATTCAGGCAGCTTTGAATCAGGCGGACATCCGCGCCGGTTGAGCCGTCGCGCAGCGGTTTGCCCGGGTAAGGGTGGTCGACAATCGGCGGAGGGGGCGGCGGAGGGGGCGGGGTGATCTGTTCAAAAATGCTGTGATAAACCTGATAGAGCATCCGCCAGGTGGACGGGCCGACTACTCCGTCCTGGGTCAGCCCAAACACTTTTTGGAACTCGGTCACCGCGTTCTTTGTCCGGGCGTCAAACACACCGTCCTGAATGACGACCGGTATGCTCTCGTAGTATGCGGCGACCGCGTTTAAGATAAACTGCAGCTGCAAAACATCCGGGCCGCGCGCGCCCTGCGTGATGGTGGTGCGGGGCGGTTCTTGCCCAATCCCGATCCGCTCACCCTCCGACTCAAGTTCGCCTAATTTGGTCACCGCCACATATATGTTGGAGATCTTGTTCCAGGTATCCCGGCCGATCACACCGTCTTGTGGCAGGTTAAACGTCTTTTGAAAAGCAAGGACAGCCGCCCGCGTCTCTTCGCCGAAGACGCCGTCCGGGTTATCTATGCGCGGGATGAGCGGGTAATTGACCCGAATCCGGTTGAGATAGTTCTGCATGGTCTGCACAGCCGATCCCCGGCTGCCAATCCCCAGCGAGTACCCCGGATAGGAGACGACTACATCCGAAAAATGCGTTCCGGCTGAAAGCTGAATATCGCTGGGGTAATAATCCCGCAGAATCTGAATCGGTGTGCGGCCCTGATTTGCCAGCTCGACCGTTCCCCACTGCGCCAGCCCGGCACAGATGACAGTGGTTCCGTTGCAAAATGAAGTAAAGAACGGATTTTTGAAACCAAGCCGATGGACGTAGACGTTGAAATAATCATCCACCAGCCGGCTGATGTTCTCAAAAACCTGGCCGCCCTCCCGGTAGCTCTGGTCGAAAGCGGTTGAGTTGGTGATCTCGAAGTTGTAGCCGCGGCTTCGATACCACTCGGTGTAGACGCGGTTGAGCGCAAAGGTGACAATGGCGTGTATGTTCGCGACAATCGCGTTTGTCGGCCAGGTCGGATAAATCTCGCTCGAAACCACATTTTTTATGTAGTCGGCAAACGGCACGCGGACATTTCGCGCGCCGGTGTCCGCTGGTTTACCCAGGTGCACGGTGATCGCATTGGGTATGGTCACCTCGCTGAGCACCCGCTGACCAAGGCCGCTTTTATTGCCCACCTGACTGCGGTCGTCCGCCAACAACCCGATGGGCGGGATGATTGTCTCTTCAGTCTCGCTGTTTCCGCGAATATCCGGCTGCATCTGAACGGTTAAGATGGATGTTTGTGTGTCCACTACCTCTACCCCGCGGATTCGCTTCTGCACAAACCCCGCTTTGGTCACAACTACAATCCAGGCCGAATTGGCCGGCTGGGTATAGCCGGGATCAAGGGTGAGGGATTTGTCCGGCGCGGGAAGTTCCAGTGGCGGCGTCTCACCGTTTTGGTCGGTGTAAGCCTCGAACAGCACTTGACCCGCCAAGTCAAGCAGCTGTACCCGCGCGCCCGCGATCGGAATCGCCCCTCCGGCCGCCCGGGTCTCTACTTTTAAGTAACCGGTGCCCATATGATTTCACCTCATATTTTCAAAGTTTTGCCGATTACAGAATATGAGCGGAGGCGAAAAAAGGTGCGGGATACAACGTCGCAGCAGCACGATATTTTTTCCATTATTTGTTTGTAATCTAAGACAAAGGGTGGTATACTGCATGATAACAGACTATGGGAGGCGGCGTGCGGTGCTATGGTCACTATGACAAACTCGCTTCCTCTTTCTTTGCTTTTGTTTTGATCGCTTCTA
This sequence comes from Oscillospiraceae bacterium, assembly GCA_009784625.1. Classification (GTDB taxonomy): domain Bacteria; phylum Bacillota; class Clostridia; order Oscillospirales; family Ruminococcaceae; genus WRAV01. Next base: position 8,431 of record WRBI01000023.1, on the reverse strand, counting down.
TCTCTATTTTGCGCCGGCAGTAAAACTTTTCGTATTTTCAGAATGACCAGAGTACTATTGACAAATCCCTATCATCGTTCCGTTATACCCCCAAAAAACCCTTCGTTATAACGAAGGGCTGAAGACGTATATTGAAGAATATCAATAGTGCCGTCATTATACGTTAGCTGTGATGAACTGCATTGGGAGCTGAAGCAATGAATGTGATAGAACTAGCCAAAGAATTATTGGACAAACAAGCGTTTCAAGAGTTAAACAGTGCTATTCGGCTACTTGAGGAAAAAGAATATGAGAACGCCTACCATGCCTATGGAAATATGATAAACAACCTCGTTTCTTTATCATCATATAGTGAATTTATTGACTTTTTCAATAAAAGTTCAATGAATGAAAGCGTATTTGCACTTGGGTTCTTGTACGAAAAAAATAAATGCATTGAAATAGGCGGATACGAGCAGTCTGTCCAAAATAAAATAAAGCCGTTCATTGAATCACACGGCTTTGTGCTTAATATTCATGAAGATGAAATATTTACAGATTTTGACGGTGACGATAACTTTCAAGAACATTTATCAGAAATAAATCAAGGATTAAAGCCGATGGGTGCGAAGCTCGTTACATTTTTTAATGATATATATTATGCTTGCACCTATACTTTGTTTTTACTGAACAATGATTTTGCTGAAGTCATTGCTCAAAGATGGAGCGATGAAACTGTCGAATTGCTGAATAGCCGTGGAAAATTTCAGTTTGAGGAAGAATAGTTATGGAAAATCTTAATGCTATAATAGGCGTGCCGGAAGATAAGAAAGATTTTGTGATAGAAGTTTACAGCGATGCATCGACATTTGCTGAAATCGAGCGCCAAGATGACAAACTTTCAATGAGAGTATACAATCATACTAAACAAGGTTTTTGGGATATTGACTTGAATCAACTATACACAATACTTGACAAAGCAAAAAAAGAATTGGAATAAAGGAGTGGGAGTGGCCTTGTGACAATTTGTTTGCGATAGAGGAGAAATTTTTTTGAAATATATGGGTGAAAATAATTTAGAGTTGTTTTTTCAATTTCTAAATTTCAACGGGCATCAGATGAATCCTTGCTCAAAGAATGAAATTGCAAAGATAATGCAATTGAGCAAAGAAAAAAATCTGCCCCAAAATTATGTAAAATTTATGGAGCAGGCCGGAAATGGCATTGATTTTTTCAAAGGTTCGTCTTACACTTTAGATGAAATATCAAAACTAAAAAGTTGGGCAATAGCATTGCTGAAAGAAAACGATTCTAATGAAAATATAGATGATAATAACTTTGTGTTTCTCATGCACCAGGGATATCAATTTTATTTTTTTAATCTAAACGAAGGAGATAATCCACCTGTTTACTTTTATTTAGAGGGGGATAATTTAGAGATGTTTATTAAGAAGTACGAATCATTCTCTGGTTTTTTAATCGAATACTATAATGAAACGTATTAATTTTGGTACTGTAAGAGAATACTGCCTTTATTCATTATGATTAAAACATTTATCTATTTTTATGAATTTCTTTGAATTTTCTTCATTTACAAGATATCGACATTTTCAATAATTTCTAATTACCCAAAATGAACCTGATCGAAATATGTAAGCAAGCTAAACAGTAATCCAACTATCTGTACCTAAAGCTTATTTTATTTGTTTCATCAGATATATAAGGTTCAAATATGCCGATTATTTCCTCTTCATTTTTTATAGTCCAATTATTTTCGTCAAACAAATCTGCATCAATATTCTTCAAATCCTCATTCTTTTTTTCTTCAGAAACAAGAAAGTTGAAAAAGTTCTTAAAATTTCCGTATTCGGAATATTTTATAAAATCACCATGCACCCACGGAAAATCGCCCCCAGTCATAATTATGTCGCCTAAATATATGTCTTTATAAAACAATTGCATGAATTCATTTCTCCTTTTGGTGTGTTTTCCGTGTTTCTTGTTAGCCAAAGTAGTTTGTAAAATTAGCAAGTCTTTTTTTATGTTCTTAATACTGTCACAAAACCAAAAACTGAAATGAGAAATATTAAGATGTCTACAAAAAGCTGAACTATAGTGTCCTTAATCATTATGATCATAGTATTCATCTAATATTTTCGCTAATGCCTTTGGATTTTCTTCATTCACAACATGTCCAACATTTTTAATTATTTCTAATTTAGAATTTTCAATATTTTCAGCCAGAAAAAGTGCGAATTTAATGTTTGCACCATCTTTTTTTCCGCAAACTATCAGCGTTGAGCATTTGATATTTTGAACTCTGTTACTGAAATTCAATTTCTTTATAGAGTTACCTAAAACAGCCATGTCTTTTTTGCTAAATTCCATATTCTCAAAAATCGATTTAGGCAAAAATCTAAAAACAATGTTTTGAATACCAAACATTATTCTTGGTATTCTGTATGGTGTACTGATTAAGACTAATGTATTTACTTTATCAGGAAAATCCAAAGTATAATTTAATGCTAGAATACCACCGAATGAAAGTCCGCATAAGTTGATTTGTCCATTTAGTTCGTTGCAATATTCTATAAATGAAGCATACAAGTTAGCGTAACTCGCTTCTTTGCCGTTGAGCATTGAAGATAAATTCAAACACAATATCTCTTTATCACTTTTCATATGCGAAATTGTTTCATTCCAACTTGTTGCTTTTTGCCCGGAGCCGTGAATTAAAATATATACCACTTGATAGCCATTCCTTTCCTCACGCTTTTTCTAATCAGCGTCATGTCCGGCAAGCAAGCCACCCAACGCGATATTAGCAATTCATTATACACTATACGCACTAAAAATGTAATCCAGTACTTATTTGAATACTCCCTATGTGCCGCTTACTTGCATGAAATAATACTTGATTCATTGAATATATTATCTATTCTTTTGCGGTCATATTCCAAAATCCAATCATTGAATTTTGAATAAATGTGTTCAAGATTTGCCTTGCTGTTTGAAGCCACATCCAAACCACGGTCATCATAAAAGTGATAGATAACATTATTGCGCGGATTAATCCAGTATACACAACCTCTCAAACTGTTTCTTCCATCAATATCCGACCATGCGATTTCTTCCAGCAATTTTTCTACTTGAACATCCCTAACAGCGGCTTTGAGTATATATCTTGTATGCGAATTGGAAATAAGATGCTTTAACGCATCCTCAACAGTAAATGTGAAAACAAAGTTACATTCATCCTTAATGTGAATCAAAGGATGCACAACACTTATATCGTCATCTGCCATATCATTAGGGTTATCTTCATAGCTGTTAACCACAACATAAATATCATCGTCTTTATTGAACAGTTCATTAAAAACCGCAAATGCTCGATGGATAGCATTTTTCACATATTTTTCTTCTTTTCCATCGCAAATCAGGCCCATACCAATTTGATATCGAATACTTATAGGAAACCCATAAAATATTGGAGATACAAGCGCATAATCTCCAAAGTTGCGCTTGTAAAAATTTTCAAACTCGTTTTTTAATTTCAAAGCATTACCTCATATAAATTTCAATGTTTTTAGCTCAAATACTTGAATCTACAAAATCGTTTGAATTATATATGATTTTGCGTTAATCTACAGACCGAAGATTTTCTCGACAACATAATACTATCCCTCAAATTTATTCGCGCGCTTATAAATAGCTTTAACTTTTGAGCAGTTTGATTATCAATATAGTACGTTTTCAATTGGCAACTTCAACCATTGTTCTTTGCTTATTTGCCCTGCTATCATTTGAAAAAAAGTTTTATACTCTATAGGGGTATTTCCCATAATATAATCTTTGATAGGTTCAATATATTTCCCATAACGGTAAGATAAATACAAACGCTCACAAAGTTCAGCGTAATCACCCATAGTTTCTAATTGATGCTGATTGATAATATCGCCGTCGTATTCTTTTGACAAATACTGTATTGTATTAAGCTGCCAATCGACTAAACGTAAATCTCCGGTGCGCAGAAAAGGAATTACTATTTCATCTTCTGTTCCTGCATAGATTCTAACATCTTTCTGCAAACCGGTGTCAAGTCCGGACGAGGTAAAATAATTAAGCGAAAGATGATTGCGCTTGTCATAATCTTTAATATGAGCGTTAGCCAAGGTTTTCAGTTTAATTATTTCAGCTTGGTTATAAAAATTCTTAACAGGGGTAATACAACACAGAATTTTGGCCTTGCTCAAATCAACATTGAAAGACATGGGTGTTGTCGTAAACAGGTTGAAGAAAATGAGTGTTTTGTGTTTCAATGCCTGTGCAATCACAAATAAGCCGCTCCGAGTTTCTATAGCCAAAATATTGTTTTCTCTAATTACGATTTTACTCATACCTCACCTCAATCTTAATCTGCAATTCGCCTATGTTTGCTTACCTTCTAAAAACATGCTTGATTACCTTAAGTCTTCTGACATCAATTTTAAAAGAACTTCCCATAAACTCGACTGTACGAAATATTTTGTTAGAAAGTTTATTGATGGATTATAGTAAGAATCTTTAATTTCTCTGAGCTACGATGCAGTTATTTGTTTGATATTCCATAAAACATTGCATGCAAAATCAATATTGTAAATATTACTCATAGGTTGTTTGTTCATGTCTTTTGACAATTTCCCACCTATAAGCTCAGTATTTAGATGAATAATTCAAGAACCAGAAATAGCAAAAATCGCTTCAATTTCATCGTCAAAAGAAATTCGACTATTGAAAAGCGTAATAGTTTTCTTGTCGTTGCTTATTGTGTATATATTCACTTAGCCTATCCTACATTCTCAATTGAATTCAAAACACTGTTTCTATAATTATCCTTTTGTCGATACATACCTCAACCTCATCTGACATGGCAATAAATCAAATTCGCTTGCACCCTGCGTTGACTCAATGCCAAATGGCTCTTTGGTGCTGACCGAGATAATTTTTCTGTTTTTACTATCAATCCATTCTTTGATAATCATACATTCCAATACACCATTTTGGGGAAGTTCTACGTCAACTATCACATCTGAAACACACGGCAATTTTTCGATAAAGCAATGTATATTGCCCCATGCGTCATGAAATGAACATTCTACCCATATAGGAAATGATCCGTCCATTATTTTTATTATTTCAATTTTAATTGAGGGCAATATTATCACCTTACATCGTTTTGTAAATATGATCCGACATCCTGGCGAAAACCACAATATATGCTCTTTTACAATAGTCTATATTTCATTGTTCGCTTTGCTCCAAAACATTCAATAAACAACTTTCGTCCGATATAATTCTCATACTTGTAACAATCATTTCTATAAAATTCATTCCAATAGCTAATCATGCGATTATAACTTTTACAGAAAGCTGTATGATTATTGGCGCAGAAGCTTTTAAATCTATCTGTATTTCTATTTTTTAAGTTATCATATACTGTTTGTAAAATTTCTACGACATACTCATCACAAACTTTGAATATATACGGTATAGTCCATTCAGGAAAATCATCTGATAACAGAGCCTTTATATGCTTTTCACGTACATAGCCATCACAACTTCTTGTGTATATGCAATGCAGAATCATTCTTTCTTTAAAGTTAAGTTTTGAAAGCATTATATCCTCAACATCAAGGATATATATTCTGTACGGAAAGGATAATTGAGTTTGTTCTAAAAAGTAATCAATATAATCATTTGACACACGAATGCCAATATTATTGTATGTCTTTGAGGGAATATAAGAAGTAACATGGTTAATAATTTCATCTTCTATAAAAGGGAATCCGCTGCAAAGCATATAGTCACCGCCTATTGTATATCCACTGCATTGCCAATTCTCACGACATTTTCTTGATTACTAACATTAAATATACGTAGACATTTTCCCAAAGAGAATCAATTCAAAACTCCTTATTAAACATCATCCACCAACCTTGATGACAACTACAATCTGCGCTCTTTTACAATGGCGCGCATTTCATCAATTGACATCTCAAACATTACGCTTGTTTTTATAATTGGGGCAAAATGATACCTTACGTTTTCAATGCCAAATTCATGCTCTAAGTGGCTCCACGCAACACTTGAAAGCGGTACAAATGCCAATGTATCACCGCCGACGGAATCCATCCAAAATCTTACTTCAGAATCGGGCTGTAAGATTTCGTTAAGGGCAATCAAAGTCGTATCTCTGCTGACTTTCTTCGGATTGAAATTTACAACTGATTTTTTGTCACCATAGATAATTATAACTTCATATCCCAATTCATTTTCAGACTCGATAACTTCAGCCGACAAATTGTCGATATTGAGCATTTCACCGGTATATTTGACGATATTCTCATCTTCATCTCTGTGGTCAACCCAAAGAACGCTGTTGTGATCTTCCCACAGAATATCAATGTCTTTGCTTTTTAAAAACTCATTAATGTTTTTCATACTGCCATACCTCACTTTACGGAAAACTAAAATCTTTCTAGATACGATCGTCAAACCACAGCAATTGACTTTTCATGCTCCAACAGCTTCCCAATAAGCAACTCCGCTCTCATCAGCAATTACAAAATATTTTCCGCTGAATGAAAAACCGTAGCAATACAAGAATCCCCTGTAAACCCGCACACAATTATTACTGCGAATATTTTTGAAGCGTCCGTCTGCGAAACAGTTTTCATTCGGCGGTTGAAATATTAAATCTTCACAAGGATACAGAGGAGAAACCCTGATCAACATTTCATGTGTTTTGTTTCCCACAGGCAGTAAACTTCCACCATATTTTCCGGCTAATTTAACGGTTTTGTTATTTAATACATCAAACCCTTTACTGGTAAGCAGTATTTCATCAAATGGAAAATCATTTGAATAATCGCGGGCAATTTTTTCGTTTTTTGCCAAATCTATTAATGCTCTGCCACTTGATGATATTATAAGCAATATGTCGGATAGTTCTGTAAAGCCAAAATATTCAAAATCTCCAACGGAGAAAGAGCCTTTCTTTACCCATCCTTTTGGATTTTCAGCAGATGGTATTTTCTCCAATATGTAAGCGATTTTCTCCTTATGCAGTTGAAATTCTTTGCTCTTATAATAATCCATGATATTATGCACCCTCCCCCCAAAGTGTCTTCATACTTCATTTATTTCATGCTTAAATATCTCTTATAATTTTCATAGTATCCCTTGTCCGCTTCCAAGCCGAAAAACTCAAATATTTCTTTTTTTGCTTTCTCATTTTCCGGACTACGCAAGTCGCTTTCCGGCTCTATTGTCGAATCTTTGAAACCGATCGATTCACAGCGGAAAGGATTTTGGGCCGCATAGCCTTCTTTATGCGGGTCTATAATGTACTGGTTGAATTTTGAAGCTTCTGCCTGCATGTATATCAAACCATACTGTAAATAAACGTAATCCCTGTCCTGCGACTCGATGCTCCTGCTGTATGAAATCGGAAAATCCAACTCGCATGGTTCAAGAGGTAAATTTCCTATGATTTTATACTCGCCATAGAAAAACAAATTGTCCATGATATGATAAGATGGAAAAGCCTCGCAGAGTTTAAGTTCATTTATATCAATATCCGCAGTATCACTTGTTATCTTGTAAATTTTAATAAACAGAACCTTGCCCATCAAATGCACTAAGCCCCGGTGTTTTTCTTTTATCTCTCCCGCTTTAACTGCTTTTATTATAGGGTATACGTCAAGCAATATCCGCCCAAAACCGTATTCTCGCCTACCGGATTTGAATGCAAAAAAGTCGCCCTCTTTGTACTTGTATCGCTGTCGCTTGGATGACTTAAAAATTTCAAGTTCTTTCATATCATTTTCGGTAGTCTCGTCAATCCATTGTTTAAGCCATTTTTCAAACTCCTTAAAGCCATCTCTTTCAATTCTCTCGGTGTAAAAAGTTTGTTGTGTCGTAAAATTGGCGATTTCGACTGTTCCTTGAGCATAAAAAAAGTATACACCAATTCCGGCAAATGCGTTATAGGCAGCGGCAGAACCTAATTTTTTTGGCTTACCTTTTGATGTTTTTGGCAGAAGTATTGTCCGATTCTCCGCTGTCATTTCATTTAATTCCACTTCACGATAGTATTCATCTTCGATATTGATTTGTTTTACCAACTTATCACCATCAAAGTACAAATATACGCGGTCGTTGTATTTTACTTTTTCCCATGTATTTTCTACCTGGGCCACGCCTAAATATTTCCGCTGTTCGTTTGTTAATTCAAACACTTAATCCCATCCTTATAATATAAATATTCCACGTAATCAGAATGACTCAACCTAGAGTCTGTTGACATTAACTGATATAATAGCGATATGAAACTAAGAGAAGAGGATTACAGAGAAATAGCAGAGATATTCCCAATACAGCGCCGGAAATCGGAAATGAGCAACCTGGAAGT
>WRBI01000022.1 GCA_009784625.1 Oscillospiraceae bacterium | reverse complement strand
GTTGGATGAACGATTACCCCCGCGCGATTTTTGGTGGCCGGTCTTCTGAGATGCTTTTCCGGGAACAGTTGCTGCTTCTGGGCTTGACTGTTGATAAGTTGTTGAAATGTTGAAAACTTGGCCAATTTATCCGTGATAGAAGAATTTTGTCTTTTTTTGCACTTACCTCTTTACTTTACCGAGCCTGTTTGCCGCGGGCGATTTCCTCTTCAATCAGCGCGAACATCGCCTCCAGCCGGGCCTTGTCTCCGCTTAGATAAAGGTAACCCAACAGTGCTTCGATCGCGGTTGCCCGGTGATATTCCTGTGGGGTGCAGCTTTTTGGTATCCGCGAAAGGCTGACGTTTTTCCCCCGCCTTAAAATCTCGGCCTCCTGATCGCTGCAAGCGGCCAGCACCCCGTCGTAAGCCAGAGCCTGCGCGGTGGCATTGACCCGGCCGACCGCCGCCTGATGCAGTTTGCCGGCCGGCATTCCGCCGCCGGCGACCAGTCTTTCGCGCACCATCAGCTCGAAGACGCCGTCCCCGACAAAAGCCAGCGCGACCGGGCTGAGCCCGCCCGGGTTTTCACATTTTATATCTGTCATGTGGCCTCCGCGTTTATATTTCAAGGTCCGGGATGTCGAGTTCAAGCCCGGCGATTTGCTCTTGGATCGCAATCAGCGCGTCTTCCGCTTTTATGCGGATGTCATCCGGCCAAAACCGGCTTCCCCCCGCGAGCGCATCTATCAAATACACACAGGAAATAAACGCGAGCTTCGGGATGTGATCGTGTGTCTTCCATTGGAAAACGAGTGTCTCGAACTGTGCAAAAATCTCAGTGTACAGCGTATCGTCGAAAGTGTTTTCGCGCAGTTTCACGATAAAAGTGATCACGTTTTTGTACAGCGCGTTTAAATCGTTCATTTGTGCACCTACTTAATATAATCAAACGCAAAGTTAAAGATGCGCACGGTGTCGCCCTCTTCGATCCCCATATCTTCAAGCTTTTGGAGTATCCCGCTCTGCACCAGCACCCGCTGGAAATATTGAAGGGATTCATAGTCGCTCATGTTCACGCTGCCCAATACATGCTCAAGCCAAGGCGCGTCGACAATGTACTCATCGTCCACCACCTTGACCTCAAATGCCTGCGGGTCGACTTGGGGCGGGATAAACGGCTCGGGCTCGAACGCCAGGATAGGCGGCAATGTGGACAGCTTTTCGGCCACCGCGTTCGTCAACTCCCGCAAGCCCTGATTGGTCGCGGCTGAAATCTCGAACAGGGGCAACCCCTCCGCCTGGATAAACGCGCGAAAGCGCTCGATCTGATCGGGGGTGGCGATGTCACATTTGTTGGCGGCCACCAGCATGGGCCGGGCGGCCAGATCGGGGTTAAACGCGACCAGCTCACCGTTTATGGCTTTGAAGTCCTCGACCGGGTCGCGCCCCTCAACGCCCGAAACGTCAACCAGGTGCACAAGCAGGCGGCAGCGCTCGATATGGCGCAAAAACCCGTGGCCAAGGCCGATCCCTTTGCTCGCGCCCTCAATCAGGCCGGGGATGTCGGCCATCACAAAAGAGACGCCCTCCTCCAGCCGGACAACCCCGAGCACCGGGGTCAGGGTTGTAAAGTGGTAGTTCGCGATCTCAGGCCGGGCCTGGCTGACCATCGAGATCAAGGTGGATTTGCCCACGTTCGGAAAACCGCACAGCCCGACATCGGCCAGCAGTTTGAGTTCGAGCTGGGCTTCCAGCCGCTCTCCCGGCCGGCCGGGCTTCGCGAAGCGGGGGGTCTGCCGGGTGGGGGTGGCGAACCGGGCGTTCCCCCAGCCGCCTTTGCCGCCGCGCGTGATCCGCACCGGTGCGTCCCCCGACACATCGGCGATCAGGCGGCCGCTGGCGGCCTCTTTGACCAAAGTCCCGCGGGGGACACGGATGATCAAATCTTCGCCGTTTTTTCCACTGCACCGCTTTCCGCCGCCGTTCGCGCCTGCCTGTGCCGCGTAACTGCGCTTGTACCGGAAATCGGCCAGCGTACTCAGATTGTTGTCGGCGACAAACAGGATATCCCCGCCTTTGCCGCCGTCCCCGCCGTCCGGGCCGCCGGCCGACACGTACTTTTCGCGGTGGAAGCTGACCGCGCCGTTCCCGCCGTTCCCAGCCGCAAGTTTGATTTTTGCCAGATCAATAAACATGTAGTATCCTCATCCGCCGCCGGCCGGGCCGGCGGTCGTTATCCCAATTTTGCGTCAATGTACTGTTGGCTGTAGCCCGCATAGCGCATGGCGTGTGCAATCCGATCCTCAACGCTCGATTCGGGCATTGTCTTAACTACTTTACCCGGTGTGCCAAGTACCATTGAGTAAGGCGGGATGACTGTGCCCGCCGTGACCACCGCCCCCGCACCCACAATCGAGCCTTTGCCGATCACCGCGCCATCCAGAATGATTGAACCCATCCCGATCAGACAGCAGTCCTCAATCGTGCAGGCGTGGATGACCGCGCTGTGGCCGATGGAAACGTGATCCCCGATGAATGTGGGCCCGACCCCCGGCTTTTCGTCTTTAAAGCGCTCGGCGTGAACGACACAGCCATCCTGAATGTTTGAGAATTTCCCGACGGTTATGCGGTTCACATCCCCGCGCAATGTGGCGCCGAACCAGACGCTTGACCCCTCGTCCAAGACAACGTCCCCGATGACGCTGGCGTCCGGAGCGACAAAGGTGGTGGGGTGAATGACCGGCGTTTTGCCGACAAAAGAGATAATATTTGCCATTGCTTTATAGTCCTTTCGCAGAGCGAACGTAGGGCTAAGCGCCCTCGCACCTGTTATCTTACACGTTTTTTGCGAAATTTACAAGTGTGCAAGCTTATAAATTGATATATATAACATTTAATACTAACCATTTGGCTGTGTTGGAGAACGCATCAACCGGCTGTCATCTCGTCCCTTGCCTTGGTGAATGCCTTTACCGACCGTTCAATGTCGTCGCAGGTGGTCCTGTACGAGCAGACGCTGATTCGGATAAACGGTTTGCCCTGCCGCTTTGCGCCGCTGCACCAGCAGACCCCTGAGCGCTGAATGTTGCGCAAAACCCGCTGGGTCTCATCGTCATCCCCGACGTAGACGTTGATCTGGTTAAAGAAAACATCCCCCGGTATCGAAAAGCCGTTTTCGCGCAGCCGCTTCGCGAAGTAGACCGCCTTTTGGTGCAAACTTTCGACCAGCCCAGCCGCTCCGCTTCTGCCCAGTGACTTTAAAGTTGCCCAAAGCTCGACACACCTGGCCCGCCTGGACATTTCCATGGTGTAGAGCATCCCGTCCCGTTTTTCGCTGTAGATGATATACGAGCCCTCCATCTGCAAGGCGTCGGTCAGCGCGCTTCGGTCTTTACAGAGGATGATACCGCAGTCGTAGGGCGCGTTGAGGGTTTTGTGCGCGTCACAGGACCAGGAATCGGCCAGTTCGATCGATTTGGTCAGGTGGTCAAACTTTTCGCTGGCCTTTGCCCAAAGCCCAAACGCGCCGTCTATATGTACCCAGGCGCCGGCTTCGCGGGCTTTTTGACAGATGGCACCAAAGTCGTCAAACCCGCCGGTGTTGACATTTCCCGCCTGTAGGATGAGCAGGGTGTTGTCGTCAAGCGGGGGGATTTGCTCCGATTTGATCCGGCCCTGACTGTCCGCCGCTATCAGTTTAACCCGCCCGCTGCCCAGCCCGAGGATGGACAGCGCTTTGAAGACAGTTGAGTGCGCTTCTTCGCTGAGCACAACCCGTATGGGCGGTGCGCCGAATAACCCGTCTTTGGCGGCATTACAGCCTTTTTTGCGCAGCAAATGATTCCTTGCGGCCACAATACCGCAGAGCGCGGCGGCTGAACTGCCCCCGACAAACCCGGCGGCGGTTCCCGGCGGCAGGCCCAACAGGTCAACCACCCATTTTTCGCAGACATCCTCCAGCGCGGAGGCGATCGGGGACATCGCGTTGAGTGCGGCGTTTTGATCCCAGACATCGGCGATCCATTTGGCCGCGAGGGCGGCGGGGATTGCTCCACCATTGACAAACCCAAAGTACCGCCCGCCTGTCTGCGCGGTGGCAGCGGGGGAGCCGTACTCGTGCAGCAGCTTGAGGATTTCATAGGTGTCTGTACCGGTTTCCGGCAAGTCTTCCGAAAAATTCGCCAAACCCTCAATGGCTTGATCGGACGGCCAAACACCGCGGTCGTCTACGCTTTTTATGTAATCCAGCGCGTATTCTTTTGCCTGCTCGTAGATGGCGTCGTCGGTTGCCTGCGCCCGCAGTTGATTCCACAATTTGTTATGCATGACGATTCCTCTCTTTTTACCCAATTCTACCACAGCGCTTATCAAAAAGCCAGAGATATACACCGCCCACACAGTAAACCGGGGCAGATCGTTTTTGCAGATGTATATCTCAGATAACTTTTGCACAACTTTAAAATCACTGCGCCTGATAAACGCAGTGATTGATAATATAATTAAATAATACCAACCAAACGGACAAACATGTCATACGCTTCGCAGAGTTAAGAGTTCACCTTGTTTTAATTGACATATTCGTGACAATATGGTATAATTACCCAAAAGTTTGTTAAAGAAAAAGGAGGTTTTACAATGTCTTGGGAAAGTGGGATCAACATCAACAATGTCAGCACAATTATTTGCGGCAGTCATATCTTTTTGGGGGTAGGGGCGATCCAGAAGATGGACTTTATCGCGGGCCAGCTAAAAGCCAAAGGGGTTGACAGCCTGTTGGTGATGACCGGGAAGTCGGCCTACAAGTCCACCGGCGCATGGGAGGTCGTGACCAAAGCGCTGGACAAAGAGGGGATTCGCTATACCCTGTACGACAAAGTGCAGCCCAACCCCGAAACCCATCAGGTGGATGACGCGGTAAAAACCGGCCGGGATGCCGGTGCGAAAGCAGTTATCGCGATCGGCGGGGGCAGCCCGATTGATGCGGGCAAGAGCGCGGCTATCCTGCTTGAGTACCCCGACAAAACCTGTCAGGAGCTTTACGAGATGAAGTTCGCGCCCGAAAAAGCGGTGCCGATCATCGCCATAAACCTCACGCATGGGACAGGCAGTGAGGCCAACCGCTTCGCAGTTGTCACCATCCCTGAAAAAGAGTATAAGCCGGCACTTGCCGCCGACTGTATCTATCCGCTTTTCTCAATCGACGACCCCGCGCTGATGACCGGATTGCCGGCCGACCAGACCCGCTATGTCAGTGTGGATGCGGTAAACCATGTGATCGAGGCCTGCTCAACCGTCCTCAACAACCCGTTTGCCATTACTTTGAGCAAAGAGGTCATCTGCCTGGTGGCCAAATATCTCCCCGCCGCGATCAAGAACCCCAAAGACCTGGAGGCCAGATACTTCCTCACTTACGCCGCCCTGATTGCGGGGACCGCCTTTGACAACGGGCTTCTGCACTTTACGCACGCCTTGGAGCACCCGCTGAGCGGGATAAAGCCGGAGATCACCCACGGCCTCGGGTTGGCCGTTTTGCTGCCTGCTGTGGTGAAAGAGACCTATCCGGCGGCCGGCGCGGTGATGGCCGATGTACTGGGTGCGATTGTCCCCGGATTAACCGGTCAGCCCGGTGAAGCCCAAAAGGCTGCCGATGGTGTTCGCGCCTGGCTGCGCTCGGTTGGGATAACCCAAACCCTGGCCGATCTCGGCTTTACCAAAGACGATGTTTCCAAGCTGGTTGCCTTGACATTCGAGACCCCCGGGCTTTCCGGACTTCTCGGCTGTGCGCCTGTCCCCTCGGGCAAAGAGGTAGTCGAGCGGATTTACACGGGTTCGTTCTAAATAAATAACGCAAACGCGGCAGGCGGCTCAATCGATGAGCCGCCTGCCGCGTTTGTGCCCCAAACCCTTGAAACAGTCAGCAAAAAATGGTATACTGGCCATAGAATACCCACCTTGGATATGAAAGGATGATTATACATGAAAGTCTTCGCGATAAACGGCAGCCCCCGCCACGACGGGAATACCGCACATATGCTTCAGGCCGTGCTGGATGTCTGTGCTCAGGCGGGCGCCGAGACCGAGCTGTTTCAGGCCGGCGGCAGGGAAGTCAAGGGCTGTATGGCCTGCGGCGGGTGTGCCAAGCGGCATCCGGGCGAGTGTGCCACCAAAGATTGGGTGAACGAGGTTTACAAAAAGATGACCGAAGCCGACGCGATCGTCATCGGCTCGCCGACCTATTTCTGTGACCTGACCCCCGAGATCAAAGCGGTGATCGACCGCTGCGGTTATATTAACCGCTCTGGCGGGACTCCCTTAAGCCGCAAAGTCGGGGCGGCGGTCAGCGCCGTTCGCCGGGCGGGGGCAATCCACACGCTGGATTCGATCCAACACTTTTTTGGAATCAGTGATATGTTCACGGTAGGCAGCAGCTACTGGAACATGAGCTTAGCCCTTGGCAAAGGCAGCTTTGAAAAAGACGAAGAGGGGGTAGCCACCATCGAGCGTTTGGGCGAAAACATTGTCTGGCTGCTTGAGAAGATCAATGGTAAAAATTAAAATGTAAATTGAGCGGTTAAACAGTTGAATTTTGTCGCGTTAATCGTTAAAATAGAAACAGACCTGAATTGACGGGCAAGTGCTCACTTGCCCGTTATGACATTGTTGGCTGGCGTGTGTACAACGATAACGCGATTAGGAGCTGATACCTTCGATGTACAACTGTTTTAAAAGTATACATAACGTTTACTTTATAACCATACTGATATTACTGGCCGGTGCGGTTATTCTTGAGCCCTCACTCTCTTTGTTTGAGGGGTTCGTAGCTATCCTGCATGCGCCGGATATCCTGGTAACCGACTACGTACTTGTTGGGGGACTTGGCTCTGCCATACTCAATTCGGCGCTGACCTCGATGGTTGCGCTGAGTATGCTTATCTTCTTTAAACACGAGGCTAAGAGCGCGACCATCTCAAACCTTTGGCTGATTATGGGGTTCGCATTCTTTGGCAAGAACCCGCTTAACATGCTGCCGATCTTCTTTGGCGGCTGGCTTTACGCCAAGTTTATGAAACAAGACTTCAACATGAATATCCTCACCTGTCTGGTGGCCGCTTCTCTTTCGCCCGCCGTTACCCAAAAGGTGTTCATCGCGCCCAACCTTGAGACCTTTAACATCGTGTTTTCGATCGCAATGGGCATTTTTATCGGCTTTATCTTTGACCCGATGGCCAAGAACATCTTTAAGGCACACGACGGCTTTAACCTTTACAACGGCGGTTTTACCGCCGGTATGCTGGCGATCATTATCACATCCGTTTTTAGCAGCTACAACATCACATACCAGATGAACGACCAGTGGAGCAGCGGGAACAACTTTGCCATCAGCGTTTTGGTCTACACCATTTCGGCCTGGCTGATCTTTGTCGGGCTGTATATGCACCGGGATGTCAGGAACGCCCTGACCTGCCTCTTTTCTTTGCGGGACCACCACAACGATTACTATCCGGTGCATGGCTATGTCGTTTATGTCAACATGGGTGTCCTGGGTATTTTTTGCACCACGGTCGCCCTCGTGCTGGGGATGGAGATCAACGGCCTTGTGCTGGGCGCGATCCTGTCGGTGATGGGCTTTGGCGCGAACGGAAAGCAGATCTACAGTGTTTCTTCGCTGATGGCGGGGGTCGCGGTGGCCACACTGCTCAGCCCGCTTGAACTGCTTGACCCCGGTGTTTCGGTTGCGTTCTTCTTTGTGGCCTGCCTTTCGCCGATTCCGGCAAAGTTTGGCTGGCATTGGGGTGTGGTAGCCGGTGCTGTCCACGTGCATCTGGCGACCAGCCTGGCCGTTCCTTCGGGCGGCATCAACCTCTACAACAACGGGGTAGCCGCCGGATTTGCCACTGTCCTGCTTCTGCCCATTATCCGGGCCATCCACGCGCGAAAAGAGCTGTCCCAACACAAGGTCGCAAAGTAAACCGAGCAGATAGACGAAAGCGGTGATTGAGATGACAAACATGCTAAAAACGTTGCCTTTTCGCCTTTTGTTGGCGCTGGCGGCCGGCCTTTTGATCGGCTCAACCGTGAACGCGACGCTTATGAATGTGATCATGAGTATTCGGCATATTTCGGGCCAGATTGTATTCTTCAGTGTGCCGATTATCATTATCGGCTCAGTTGCGCCATCCATTGTCCGGATGGGCAAACACGCATCCAAACTTTTGGGCATTTCGCTGATGCTTGCATATCTGTCGGTGGTGGCCGCCGGGCTGTTTGCGACTTTTACCGGATTTGCGATCATCCCCCGGCTTTCGATTGCCAGTGCGGTGGATAGCCTGCGCGCCCTGCCGGATATGGTCTTTTCGCTGAATATCCCGCAGATCATGCCGCCCATGAGCGCACTTGCACTGGCATTGATCGGCGGCCTGGCTGTGGTTTGGTCGGACTCTAAGCGCTTCGCTGCCCTGCTCGGGGAGCTGCAAGGCATCATGCTGGCCATTGTGCGAAAAGTGATCATCCCGATTTTACCGGTATTTATCGGCTCGACTTTTGCCACACTCGCTTACGACGGCCGAATTACCACCCAGCTGCCGGTATTTTTGCAGGTGATTTTGTTGATCATCTTAATCCACACCATCTGGATTGCCGTTCTTTACCTGATCGCTGCCCTTTACTCCCGCAAGCACCCGATGGAAGTGCTCAGGCACTACGGCCCCGCCTACCTGACCGCGGTGGGAACCATGTCATCGGCAGCCACATTGCCGGTTGCGCTCCAGTGTGCCTCCAAGTCAAGTGTGCTGGACAAAGGGATGGTCAGCTTTGGAGTCCCGCTGCTCGCGCATGTACACATGCCCGGCTCGGTGCTCAGCATCACATTCCTTTCCCTGAGTGTCTCCCAGGTTTTGTACGGGACACTGCCGGCCATTGAGACCATGATTTTGTTTGTGGTTCTGCTGGCTGTTTTCGCGGTGGCCGCGCCCGGCGTGCCGGGCGGGACGCTGATGGCATCCTTGGGGCTTATTATCGCTGTGCTTGGCTTTGACGAGACCGGCACCGCGTTGATGCTGGCCATCTTTGCGCTCCAAGACAGTTTTGGCACCGCCTGCAACATCACAAGCGACGGCCCCGTAGTGATGGGCCTCTCGAAATACGCCGAAAAGCATGGACTTAAGATGGAAGAGAACTCGGACAGCGGCGTTTTTGATTAAACCCCGCTCAACTGACTGGAGGTGATATCATGTCCACACCCCTGCTTATCTATATCTTCAATCTCGCCATTATCATCGGTTTTGTCATCCCCTTGCTCAACTTGTTCACAGGATGGTTTGGCGGGATATTTGGCGGAGACCTCGACGTAGACGTGGATGCGGGCAAGGGCGTTTCCGGCCACGGACTGATCCCGTTTAACATCATGTGCCTGTGTCTCTTTCTGGTCGTCTTTGGCGCGGCCGGACATATGGCGCGCCCGCATATGACCAATTTGCTCTTTACTGCCCTTTTGTTGGCCGGCTGCTTTGTGGTGGCCGCGCTGGCGTATGCCGCGCTTTACAAGCTGCTGATCAAGCGGCTGAAAGAGAACAACGCCGCCGCGCTTTCTTACCACAGACTGCGTGGGATGAGCGGGGAGGTCACTTTGACCATCACGGGGGAGGGGATGGGTACCGTATCCCTCAAAGACAGCACGGGCGCGGCCATATCTTTCCGAGCCAAGATCGACCCCGACCTGCGGGATCAACTGCCCGCAACCATAAAAACCGGCGAGCGGGTAGTTGTCACCGAAGTGGACCCCGCGAACAAACTCTGTTATGTATCGCTTTACATAGACCAAATTTAAGGAGGAGAAAGAATGCTAACGAACTGGATGGAGTACTTGATACCGGTGGGCCTGATTGTGCTGGCCATCATACTGATCGTCATTGTGATCAGCGCAACGTGGAAAAAAGTGCCCTCAGATAAAGCGGGGGTGATCGTGGGGGTCGGCCGGCCAAAGGTGATCACCGGCGGCGGAAGCATTGTCATCCCGGTCTTTCAGCGGATGGACACCATCACCCTTGAGAACATCATGTTCCCGGTCGAGATTCGCCAGACCAAAACCAAGCTGGGTGTGCCGATCAACGCGGACGGCATTGTCGTGCTCAAAGTCAAGAATACCGACGAGACCATCATGGCCGCCGTTCAGCAGTTCAGCTGTTCCCATGAGACCGAGACGGTATCCATGATCCGGACCCAGGCCTCCGAGGTCTGCAAGGGCAAGCTGCGCGAAATCGTGTCATCCTTGAGCGTTGAGGATATCTACGATGACCGGGAATCTTTCTCGACCAAGGTGCAGGAGGTGGCCGGCAAAGAACTGGAAGAGATGGGGCTTGAGCTCAAGTCGTTTACCATCAACGATATCACCGACGAAGAAGGCTACATCGAGGCGCTGGGTAAAGAGCAGATCGCAAAGGTCAAGTCGGAGGCGGCCATCGCCGAAGCCGAAGCGGCCAAAAACCGTCAGATCAAGACAGCTGAGGCCATGAAGGTCGGTAAGCGCGCGCAGCTCACCGCCGAAACCCAGATCGCCGAAGCCGAGAAAGAAAAAGAACTGCAAGTGCTCTCGTTTAAAGAAGAACAGGAGACCCGCCGGGCCCGCTCGGACGCGGCCTACAAGATTCAGGAGAACATCACGTCCAAAGAAGTCAAGAACACGGCTATGGACGCGGTCATTCTGGAAGCCAAACGCCAGCAGGAAGTTGCCGAGGCGCAGGTGCAGATCGAAATCCAATCTGAGCAAAAGAACATCGAGCTGGCGCAAAAGAAAGCCGACCGCAAACAGGCTGAGCTGCAAGAGATGGTCATCCGCCCGGCCGAAGCCGAAAAAGAAAAACGCCGCCTGAACGCCGAAGCTGAGAAGTTCGAGCAGATTCAGCGGGCAGAGGCCGAAGCCGAAAAACTGCGGCTGGAGGGTGAAGCCCGGGCAAAGGTACAGGCCGAAGTCATCACCCAGGAGGGTGAAGCCAAGGCCAAAGTCATTGAGGCGATGGGCCTGGCCGAGGCCGAAGCCACCCGCCGCAAGGGTCTGGCCGAGGCCGAAGCGCTTGAGAAAAAAGCAGAGGCGCTGGCTAAGATGAATGAGGCCGGTAAGCTGGAAATGGTCATCGACAAGTACCCGGAAATCGTAGCCGCGGCGGCGGAGCCGCTTAGAAACATCGGCGCGATCACTTACGTGGGCGGCGTCGGCGAGGGTGGGGGAGATGTGGCCAGCGAGGTGGCCGGTTACACATCCGGTGTGCTCAAAGCGGTCACACAGGTGATGAGCGAAACGCTTGGCTTTGACTTTGTCGAGGTAATGAAAGCCGGAACTTACGACGCAAAGGTCAACAAGAAACTCTCGATTGACGTAAATGGTGTAGACCTGAAAGCTCTGGGCGCAGCCCTTGACGGCAAGAAAGAAGACGAGTAAAACAAAGCAAGACCCCGGCAATCTGCCGGGGTCTTTGCTTATTCTTTACAGTGGTTACAAACCCCTCTAAACACAATCTCCGGGTAATCTGCCTGAAAGCCGGAGCTGTCTTCGACCATCTTGCCCAGCTGTGTGAGCCGCTCATGCAAACCGTCGATATTCAGGTCGAAAATTTCTTGGCAAACATTGCACTTGAAGTGATGGTGGTTGTCTGTGTTGCCCTCATACCGCTCGACGTCGTCCGGTATGAGAATTTGAGCAATCGCCTTGCTTTCAGCCATCAGGCGCAGGTTGCGATAAACGGTCGTCTTGCTGATCGTTGGATGATCCGTTTGAATCCTTGCGCTGATCTCCTCGACTGTTGGGTGGGCTTTCATCTGCTTAAGCGTGCTCAGTATGATCTGGCGCTGTACCGTGTTCCGCTGCACTGTGCTCACCACTTATTTAATGAAATTTACGTTCGTTTTATTCGCAGCAAAATCATAACACGCCCTATCTGTATTGTCAAGTGGGGGCCGCTGTCTTCAAGACAAAACAGCCCGCGTCGGTGCTTACCCGCGCCCAAGCAGAAACTTCATCAGCGTGTCAATTACGTCGTCCAGATTGAGCGGTTTACCCAGATGCGCGTTCATGCCGGCACGCAGGCACTTGTCTACGTCCTCAATAAACACGTCGGCGGTCAGCGCGATAATCGGGATATTGGCCGATTTTATGGTGCCGAGCGCCCGGATTTTTTGGGTGGCGGTCAATCCGTCCATCTCAGGCATCTGCACATCCATGAAGATTACGTCGTATTGGTCGGGGTTTTCGCTGAACATTTTAACCGCTTGTACCCCGTTGACCGCGCACGCAATCTCCAGCCCGGTCGGTTCAAGCAGGGCCATTACAATCTCGCGGTTGATCTCGACGTCTTCGGCCAAAAGCATCCGATATCCGCCGAACATCCCTTCGCTTTGCTCGGCCAGTGCCGCCTCGCCAAAAGTACCTTCGCCGATTAAGTATTTGCTCAAGCAATCGACCAGGTCGGAGGGCAGCATCGGCTTTGGCAAAAAATCGTCGATCTTGGCTTTTCTGGCCTCGTATTCAATCTCAGCCCAGTTGCTGGATGAAATCATGATGATCACGGCGTCATCACCTTCGCGGATGGAGCGGATCTGTTGGGCGAACGCAACGCCGTCCATCTCAGGCATCAGCCAGTCGACAAAGTACAGGTGATATGGCCCGGTCTCTTCAATCAGCTTCAAGGCGTCTTTTGCACTCTGGGCAATGTTACAGGTGCACCCAAACCGGCCGAGCACGTTGATAAAGTACTCAAGTGTGTTCGAATCGTCGTCCACCACAAGTATCCGCACATCTTTTGGCAAGGTGCCGTGATAGCGGGTGGAGGCGGTTCCCTTTTTGACTTGGATATAAAACGCGAACTTTGCGCCTTGGCCGATGTCTGACTCAACCCAGATTTCGCCGTCCATCAGCCCTATGATTGCCTTGCTGATGGATAATCCCAGCCCCGTGCCGCCAAAATTGCGGGTGGTACTGCTTTCGGCCTGCTCAAAGGGCAGGAAGAGCCGTGCCTGCTGCGCCGGGCTGATTCCGATTCCGGAATCTACCACCTCGACCTGAATCTTGCAAGTTTCACCTTTGTCTTCAACCAGCCGGGCGGCCAGGCTGATCTCGCCGCCTTCGGGGGTGAATTTAACCGCGTTTGAGAGCAGATTGGTAACCACTTGTGTCAGCTTGTGTTCGTCGCCTATAATGCAGAGCGGGATGTTCGGGTCTATGTAGACACTGAACTTTAGATTCTTTTCGTTCATTTTGAACTCCGCGATGTTTACCGCTTTGTCCAGAGATTTGTCGAATACAAACTCAGAGAAGTAGAGCTGGTATTTGCCGTATTCGATCTTTGAAATGTCAAGAATGTCGTTGATCACCCCGAGCAGATGGACAGAAGCTGCCCCGATTTTGTCAAAGGCGTAGTCTTTGCCGCTCAGCTCTTTGGACGATTTTCCGATGGATGTCATCCCGATAATCGCGTTCATTGGGGTTCTGATCTCATGGCTCATGTGAGACAGAAAAGCGCTCTTGGCCCGGTTTGCCTCACGGGCCCTGTCCAGCGCGTCCTCAAGATCGGTGGCTACATCGTTTAAGCTTTGAACCATGTCGTTGCGCAATAAGGCGTTCGATATCAGCGTACTGCAAATTCGCAGAACAGACAGCTCGTTGATGTCAAAGACCCGCTCCTGGCGGCATTCATCAAAGCCCATAAAGCCCCAAAACTCGCCTTTGACATAGAGCGGCACAAGCATGATCGCCAGAATTCCCTGGGCCTCAGACCATTTGCGCTCTTTGTCATCCATATCTTTGGTGAGCAAGTTGACTGCTTCACCGCGGGAAAGGGATTTGAGCCAGTTGGGAAATGTCAACTTAAACGGGACGTCGGTTGTATATATACCGCCCTGTTGAGGTTGAATGCCGGCTTGCTCGTTCGACCACTCATACAGCTGGGTAGTGAACAGTTCATTGTCTTCGGCATAGTTTTTAAAAACATAGACGCGGTCAACCCCGACTGCCACCGCCAGAACCTGCAAGGCGGTGTGCAAAGCCTCGTTAAACTCGTGGGGGTGTGCGTCCAACAGGGTAGAGGTCGCGATTACACAGCAGGTGAGCAGGGCGTTGATCTGCTCGACTTTATCCATAGCGCCCTTGATCGCGCGCTGGTCGATTGTATACGCCAACACGATGTCCTTCTCGTTCTGTTTGGCGCGCACCAGGATAATCTCGGCCGGAATAGTTTCTTCGTTGATGGTTTGATGCTGCCACTCAAACCGGCAATAGCCTGTCTCAAAAGCTTCTTTGACATAGCGAAGGGCTTTTTCTGCCGAGGGGGTGCCACAGGGCTGATAGGCGGGTGAGAGCTTGGGAAACTCGTCCATATATTGCTGTTGGCTTTCCAGCCCGAACAGCTCTACTGATTGGTGACTTGTGCTGATCATGTTAAGTTGATCGTCCCAGACATTGATGATAAAGGGCGCCGAATCCAGATAAGCGCGGGTGAGCTCGTAGGACTCGCGCTCTTTTTTGGCCGCCGCTTTTTCTTCGCGCAGGTCGCGCGTGTATACGATCAGCACATCCCGGCCTTCAAGCCGAACTCGCTCAAGGGATTCTTCAACGGGAATCAGTTCACCGTCTGCGGCCTGATAAGTAAATTCGTAACGGGCACTGCCCAATTCAAAGCCCATCTTTAAAAGCGCAAGCGAAGCGTCACTCGAGCGCTGGCCATCCGGCTGGAACTCCGGCAAAAAGTTAAACATGTTGTCGAGATACATCTGCTTGTCAGGGATACGAAAGAGCTTTTCACAATGGCGGTTGACTTCCAATAACTGGTGGTTCCGGTCATAAACGGCGCAGACCATCGGGGTTGAGTCGAGGACAGCCTGAAGCCGATGTTGGGTTCTTTCTCTGATTTCTTTCATTTTGTAGTAGTCGCGCAGATCGCGAATAAAGGCAACCGCGCGCTGTTGACTGCCCTGGTCATTGCGGATTAGCTTCACTTCACAGGGTATATTCTCGCCGGTGTCCGGATTTATATGCATCCACTCAAACTTAACGGTCTCACCCGACACGGCGCGGGCTACATACTCGACCGACCGCTCGCTGGAAAGGCTGCCGTCCGGCTGATACTCGGGGCTCAGCTCGTCAAAGCGATCCAGGTACTCCTGTTTGCTGCTCATATTGAACAGGTCAACGGCGGCCTGGTTACATTCGACAATGTGAGAATTCGTATCAAACGAGCAGCACATCATCGGCATGGCGTCAATAATGCTCTGCAAGCGCTGCTCGGTGGTCATCGTTTGCTCAAGTTTACAAGAAGCATATTCGGCCTGCTCGCGCATGTAAAGAATCATGTGGGGTTGCCCGCCAATCTCGGCGGGGGTACAGGTGATGTCAAAGGGCAGGCTGTTTTCGGCTTTTGTGTGACACTCCAGCTGGAATCTGCCGCCACCGTCTTTGAGCGCGGCCGAAATCAGAGTGTGTGCGTAGTCGGCCGAAACAAACCCCGCCGCCTGATATTCAGGTGTGATCTTCGCGATCAGCTCGCTTAAATGAAAGCCAACGCAAGCGTCTTTGTCTGAAAATTTAAACAAATCGGCGGCGTATTGATTGGATCGTGCGACCTTAAGGTCGCCGCTTAACAGAATACAGCCAAGAGGCGCAAGATCAAGCATCGCGTTTACCGTTTGATCATCAGGGCTGCGGCTGGTAACGCAGGTATTTTCCATGATTTGCACCTCTAAACAAAATTCTCTATCTGAAAGCCTAACTAAATATTGAGATTAAATATGTTCATAGTCAACAAATTTAAAAGCCAGAACCTCTTTGCGGTTTGTTTCGCGCCCCGCTGCGTCTTCTTCCTCGACGGGCGCTGTGTCGTCGGCAGCTATTAATAAGCCCGCCTTCGTTCTCATCCTTGCCGGACACAAAACATCCGCGCAAATCCTGCCCTGCTTTTCAAGTTCTTTAACTATAGTGAAGCATCGGGGACGGCCTCGGAGTCAATGTAGCGTTCCCACGTTTTGAGGGCGCGATACGGTTTTGCTCCCGGCCATGCGTTCGTCGTTATGAGCGTTCGTACCACTCTTAATTATACATTTTTCTGATCACTGCGTCAATAAGTAAAAGCGCCGTTTATAAGCGGCGCTTTCGGAAGATACAGGTATTTTTACCTCTCGCTGGTCAGTGGCTGAGGGGTTTCGGCAGGTGCGGCTTCGGCCGGCTTGGCGACAGGCGGGTCCTTGACCAGGAATGTACCCAGCGCCCCCAACAGTGCGACCCCGGCCAGTACATAAAAGACACTCGACAATCCAAAAGTGTCGCCGATTCTGCCCATAAGCGGGCTGAACACGCCGCCCACGCTGACAGCCAGCCCAAGGGTGATGCCGGAGGCCATTCCCAGCCGGTTGGGCAGGTACTTTTGCCCGAGAACAATGGCGGGGCTGTGCCCGAGATTGATCAGGGCGGCAAGGGAAACGGTCAACGCCACCGCAAGCCAGAGGTGGGATGTAAAGGGCAAAAGCAACATAAGCAGCGGAATAAAGACAAAGGTTAAGCGTATCACCCGGCTAAACCCGAATCGGTCGGCCAGGATGCCGCCGGTAAAAGCCGCCGCTGTCCCGGCCAGTGCCATCGCTGTCAACATCAAGCTGCCCTGCTGTTGGGATTGCAGGAGTATGCCCACCCAATAAAGCGGGATAAAAGTCAACAGGCCATTCATAACAATTGAACGGGAAAAGATCGAGATACAAAGTTTGCGCAGAGAGGGCCAATCGTCCACGGCTGCGCTTGGGTCTGCCTGGCTGCCCGGCGGCGGGTTGATTGGGCTGGCCGCGCGCATAAACCGGCTTTGCATAGCGAAGAGGATGGCCACCATTGTCAGCGTCGGAACCAAAAAGATCGCGGTACCGCGCAGACCCCAAGTCGTTACTGCGAAGACCGCCAGCATCGGCCCGATTACAAATCCGAGGCTCCCGCCGGCCTGAAAAGTGCTCATCCCACGGCCTTTCTTTTCCCCGGCCAACCGATTGGCCATCCGCCCGCCCTCGGGGTGGAAAACGGCGCTGCCCATCCCGGAAAACATCACGGCCGCAAAGATCGCCCAGTAATGCTCTAAAAACCCGATTGAAGCGATCCCGATCCCGGTCATCAATATCCCTACCCCCATCAGCCAGGGAAACTGCTTGCGGTCAGAGAGCATCCCGAGCAGCGGCTGAATCAGTGAAGAGAGAAAACTGCTGGCGAACATCAGCCCGGCGGCCGCGGCGTAGTCGATCCCCCGGCCCAAAACCAAAAAGGGGAGCAGTGCCGGAACGGTTGACTGGTTCATATCACAAACGACATGACCGGCCATCATTAAGTAGTTGTAATTGGGCTGACTTTTATGTTCCATGGTTGTCTCCTGTGGTATGCACTGTCACTAACTCTACATCAAACGCGCAAGATAGTCAAGAAGAAAGAAGAGACGGCCCCAGCGCGGGGCCGCCTCTTAAAAATGGTAGAAAGTTTAGAAGAACATGTTCAGGATAACAACAGCGGTCATTGCGCCGATCGAGCCGATAGCGGTACCGCCCGATACGTTGAAGAAACCTTCTTTCATGCTCAGGTTGGCGGAGCGTACAACCACCCAGTAATGGCTGGCGTTGACATGATAAAAGAAAGAGGCGCCTGCAGTCAGAGCCAGTGCGACCATAACCGGTGACAGGCCAAGGAAAGGCAATAGCGGGTACATGATGGCCGAGCCGGTGATCAGTGAAACGGTAGCCGACCCGTTGGAAAGAACGAGGAGCAGTGTTACGAAGAAAGGGATGAAGATGGCAGGCAGAGCAGTGGCGGCAATGGCTTGGCCCATGAACTCACCAACGCCGGAAACGCGCAGGATAAAGCCGTATGATCCCGCAGTACCGGTTGCCAGAATGATAAAAGCGGAGGTGTCAACCGACTTATTGAACCATTTGCCGATTTGTTCTCTGCTCAAAGCAGAAGGGTCTAAACCAAAAGCAACCAGTACACCGATACCGAGAGCCATAATCGGGTGGCCGATGAAATTGGAAAACCCATGCATATGGCGGGGGATCAACGGATCGGCGCCGAGTGTGCCGAATGAGTTGAAGCAGATAAGAAGAATCGGAACCAGCAGGGTAGCGTATGCCATAAGCGTGCTGGGAAGCTTTTTGTCTGTCTTGATCATCAGGTCTTCAGCGGTCAGCTTTTTGCCCTGGGGCAGAGGCTCAATGCCCTCTACAACGTCAGCGCGCGGGAATTTTTTGGCGCAGAACGTGGAGCACCAAACCCAGGCAACGATGCTGTATGCCATAGCGACAATAGCACCCAAAGCGAACATGATGCCTAAGTCAACACCCAGGGTACCGGCAGCGGCTAAGGGGCCGGGAGTTGGCGGTGTGATGGTATGCGTGGCCATAATACCGGCGTTGAGTGCGCCCAAGCAAGCGATCAGCGGCACACCTGAACGGGCGGATACAGTACGGGCAACCGGAGCCATGATAACAATAGCGGTATCAGAAAACACCGGAATGGAAATCAAATAGCCCGAGAACATCATGGCAAGCGAAGCGTTTTTGGGGCCGACCAGCTTGAGCATTGAGTTGGCAATAACCAGTGCACCGCCGGTTTGCTCAAGGATAACACCGATAGTACATCCAAGCAAGATAACAATACCGATGTTACCGATCGTTGCGCCAAACCCCTGTATAACTGTTTGTATAACACCGTGCTGAAGGCCGACAAACTCACCGGCGGCATCGTAGACACGGACGTTAGAAGGCGGAATACCAAAAGCGAGACCGGCGCCGATTGCACCGGCAAGCATTGAGTAAACAGGGTTGATTTTCAGTGCAGTAATCATCAAAACGATAATTACCAAACTGACGATCATTACAAATACCGAACCTAATCCGGCTTGTAGTGTAATAGAACCCGCTAGTTGCATAGGTTAATTCCCTCCCAAAAAATTCATTAAATAAAACTGATGTTCAAAATACTATACCCGCGCTAAAGCGATCTATCCTCTGACACAGTCGTTTACGAGGACAAGCGCTCAATGCAATGGAGAAAATCGGGCTTTGTCGAGACTACTTCATGATCACGGCCAAAAGGCTTGCGTCTTCGCTGCTTGCGTTCACTACACTGTGGGAAGTGCCGCCGCCGGTGAATACCGCGTCCCCGGGGGTCAGGTCTTTGGTAACGCCGTTGTCGGTAACGCGCAGTGTGCCGGTAAGAATGTAATAAAGCTCTGCGTCGGGGCCATGCGCGTGTTCGCCGATCGAATTTCCGGGCGGTATTGTTAATACTGCCAGTACGTTGGTCTTGCCGCAAGCTTCGTCGGTGGAAAAGAGATCTTCCCGGGTCAGGTCGCCAATTCCGCCCCTTAGAGCAGTAATCGTTTGGGTGGGACGCTCGTTTTTGAGTCTGATCATAGCCATCATCTCCTTTATTGTGATAACTGTTGGTGGGACACGTCTGAGTTTGGTGCTTGGACATAGAAAGCAAACATTCTTTACATATTGTTCATTATTGTACACCCTTGATCAATTTTTGTCAATGCGTCTCTTGGGTTTTTGTAACATAGTTAAAAAAAGAGATCGATAATTGATAACAATTGCTTGAGTGTAACGTTTGTTACGTTAAAATGGATAAATTCATGAAATAATATTGTTAAATCTAAACAAAAACTACATTAACCTCTGGCGGTATCCGATTGCAATTGCGTAAACAGCTGTTGCGCCGCCAGTCAAAAGGCAGGCCGCACATGCCGACATGGTGTAGCCGGTTGTGATCAAATCATCGATGAGCAAAACGGTTTTGCTGTCCGCCAGCTCGGGCCTGCTCAACCGGTAAGACGCAAATGCGTTCTCCCGCCGGGCGTCTTCGCTCAGCTCATGTTGGGTTTTTGAGCTTTCGGCCCGGGTGAGCAAATCCGCCTGCACAGGGATGCCGCAGCGCTTGCCCAAAGGCGCTGCAATCAGCTCGGTCTGGTTAAATCCGCGCGCTTTCCGCCGCCCCTGGGTAGTCGGGATTGGCGCGATCAGGTCAAAGTGCGCATCCCCCCAATGACGGGCGATCAGCCGCTCTATTTCGATGGCTAAAAAAGTGTAAAGCCGGGGGTTGTCCCCTTTTTTAGCGTCGAGCACCAGGCCGCGTGCATTGTCGGTGTATTCGACAACCGCCATCAGGCCGGCGATCCGGCTGGGGGTGTCAAGTGAGATTTTTCCGACTGTGACCAGTGCGCACTTTTCGCACAAAAAATCGTCATGCTCGACCAAACTGTCACAGAGCAGACACCGCTGGGGAAAAACAAGCGAGACCAGCCGGTCAAGCAGTTCGGGCAAGGGCATGGCAGACAGCCTCCTTTAGAATGGCCCTGGATAAATCATGACAGACTGAGCAAGACGGATGACGAAAGATAAGGGAAGTTCATAAAATAAACAGTCTGGCAGTCAACAGCATACATGGAAAAACGCTATCGGGAGTATACAAGCACCGATAGCGTTTTTTGGGCATAGATATAATTTTCAACCTTTATTTAAACACGATCAGACGTTTTTCAATAGTCTCGAATGTTTTGCCGGCGTCCGGGGCCTGTGCTGCCTTTCCAAAGGGAAGCTGCCCTACCATTTTCCATGCCGGGTCTATGTTCAACTCTTTGTTTACTTCTGCCTCCACCAACTCGGTGTAGTGCTGTATATTTGCTCCATAACCCTCCTCAACAAGACTTGTCCAAAGAGTGTACTTCAACATACCTGTGGCTTGCATTGCCCATATAGGGAAATTGTCTTTGTATATTGGAAAGGCTTCTTGAAGCCCTTTTGTAACGGTTGTGTCTTGATATAGCAGGATTGTCCCCACTCCACCCAAAAAGCCGTTGATTCGAGCTTCCGTGCCGGGGAAGTTTTCTGCGGGTACAATGGCCTTAAGTGTCGATTTTACCAGGTTCCAAAACCAGTCATGCTTTTTGTCCATAAGCAGCAAGAGTCTTTGCTCTTGGCCGTTGAAAGCCGTTGGGGTGAGCTTCAAGGCATTGCCTATAACCTGCTCCAATCTCTCTTGCGGAACAAGAGCTTCTTTGCTCAATTGGTGGATGGTGCGCCTGTTTTCCATTGCTTTGTAAAAATCGCTCATTGATTTTCCTCCTTAATTTTTTTATGAAACGTATCGGGGAAATCACTCAAACTCCCATTGCTTTAAATATTTGTGTTATTTTTGCCCATTTCGATGAACAATAGATGAGATATTGCGGTTGCTTCTATTTTCAAATTTTCTTCAATCGCTTCAATAGAATCTCTTTCTTTTAGCGATATTCCATTTATCAGTGAAGCCCCCTCAACTTGCACGATATAGCATTGCCTGCCTTTTGGCAGGGGAAAATCAAGGGTTTTGCCCTGTTCAAGTTCCACGGCGTACATATTTACATCTTGGTGAAGTTTAACCGGTGCATTGCCGTCTTGGGGCGAAACAAGGTGCAACAGCTTGTTCTCACGCTCTGCCCACTCATATTTACAGTCACCATAGTTTGGCTCAAGATTTTTGGCGTTCGGCAAAATCCATATTTGCAAAAGCCGAACCGTTTCATCGCCCTCGTTTATTTCAGAATGATAAATACCACGCCCGGCGCTCATATATTGAACTTCGCCGCGCCTTATAACGCCCTCATTACCTATGGAATCTCTGTGCGTCAAAGCACCGCATACCAAGTACGACACAATCTCCATGTCTTTGTGCGGATGGGTGTCAAAGCCGGAGTGCCCGGCAATTAAATCGTCATTAAGCACACGAAGTGAGCCGAACTGCATATTGCTCGGGTTGTAGTATTGGGCGAACGAGAAATGGTGAACCGTGTCCAGCCAGCTTGTGGGTTTGCCCCTGTACATGCCTTGTGCGGGCAAATGTTTTATCATGGAGTTGTCCCTCCTTTTTTGCGTGTAAACCATATATATCCATTGTACTTAACGCCTATGACCTTTGCAAGTACGCACTTTTTTGTAACCAAGCTCAAATCAATGTTCTTGTTATATCAAAAAATTATGTTACACCCAATATAAAGTATAACATTAAACTGATCGTGTAGCAACGTGTTTTTCTCATCAAATAGCGGAGCAAATGAACTCGAAAAAAGAATTGTGCCATTGCCCGGCAGCAGTTAAAGTTGGGTAATTAGCAGTAAGTGGAAATTATTGCTTCTTTGCGACATTGATGAAGGATTGTCAATCATCGGCGAATTGACATTCGTCCCGGTTGGATGTAGAATGGAGTCGGAATAAGCGCAAAGAGTACTCACAGCCGAAAAGGAGTGTGCCGCATGATATACAAAAGCCCGATGGATGAGATGAGCCGGACAACCCCCACCCAATTTTGGAACGACAACTGCTCGCTCAAAGACCTTGCTTTCTCGATTGATCACGGCGCGGTGGGCGCAACCACCAATCCGGTCATTGTAGGGCAGGTGCTGGAGGCAGAACTGGCCCAGTACACACCCGTCATCAAACAGCTGGTTTCCGAACACCCCACGGCCACCGAAGATGATATCGGCTGGCTGTTAAACGAAAGAATGGCCTGCGACGGGGCAGAGCTGCTTTATCCCGTCTTTCAAAAAATGGGCAAGCGGGCCGGCTATATCTCCATTCAAACCAACACCAAATACTACCGCGACACAGCCAAGATGGTCGAGCAGGCGATTTGCTTCTCTAAGCTGGCCGAGAATATGATGGTTAAGATGCCGATGACCGCTCAAGGTATAGCCGCGGTCGAGGAGTGTACCTATCATGGGGTAAATATAAACGCCACTGTCAGCTTTACCGTTCCCCAGGCCATTGCGGTGGCCGAAGCGGTCAAGCGCGGGATGGAGCGCCGCGCAGCCCAGGGCAAGGACAATGCCCACCTCTTCCCGGTTTGTACCATCATGGTCGGCCGGGTAGAAGACTGGCTGAAAGAAGTCAGCGATGCCAAAGGGATTATTGTCGACCCGCAGGCGCTGACCATGTCCGGGGTGGCTGTCTTCAAAAACGCATATAAAATCTTTAAAGAGCGGGGCTACCATACACGTTTGTTGGTGGCGGCCTACCGGCATCACCACCATTGGTCCGAGTTTATAGGCGGGGATGTTTCGATGACCATCCCGCCGTCTTGGATTCGCAAATTTGTCACCAGCGACATCAAAGTCGAAAACCGGATGGACACGCCGGTCGCCCCCAAACTGATCGCCCAGCTGCAAAAACACTTCCCCGACTTTGACCGGGCCTACCAGCCGGACGGAATGAAACCGGAAGAGTTCGAGGGCTACGGCGCGACCAACCGCACACTCAAGCAGTTCCTGAGCGGCTACGACAAGATGATCGGCCTTGTGCGCGGCGTGATGACAAATATGTAATCAGACGACAAGGCCCAAAGGCTGGCAGTTGGCAGTTGACAATTGACAGTTGATAGTAGAGGTATCGCTTCGCGATGAATTTTATGATATGGGTTTCCATTACCCGTATCTGGATTTCATCGCGAAGCGATTCATTCACTGTCAATTGTCAACTGTCAATTGTCAATTATATTGTGGAGGATAATCGATGGAACAAGGCAAAACCCCCGGCGTTTTTCTGCGATTTCTGGATAAGATCGAGGTGGCCGGAAACCGGCTGCCCAACCCCGCCAGTCTATTTGTGCTCTTTTCGCTGGTGGTTATGTCCGCATCAGCACTGGCTGCGCGTGCGGGTGTTCAGGTCAGCTTTTATGCCCTGAACCCCGAGACAGGCGGCTTGGTTGAGCAGTGGGTGGCGGCGGTCAGCCTGCTTGATGCGGACGGGCTGCGGTTTATGATCACGTCGTTTGTATCCAACTTTACCGGGTTTTTGCCGGTGGGTACCGTGTTTACCGTCATGTTGGGGATATCGGTGGCCGACCGGTCGGGCCTGCTCGGATGTATACTGCGAAAGGTCGCGGCCGTTACCCCGCGTGCATTGCTCAGCCCGGTAGTCGTCTTTTTGGGGATTCTCTCAAGCGTGGCCTCGGTATTCGGGTTTGTGGTGCTCATGCCGCTCTCGGCGCTGCTCTTTATCAGCTGTAAGCGGCATCCGCTGGCCGGGCTGGCCGCGTCATTTGCGGGGGTGTCGGGCGGCTGGGCGGCCAACCTGTTCATTGCGCCAAATGACGTCATTTTCGCGGGAATCAGCACACAGGCGGCCAATCTGCTCGACCCCGATTATCTGGTGCTGCCGGTCAGCAACTGGTATTTTATGATGGCCTCGACCGTCTTGGTCACCGCGCTGGGCGCTTGGGTGACAGACCGGATTGTCGAGCCCCGTCTTGGAAAATACGACGGCGAGCAGTCCGGCGAAATCGAAGCGATCACGCCAATTGAGCGAAGGGGCCTGCGCTGGGCGGCGATCGCTATGGTCGTCTACATCGCGGTCATTCTGCTCGCGCTTTTGCCTGAAGGTTCGGTCTTGCGCAACCCGCAGACGGGCGGGGTTTTGGTTTCCCCGTTTATGAGCGGGATCATCTTCTTTGTCACCGCCGGATTTCTCATCCCCGGATTGGCCTACGGGATCGGCGCAAAGACCATCAAAAGCGACAACGATGTGGTCGCCATGATGGTTGAGTCGATCAAGGGGATGGTTGATTTTCTGGTGCTCATCTTTTTTGCAGCCCAGTTTGTCGCCCACTTTAATTATTCAAACTTGGGGGTGATCCTCTCGATTGGCGGGGCCGATTTGCTGACCGCGATCGGCTTTGTCGGGTTGCCGTTGCTCATTGCTTTTATTTTGGTGACCGCGTTTATCGACCTGTTCTTTTCGCTGGACATCGCAAAGTGGGCGGTAATGGCCCCGGTCTTTGTGCCCATGTTTATGCTGCTCGGTCTTTCGCCGGAGATGACGCAGCTCGCCCACCGGATCGGGGATTCGACCACCAACATGATTTCGCCGTTAATGCCGTTTTTCCCGATGATGATCGCGTATGTGCGCAAGTACAACAAACAGGCCGGAATCGGCACCGTTATCTCGGTCATGACCCCTTACCAGATATTCTTCCTGTCCGGGTGGATTCTGCTGTTCGCTGTCTGGTTCTTGTTGGGAATACCGC
The DNA here is from genome assembly GCA_009784625.1 of Oscillospiraceae bacterium. GTDB lineage: Bacteria > Bacillota > Clostridia > Oscillospirales > Ruminococcaceae > WRAV01. Next base: position 15,876 of record WRBI01000022.1, on the reverse strand, counting down.
CCGGGCCGGGCGCACCCATCTTCTATTAAAATGGAAAATCCCCGCACAGGTTACACTGTGCGGGGATTTCTATTTGTCGGGTATTAAACGGCGACTGTGGGCAGTTCGGGCGCTGAAGTCGCGGGAATTGCGGGTGAAAAGCTGCTCAGCCACCGGCTCATGCTGCCGTTTACTTCCGGCGCGGAATCGGTTTCGCGGGCACTCTCGTCTTCGCTCAGCCGCTCGTAGTCGGTGGGGTCCTGCCGGTTGATCCGCATGGTCAGTGCCTTGCCGTAAAGGGCGGCGTCAAATTCCATCAAAAACTTGTGGTCTTCAGCCGGCACATTGTCGCCCATCATGATCCGCCGGGCAATCTCGAGGGCCTTGGCCATCATCCGCATCGCTTCAGCCTTGGCCTCGCCCTGCTCGCGGGCGGATTCCATCTGCTGGCGGATATGCTCGTTCTGGGCGCGAATCCGATCAAGTTCTTCGGCCAGCGTGGCGCGCGCTTCTTCCGGGTCGAGTGCCGCCGGAATGGTTTGATCAGCGGTTGTCTGCCCACTGATTGAGATGATGGCGGCCGGGCTTTGTTCGCCCGTGCCCTTGCCGGACGGGTCAGCCGGCGTTTTTGGCGATCCCTGATTTATATATGCCGAAGTGCTCAACTGACCGACATTGTTCATATTCATGCGCGCGACCTCCCAAAAAAGATGTCATACACAAAGACTATCGGCACGCGCACACAAGAACTTTAGCGGGGTAAAGAATTTTTCGGCGTGACCACCGCGGCCAGCAGGCCGCCGGTTTGGCTGATGACCACATCTTGCCCGGCGAACTCGTTGCTGATTGCGCGGGGGTCGTGTGGGCGTAAGGTGTGGTTGTCGAGCCTGTATTTGGCTCCAAAAATCGATAAGCCCCGGCAGGTTTCGAGCGCGAAGAGCGAGAAATAACAGCCCGCTCGGCAGGGCAATGCGCGCTGGCCGCTGCCTGCCAGCGCGAACAGGTCGGTTTGCCCGTCGGTAACCATAGCGTCCGCGCCGTCTTTGGCCAGCCCGGCCAGCAGCTGGATGTTGGCCAGCGTGTGATCCAGCCGCCCGCCCAGCATCCCGGTGAGGAGGAGACGGGTATGCCCATACTCGACCGCTTGTCGGGCGGCGTAAAACGAGTCGGTGTAATTTTTTTCGGGGGAGAGCGTTACGCGTGGGATGTCAATCGGCGGCTCGGTGAGCGAATCAAAATCGCCGACCAGAAGGTTTGGGGTCAGCCCGAGCGCCGGCGCGTGGATAAGCCCGCCGTCCGCGCAGATGACAAAAGGGCCGGGCGCGATCAGCCCGGCCAAACGTTTGGGGTCAACTACCTCGCCCGCGCCCAAAACGACGCAGCCAAATGGCGTTATCTCTGCTCCCAATCCTTCACTTCCTTTGCCTGCGCGTAAAGGTTACGGTAGTTTTCGTGACGGGTTTTTCCGACCTTGCCCTGCCCGAGTGCCTCAAGTATGGCGCATCCGGCCTCCAGCGTGTGTGAACAGTCGTTAAACCGGCATTTGCCGAGATATGGCGCGAATTCGATAAAGCATGGTGCCAGCTCCTCTTTTGGAATGTGGCCCATCCTGAGCATTTCGAGGGAGGAAAACCCCGGCGTGTCGGCGACCAGCCCGCCGCCGGGCAAAGGCAGAAGCTCAACATGGCGAGTGGTGTGCCGGCCGCGTCCCAGCTTTTTGCTGGTCTGGCCGGTAGCGAGCCCCAGCTGCGGATGAATCCGGTTGAGCAGAGTGGATTTGCCGACCCCGCTGTTTCCACAAAAAGCTGAGATTCCGGCCGCGAGCGCGCCGGTCAGCCGGTCAAGCCCGCTGCCGTCCTGCCCAACCGGGTAAACAGAAAACCCGGCGTGCGTGTAAATATCCTCCAGCCATTGGGATGAGGCCAGGTCGGTTTTGGTAAGTGCGATCAGCGCGTCAATCTCCCGGTGCGCGAGGATGGTCAGGTAAGTGTCGGCCACCAAAAGATTGGGTGCGGGGTCAGAAACGGACAACACAAGCACCATCCGGTCAAGGTTTGCGAGCGGCGGGCGGATAAGGCTGTTTGTGCGCGGCAAAAGCTGTGATACACTGCCCCCGCCCTCCGGTGTCCGCTCGATGACGGCCATATCCCCGACCAGCGGGGTTTCCCCCCGCTTGCGCAGAACGCCTTTGCCCCGGCACTCAACCCGCTCAAAACCATCCCCGACAGGCAGGTCTACATAGTAAAATCCGCCGGTCGCCTTGACGATTCTTCCGGTCAACCCACCGCTCATGGCAGGAAAACTTCCCAAGTGTCCAGTATTTGGAAGGTGGGCGGGTTGGCTGAGAAATCAAGCTGGAAGTCCTGGTAAAGGTGCCCGTTGATGAGAACCTGGATGGACACAAGCTCGTCTGTTCCCGAAAACGCCGGCTGCCAGACACCGACTTCAGACGGGTTTAGTACCGTGTCATGCACCAGCACATTGTCGGCAAAGGCCTGTAACTGCACGTCACCGTCAAAGGCAGGCAGTTCCACCCGAATGGAAACGTGGGTCATCGCACTGCCCTGGCTGACCACCAGATTGATGGCCGAACCCTCTTGGTGAAGGGTACCCGAGTCGGGGGTTTGCGCGATGACGGTGTCGGTCGGCTGGTCACTCTGATCGTAAGTGACTTCACCCACCCGCAAGTTATGCATCTCAAGCATCTGCCGGGCGGCCTGCAATGTCATCCCCCGCACATCGGGGACAGAGCGGAGCTGCACATCCTGACCAATGCTTACAAACAGCTGAATGATATCCCCTGAACGCACCTCAGACAGCGCGGAGGGGTTGGTGTAGATGATATCGCCGACCACGACGGTGGAGTTGTGTTCGTTGAAGATTTCATACTGCAAGCCCCGCTCGCGCAGCCAGCTTCTGACCATGTGAGAGGGCTGGCCGTTAAAGTTTTCGAGCTGAAAGACCTGCTGGCCCTCGCTGACCATCACCCGGATCTCACTGCCCTCGCGGACTGTCCGCCCGGCCCGGGGGTTCTGCTCAAAGATGACGCCCGGCGCGAAGTCGACGTTGTGTGTCACAGACTCCTGGATGATTTCCACACCCAGTTCGGCGTATTGGCTGAGCGCGGTGTCAAACCGCAGGCCGACCAGATTGGGTACCCGCACCTCTTCGACTTGGGCAAAGGGGTTTTGCAGGGAGATCATAAGGCCGAGAAAGGCGAGCGTAGCCAGCACAAAGGCAAAGGTGACGCCGGCAAGTATCGGCAGGTAGGGCACTCGTTTTTTTCGATTTTGCTTGTGCAACGTTTTCTCCTCTCTCGTTTTATCGATGGCTTTGCGGTATTTCTTGCGCTCAGACTTTTCGCTCTCGCCGCCGAGATATTTGTATTGGAATTGGATGGATGGGTCGTGCTTAAACTTTTCGATGTCCTCAGTCATGGCCTGGGTGGTTTGGTAGCGGTGGGCGGCGTCTTTTTCCATCGCCCGCATTGTGATCTCCTCCAGCCCCTGGGGGATGGAGGGGTTGATCTGGGTTGGGCGGGCCGCCTTTGACTGAATGTGTTTGATGGCTACCGAGACCGCGGTATCGGCTTCAAAAGGCACCCGGCCGGTCAACATCTCAAAGAGCAAAACGCCCACCGAGTAGATATCTGTTTTTTGGTCGGTATTGTCGCCCATCGCCTGTTCGGGGCTGATATAGTGTACACTGCCGATTGCCCGGTCGGTGATGGTCTTCACTTCGCTTCGGGCAAAGCGGGCGATTCCGAAGTCGGTGACCTTAATCATTCCGTTTTGCAAAAGCATGATGTTGTGCGGTTTGATATCCCGGTGGACAATGCCCTTTTCGTGGGCGTGGTCGAGCGCGTCCAGAATTTGGAGCGTGAAGTGGATGGCTTCTTTCCAGCTGAGCGTACCTTGCCGCTCGATGTAGTCTTTCAGGGTAATCCCATCGATGTATTCCATCACGATCGACTGCATCCGGTTGGTAAAGGCGACATCGTAGACCTGAACAATGTTCGGGTGATTGAGCAGGGCGATGGCCTTGCTTTCATTTTTAAACCGGCGCAAAAATTCGGCGTTGCCAAGATACTCTTCCCGCAGGATTTTGACCGAAACGGTGCGCTGGTCGATGGCGTCGTAAGCTTTGTAGACGTTGGCCATCCCGCCCATGCCGATTATCTGCTGAATTTCGTACCGGCCTTCCAGTTTCTTGCCGATGTATTTGTCGATCCCAGATTCCATTTAGACGCCCTCCTCTCCCGGGCTTTGGGGCGGATCACCTGCCTCAGCCGAGCGGCTGATGACCACGGCGGTGATGTTGTCTCCTCCTCCGCCGATCGCTTTGGCCAGCTCGATCAAGGTCTGCGCCCCGCCGCTTCGTCTGCACTGCGCAAGGTGTTCGTGTAAAAGCCGGCCGGTCAGCTGGTCAGGCCCGACATAGCCGTAAAGCCCGTCACTGCAAAGAAGCAGGCTGTCCCCAGGCAAAAAATGATGGTCGGCAAAGTCGGCCTCAACACTGGGGGTAACCCCCACGGCGCGGGTGATAAAGTGGCGCTTGGGGTGGGTGAGGGCTTCTTCCGGCGAGATTTCGCCAAGGTCTACCAACATCTGCACAACCGTGTGGTCTTTGGTCAGCTGGGTGGACTCTTTGTAGCCGTTCACATAGTAAACCCGGCTATCCCCCACATAGGTTACATACACCCGCTCGCCGGACACCACTGCGATCACCAGGGTTGTGCCCATCCCCTCCAGCTCAGGGTTCTCGCGGGAATCGCTGTAAACCAGCGCGTTGGCCCCGGCCGCCGCGCTCATCATAACATTTTTGAGTGAAGTGCCGCTCATCCCCGGCCCCAGGTCGCGCTCAAGGGCCTTGGTTACAAAAGCGGTGGCCGTCTGGGAGGCGATGTGTCCGCCGCTCGTTCCGCCCATACCGTCACATACAACGGCATAGCAGAGAAACTCGTCCAAGACTTTAAAGGAAAAGCTGTCTTGATTGGTCTTGCGGACAAGGCCGATGTCGGTGTCCCCACAAATAGTAATCAATGTCTCTTGCCTCCCAAATATTTCGGAGATATTTCATTAAATGCGAACGCAATTACATTATTATACAAACAAAATCAACCATCTGTTCGCCTTAGCTGCCCACAGGCGGCGTCAAGATCGGCGCCCAGTTCCCGGCGGATGGTGGCGTTTATCCCGCGGATTTCCAGCTCTTTTTGGAATGCGAGCACCGTTTCGCGGTTCGAGCGGGTGAGCGCGCGCTCTTTGACCGGGTTGTGCGGGATAAGGTTTACGTGATCCCCCCGCCCTTTTAACAGCGCGGCCAGCGCTTTGGCGTCCGTGACCGCGTCGTTCTTGCCGGCCATCAGCGAGTATTCAAAGCTGACCCGCCGCCCGGTGGCTTCAAAGTAATCGCGGCAGGCTTTTAGCAGCGCGGCGATACCATATTTGCGGTTAATCGGCATCAGCTCGCTGCGCAGATCGTCGTTGGCCGCGTGGAGGGATACGCTGAGGGTGACCGGATACTTCTTCTCGGCCAGCCTGTAGATTTCGTCCACCAGCCCGCAGGTCGAGAGCGATATCCGCCGCAAACTCAGACCAAAGCCATCCGGGTGGGATACCAGCTCAAGGAACCGGCAGACGTTCTCGAAGTTGTCCAGTGGCTCGCCTACCCCCATCATCACGATTGACCCGATCCGCTCAGGGGCAATGTCATCGGCGGCGGCATATACCTGCCCGAGAATCTCGCCGGTGGTCAGGTTCCGCGATAGCCCGCCCAGGGCCGAAGCGCAAAAAGCGCAGCCCATCCGGCAGCCCGCTTGAGAGGAGATGCACAAGCTGTTCCCATGGCGGTGGCCCATCAGCACACCCTCAACCAGATCGCCGCCATCCAGCCCATATAAGTATTTTACCGTACCATCGATGGAAGAAACAAGCCTTTTTTGCACTTTTACCCCGCCGATTGTGCATCTTTGGGCAAGAGATTGGCGAAAGCTGGCAGGTAAGTTGGTCATTTCGTCAAAAGTTGACACTCGCTTTTGGTGAAGCCAGCTAAAAATTTGTTTGGCACGATAAGCGGGTTGCTCCATCTCATTTAGCAGACCGGCCAGCTCAGTGCGGGCAAGGCCGCGCAGATTGAGCCTGTCAGCACTCATGGGTTGCCTCCTTTGTGGAAAGCAGCCAGATAGAAGCCATCCCCGCCGAATTCGGCGAGCAGGGTGCGGCTGGTGTCCCCGCCCAGCAACCCACCCAGCGGCCGGGGCGAAAAAGCGGGATGTTCGCGGGCAAAACGTTCGGTCACTTCGACGTTTTCAGCCGGGTTAAACGTACAAGTCGAGTAGAGCAGGCTGCCTTCGCCTTTACAATATTTTGCCGAACTTACCAGTATATTATACTGTGTATTGGAAATATTTGCAAACTCATTGAGCGGTTTATATTTAATTTCAGGCTTGCGCCGAATCACGCCGTACCCCGAACAGGGCATGTCACAGAGAACCGCGTCAAACTCGCCAAGATCCGGGTGAAATCCGCTCATATCGCGGCAAAGGGTGGTGATCCCGGTCAGCCCCATTTCCTGCGCTCGGCGGGCGATCAACCCCACCCGCTTCTCGTGCAGGTCACAGGCGACGACCTCACCTTTTCCTTCCAGCAGCTGGGCGGCGGTGAAAGTTTTGCCGCCCGGCGCCGCGCATGTGTCCAGCACCCGCATCCCCGGCCGCAAGTTCAGCGCATGAACGGCCAGCTGAGATGAGACATCCTGTACATGAAAAAGGCCGTCGCGGTAGGATTTCAGTTCGGGCAGAGAACCGGTTTGCTCAAGCAGCAAACAGTCGGCCAACAGCTGGTGTGGGGTTGCCCGAACGCCCTCGCATTCCAAAATGTCGATGAGTTTATTTGAATCGATGCGCAATGTATTTACCCGAATGGTCACCGGCGGCCGTCCCAGGCTGTCGGCCAAAAACCGGTGGGCGGGCGGATCCCCGTAATTTTCGAGCAGGAGTTCGACCAGCGGTTCCGGGCAGGAAAACTCAAGGCTGAGCCGCGCGACCGGTGCTTCCGGCAGTGGGACAGCCTTGCCTGACCGCAAAAAAGCGCGCAGGACACCGTTGACAAAGCCGGCCGCCTGCGGTTTGCGCAGCTTTCGCGCCAGTTCGACGCTTTCGGCAACCGCCGCGTGGTCGGGCACATCCAGATACAACAACTGGTAGATGCCGAGCCGTAAAGCGGTGAGCACTTCGGGCGAGAGTTTTTCGGGTGGCTGCGCGGCGTGCGCGGCAATGCAGGCGTCAAGGGTAAGGCGTCGTTCAATCACTCCGTAGAAGAGGGCGGAGGCAAACGCCGCGCCAGCCGGCGGGAGGGGGTGCCGGCGCAAAAATGTATCAAGACTGAGATTGGACCACGCGGCTCTGCGCTGAACATCCAGTAAGGCGTTGGCCGCGATCTGGCGAGGGTCTCTCATAGAATGCTCCTAAAATAATGTCTGCAGTCACAATAAACAATAATATTGTCAAACAACAGAAAAATAACGCATAACTGTAAAGATAATTATAATTCAAACAGTCACTAAAATTCAATCAAACTTAAGCACTGTGCCATCGGGCGGTTTACGGATTCCATTTCGCCATGTGGCGGCATCCATTGGTTTTTTGCCCTGTGACTGAAGGGTGATCAACTCGACAGCGCCGTCTCCACATCCTACAACCAAGCGCTTTGTATGCAGAATTACACCTGGTTTACCCGAGACATCGGCAACCGGAATCGCCTTGTGCACCTTGACCGGATTACCTGAAAAGTGGATTATCGCACCGGGTGAGGGGTTTAATCCGCGTACAAGGTTGCAAAAATCCTTTGGTGAAGCGGAAAAATTAAGTTTTGACATGTTTTTCTGAATAGGTGGAGCAAGTGTGGCCAGCGCATCGTCCTGCGGCGTACGCGGCGCGTTGCCGGATTTAAGTAGATAAATCGTTTCTACAAGCAGTTCTGCGCCCATTTGGCTGAGTCGATCAAACAAATGTCCGGAAGTCTCATCCGGATAAATATCGATTTCGCGTTTTAGGATAATATCTCCTGTATCAAGGCCTTCCGACATGTGCATTGTAGTCACACCGGTTTTGGTGTCTCCTGCGATCAAACTCCACTGAATGGGGGCGGCCCCGCGCCAACGGGGGAGGAGAGAGGCGTGTACATTGATGCATCCGAGAGGCGGCAGTTCCAGGATTTCGAGGGGCAAGATTCGGCCGTAAGCAACCACCACAATCAAGTCGGGCGCAAGCCCGCGCAGAAGCGTGGCCGCCTCGCCGTCCCGCAGGGTAAGCGGCTGAAAAACAGGAATTCCGCGGGCGGAGGCCAGCTGTTTGACCGGCGGCGGCGAGAGCGACATCCCCCGGCCTTTTGGGCGGTCGGGCTGGCAAAAAACAGCGGAAATCGCGTGGCTGTCAGAAATCAGGCGATCAAGACAAGGAACCGCGAAGTCGGGTGTTCCCATAAAAACGATCTTGCGTGACAAAACGTATACATCCTCTCGGAGAACTGTGCTATAATAAAGCTTAAGATCTGCATGACATAGTGCGTCAAAAACCAGTACTGCTTTAGCGGTGAGGCGAAGTACGTGGTATAATGTTCGCGCCTCTCAGTGAACATTATACCATAAGATTACATCTTTTACTGATCGCGCCAAGTTTTTTCACAGATTTTTCAGATTTTCGTGTTATGATAGATGTGTTTGTGTTCGTTTACCTAAATGTCAAAACAATTATGATAAGTATTTTATTTAATTGAAATCACAAAAACATAATTACGATATCGAATACATAATTATATCGACGAAGGACGTGCGATAGATGATAGAAGTAAAAGGCCTGACCAAGCGCTTTGGCAGTAAATACGCGCTCAGTGATGTGTCCTTTAATGTGGCAAAAGGCGAGATACTCGGTTTTTTGGGGCCGAACGGGGCGGGGAAATCGACGGCCATGAACATCATAACCGGTTATCTTTCTTCGACTGAGGGGACGGTCAAGATCGGCGGCCACGAGATTTTAGAGGCGCCGCTGTCTGCCAAGGCTATGTTGGGTTACCTGCCCGAGCACCCGCCGCTCTACCCCGACATGACAGTCAAGGAATACCTCTGTTTTGTCTACGCGCTCAAGAAAGTCAAGCTGGATATGCGAGAGCACATCACGCAGTGTTGTGAGCAGGCGCGGGTGGACGACGTTTTTCACCGGCGGATCAAAAACCTCTCAAAGGGGTATCGCCAGCGGGTGGGGCTGGCCGGCGCGATGATCGGCAGCCCGCAGGTACTTGTGCTGGATGAGCCGACTGCCGGGCTGGATCCGCAGCAGATTATTGAGATGCGCGGGCTGATCAGGAGTTTGGGCAAAGAGCGGACAATCCTGTTTTCTTCTCATATACTGTCCGAGGTGCAAGCGGTCTGCGACCGGGTGCTGGTGCTGAGCAGCGGGGTGGTGGTGGCGGATGGTGCGCCCGAAAAGCTGTCGCAAAGCTTTGGCAGATCAGGCAAACTGATCGCCCGCATTGCCGGGCCGAAAGACCGGGTGGGTGATTTGCTGGCCAAGCTGCCCGGTATATCCGGCGCTGAGTGTCTGGGTGAGAAAGAAAAGGACGCCGCCGACTGGGCGATTCAGGCAAAAGAGAAGGCTGATCCGCGCCGCGAGCTCTTTGCCGCGCTGTCTCAAAAGGGATGGCCGCTTCTCGGCCTGAAAGCCGACGAGATGAGCCTTGAAGATGTGTTTTTGCAGCTGACGCAACGGGCAGTTGACAATTGACAGTGGACAGTTGTGGTGTCCGCTTCGTGGAGATCATTTAAAATGAATCGCGTCAGCGATGCCATAACTTTCAACTGACATTAGGGGGGATTACTTTGTTGGCCATTGCCCGTAAGGAGCTTGGGGCTTACTTTCGATCACCCGTGGGGTTTATTTTTCTCGCGGTCTTTTACTTTTTTTCCGGATACTTCTTTTTCGCGAACAACCTGTTTGGGATGAACGCGAATCTGGGCGGCGTGTTTGGCGGCCTGTACACGCTGCTGCTTTTTCTTATCCCAATTCTGACCATGCGCCTGCTCAGTGAGGAGCGCAAGAGCAAAACCGAGCAGGGGCTGTTGACCGCGCCGGTCTCTCTAACCGGGATGGTGCTTGGCAAATATCTGGCCGCGGTGGCTGTCTTTGTGATCGGGTTGTCGGTCACTTTGGTCTACGCGTTGTTGATCGCGACGTTTACCTCGCCCAATTGGGGGCTGGTGTTTGGTAATCTGATCGCCACATTGCTGCTTGGTATGGCGCTGATTTCGATCGGCCTGTTTATTTCGGCGCTGACTGAAAATCAGGTGATTGCGGCGGTGGGCAGTTTTGGGGTCGGGCTGTTTTTTCTGATGGTGGGCGCTTTGCGTGCGGTCTTTACCGGGCCGCTGGCGGCGGTGGTCGGCGCGATTTCTTTTTACGAACGGTACTTCAGCTTCGGGCTGGGGATTTTCCGCATCGCGGACATCCTGTTTTTTGTCAGCGTTTGCGCCATCTTCCTCTTTTTGACCATACGCGTTTTCGAAAAAAGGCGGTGGAGCTAAATGAAGCAAAAGCTGGTAAGTATCTGGAAGAGCCGGGTTTTCCGGCAGGGCAGTGTGGCCACCGCCATCACCGCGCTGGTGGTCGCGATTATTGTGGCGCTCAATTTATTTGTCGGCGTGTTGGCCGAGCGGCATCAGTGGCGGTTGGATCTGACCGCCGAGCAGGCGTTTGTATTGACGCAGGAGAGCCGGGACTTCATTGCGCAGCTGGAAATGGATCTTGCCATTTACGTGCTCACCCCCGAAACCGGTTTGACGGCGGCGGGCGAATATTTTGTGCAGGCCAACGAGGTGATCCGCCAGTACGCGGCGCTCTCCCCGCGAATCACACTCGAATACATCGATCTGACCCGTGACCCCGCGTTTGCCGCGCGGTTCCCGCAGTTTCAGCTCAACGCACAGACCATCCTGCTGGTGACGGAGGATCGGGTTGAGACGCTGAGTGTCTTTGAACTTTTCAACATCGAAACCGACGTGTTCGGCAGTCGGATTGCGTCCTCCCGCGCCGAACAGATGATGACCGGGCTGATCTTGTTTATGACGATGGACAGGCAGGTGACCGTGTCTGTGCTGGCCGGTTTCGGCGAGAGCGACTCGTCCGGGCTTGTTTCCCTGCTCGAGACCAACCGCTACCGGGTGGTCAGCCAGAACATCCTGACCGAAGAGATTCACCCTGAGGCGACCATTCTGGTCATCAATTCGCCCACCCGCGATTACCCCGAAGACGTCATCGCGAAGATCGAGCGGTTTTTGCTGGGTGAGCGGGATGTAACGCTTGTCTATTTTGCCGGGGTGCACCAGCCGCCGCTGCCAAATCTGGAGATGTTTCTGGCCGACTGGGGGATTTTAGTACTGCCCGGGATCGTCTACCAAACCGACCTCAACATGACCTGGGGCGGACCGTACCTCTCGGCCGTACACTACACCGAGGATGTTTTTGCCCGGCACACGTTTGATTTTTTCTCGATCATGCCAAACGCCCGGCCGCTGGATTTTCTCTTTCACCAGCGGGGGGCGCGGACAGTCAGCGCACCTATGATCTTTGGGGAGTCGGCGGTTTTGCAGCCGCTGGACGCGCAAAACGGCTGGTCACCGGCCATGAGCGAAATGCCCGGCCCGTTCGCCGCGCTCGCGCTCAGCCAGGACGAGGCGTTCACCGGTGATTACGACGAGGCCGGGCGGGTGTCGACCGTTGCGGTTTTCGCGTCCCGCGATTTTGTGGATGTGAACATGCTGCTTAACCCGCACATCGGGAACGCGCAATACATTCTCGGTTTGTTCGAAGGTTTGAGTGAGCATATGGGCGGGGTGGCCATCGCACCCACCGTGATTGGGGCAACCCCCCTGCCGATCACCGACTTCCAGACCATTATATACGGTGTGTTGTTTGTGATCGTTTTGCCGCTGGTTGTTGTTTTTGCGGGCGGCGTCATCTTTATCAGGCGCAGACATCTTTAAAGATTGGTGGTTGGCGGATTGCGAAAAAAACTGATGATCACCGGCGGGCTGGCCGCCCTGCTGCTGGTGCTCGGTCTCGGTTTTTTCATTGTATGGCAGGAAGAAGCCCATGAAAACGAATCGACCGGGCCGGCTGAGCTTGCCTTCCTCTTTCAGTACGATATGCCGCCGCTTTCCGCTCACTTTTCGGGCGGGTATCGCGAGCCGTTCACCCTCTTGCGCTTGGAGATTGACCCCGCGCGGAATAATATGGTCAGCCGGGCAACCATCCCCGGGATGGAGGATCTGCCGGTTGATAGCGCGCGGATTGGCGGGGTGCTGGGCGCTTCGCGCAACCTGCCTTATCTGGAACTGGTGGATGTGGAAGTGGCCGACCTGCGCGTTTTTGGGTTAAATCCAGCCCGTGCAACGGTTGTTCTGGACTTTGAAGAGCAGGGAACGCGCACCATAAAGATCGGGGACGTTGCCCCCGGCAACGTCGGTGTATATATTCAGCTGGATGAAGACGGCGCGATCTATCTTGTCCCGGTCACAGCAGTGGATAATTTTTTGCTCACCCCCTTTGATTATATGAACATGAATATCACACCCATGAGCGGCTGGCCGATGGTGTTTGACTCGATGACGCTGGGCGGCGCTGTCCGCGAAGAGACGGGCGAGGTAACAATCGTTGCCAATCGCGGGGAGTTTGAATTGACCGCGCCTTTTGCGCACGAACTCAACCCGTTGACCGGGCCGGGGATTTTACACGCGGCCTTTGGGATGATCGCCCACCGGGTGGTGGCGGTCAACCCGTCCCAAGCCGACTTGGACGCGCTCGGCTTTGACCGGCCCTGGTCGACACTGACGGTTGAGGGTGGCGAGTACGGCGGCTTTTCAATTTTGGCCACACAACCGGACGAAGCCGGAATGGTGCTCATCTACCGGGAAGGCGTGCCACTGCTCTACTCGATTGGCGAACACGGCCTGCTCTGGCTGGATGTGCAATTTTACCAGCTAATGTCGCCTTTTGCGGCCTCGCCTTTGCTTGAAGAACTGGCTGCTGTCCAAGTCGCGGTCTTTGGTGGCCGGGGTGGGCATGTCCACGTTTTTGAGATCGAAAGAGACGAAGAAGACGCGCCTATCGTTACAACCCCCGACCTGACGCTGGATACCGAAAACTTCCGGCGGTTTTTTACAACCCTGATTTCGGCAACGCTTGAGATGCATGAAGACCAGCAAACCGAGCCGGGCCGGCCGGTTTTGAATTTCATTTACCGCTACGCCGACGGGACAGACTTGACCGTCAGCTTTTATGAGTCAAACGTACCACTCAGGCACTTTGCCCGGGTGAATGAGGGGCGGGTGTTCCTGACGCCGTCTTCCTACATCGACCGGGTGTTGGGTGACCTTTTGGAAGTTTGGGAAGACCGGCGGGTAGAGGCAATTTAGCAATAATCATCTTGGAGGATAGATACAACATGACCATCAACGAGACACTGACCAAAGAACTGTCACTGCAGCTCTGGCAGGTGGAAAACACGGTAAACCTGATCGCCGAGGGCGCGACCATCCCGTTTATCGCCCGCTACCGGAAAGAGGTCACCGGCAGTTTGGATGACGATACGCTACGCGAACTTTCCACCCGGTTGAGCTATCTGCAAAACCTCGAAAAGCGAAAAGACGAGGTGATCGGCTCGATCGACGAGCAGGGCAAACTGACCGGCGAGCTTGAAGCCGCTATCCGTGCCGGGGTCACCCTGGCCGAAGTCGAGGATTTATACCGGCCATATAAGCAAAAGCGGAAAACCCGCGCTTCGGTCGCGCGCGAGCGTGGGCTTGCGCCGCTGGCCGAAACACTGCTCGAACAAAAGCGGGAGATGCCCGATCCGTTAACATTGGCGGCGCAGTATGTGGACGAGGAAAAAGGTGTGCCTGACCCGCAGGCGGCGCTGGATGGGGCAAAAGACATTGTGGCCGAAACTTTGTCTGACAGTGCCGAAGTGCGCAAAATCTTGCGGGAATTGCTTGCCCGCGGTTGCGAAGTGAAGACGGCCGCGGCCAAAGACGAGGACAATGTCTATTCGATGTACGCCGATTACCGTGAGCCGTTTGCGAAAATCCCGCCCCACCGGATATTGGCCATCAACCGCGGCGAGCGGGAGGGGTTTCTCAAAGTCGGCCTGGAGATCGACGCGCCCGCTTGTATGGGGGTCATTTACGACCAGTTTTTAAAAGGGAAGTCGCCCGCCCGCGAAGTGCTGGTCGAAGCGCTTGACGACGGGTTTTCGCGCCTGTTGTTCCCGTCGCTGGAAAACGAGCTGCGCGGGATGCTCAGCGAAAAGGCGGCGGACAGCGCCATCGATGTGTTCAAAGCAAACTTGGAGCAGCTGCTTATGCAGCCACCGCTCAAAGATCGGGTGGTGCTTGGGGTTGACCCGGCCTACCGCACCGGCTGCAAGATCGCGGTGGTTGACCACACGGGCAAAGTGCTGGACGTCACCGTCATCTATCCGACTCCGCCTCAAAACAAGGTTGACGAAGCGAAACGGACACTCAAAGCCCTGATCAAAAAACATGGAGTGAACGTGATATCCATCGGGAACGGAACCGCGTCGGCCGAAAGCGAACGCTTTGTGGCTGAGCTGATCGGTGAGCTGCCTGAGTTAAAGTTGAGTTATATGGTGGTCAGCGAGGCGGGGGCGTCTGTCTATTCGGCGTCCAAGCTGGCGGCTGAGGAGTTTCCCGAGTTTGATGTGAGCCTGCGCAGTGCGGTTTCGATTGCGCGCAGGATTCAGGACCCGCTGGCCGAGCTGGTCAAGATTGACCCCAAAGCCATCGGGGTGGGGCAGTACCAGCACGATATGCCGCCTGCCAAGCTGGATGATTCGCTGGGCGGGGTGGTCGAAGACTGCGTAAACAGCGTGGGTGTTGACTTGAACACGGCCTCCCACAGTTTGTTGTCTTATGTTTCGGGTGTGAACAAGACGGTGGCCAAGAACATTGTGGCCTTTCGGGAAGAAAACGGCCCGTTCAGCGGCCGGAGCGGCCTGCTCAAAGTTCCAAAGCTGGGCAAGAAAGCGTTTGAGCAATGCGCCGGGTTCTTGCGGGTAAAAGGCGGCGAAAACCAGTTGGACAACACTGCCGTTCATCCGGAAAGCTACAAGGCGGCTAAAGCGGTACTGAAATCTTGTGGGTTTGTATTGGCCGACCTGGATAAAGGCGGGGTGCATGGCTTGCGCGAGAAAGCCAGAGAGCTGGGGATTGGCCCGCTGGCCAAAGAGGTCGGGGTCGGTGAACCGACGCTGAAAGACATCATCGATGAGCTGCTTAAGCCGGGTAGGGATCCCCGGGATGAGCTGCCGCCGCCGATTCTTCGTCAGGATGTGATGAGCATGGAAGACTTGGAGGCGGAGATGATCCTGACCGGGACTGTGCGGAATATCACCGATTTTGGCGCGTTTGTAGATATCGGTGTGCATCAGGATGGGCTTGTGCATATCTCGCGGTTGTCTGAGAGGTTTGTGAAACATCCGCTGGATGCGGTTAAGGTGGGGCAGATTGTTAAGGTGAAAGTGGTTGATGTTTATTTGAATAAGAAGCGGATATCGCTGGCGATTAAGGGTGTGCCGCAGGATGGTTAAATTGGAATGGGGTGCTTTGTTTTGCGTTTCGGGTCTTAAGGGCATTTAACTGGAATTTCCGAAATCCTTGCCTTTCGGACATTAAGGACTTTAATCGGAATCTCCGATGGAAAAGGAATGGGGCGCTTCGCCCCCAAGCCCCCGAGTTACTTTTTTCCACGACCAAAAAAGTAACCAAAAAGGCCGCTTAAGGGGGGCAGGGGGCACGCCCCCAGCTGGCCCCCCTTAAGAATCCCCC